>NZ_JBQTGJ010000009.1:0-164268 GCF_052400685.1 Geofilum sp. OHC36d9
ACAGTTATTACGATTTGTAACTAAATGGATTTATGCTATTTTTGAGAAAGGCTATCCCGTAGGGATTTAGTTCAACACGCGGTATAAAACATTGGGGTTTAGGTGGTTATTTAAGGTTTGTAGCCCGCATTGAGTCCGTTGCAACTGGACAGGTAAGCAACCCGCAATCGGCAACTATTCATAGCACCAACGTTGGGTTTCATGCTGAGAGACTACCGTGTTTCAAATTAACATTTGCATATCATTAATATTTGATTTAATTTTATATCATATTGTGAGATAAAATGAATAGAATTAAAGAGATACTTGAAACTAAGGGTATAAAACAAACCTGGTTGTCAGAACAATTGAATAAAAGCTACAACATGATTAATTCTTACGTTCAAAATAGAAGACAGCCAAGTTTGGACAATTTATATAAGATAGCAGAAATTCTAGATGTTGATGTAAAAGAGTTGCTTGTATCAAATAAAAATGACAAAAATGTATAAGACTAAAACAATAGATACTGTGAATGCTTTAAAATTGGAGTTAGATAAAAAGATTCCATTAAAAGCAGAAGATAGCAAGCGGCTACAAAAAAAATTGCGTTTAGAATTTAATTACAACTCAAACCATCTTGAAGGCAATACATTAACATATGGACAAACTCAGTTATTATTGTTTTTTGATAAAAGTTCAGGAGATGTTCCTGTAAGCGACATTGAAGAAATGAAGGCTCATGATGTAGCCTTATCTCAAATTGAGGAAATGGCAAATGATAAAGAACGTCCATTAACAGAAACTTTTATCAAAGAATTAAATAAAACTATCTTAGTTAAGCCATTTTGGAAAGATGCAATCTCTCCAAACAGAACTCCAACTAGAAAACGAATTGAGATAGGTCAATATAAAACTTCCCCAAATAGTGTTCAACTGAAAAATGGGAATATTCATGAATATGCTTCACCAGAAGAAACTCCTGCTTTGATGGGCGATTTATTAAATTGGTATAACTCTAATATTGATCAATTACACCCAGTTCAGTTGGCAGCAGAATTTCATTACAGATTTGTATGTATTCACCCTTTTGATGATGGTAATGGACGAGTTGCCAGATTAATAATGAATTATATACTTCTAAAAAACAATTATCCTCCAGTTATTATAAAATCAGAAGATAAAGAAAGTTATCTTACTGCATTACAAAAAGCAGATACAGGAAATATCGAATCTCTTATTGAATATATTGAAGAACAATCAATATGGTCTTTAGAACTGAGTTTAAAAGCAGCAAATGGAGAAGATATTGACGAATTGGGTGATATTGAGAAAGAAATAGAGATACTGAAACGTAAAAAGTTAACTGAAACAAATATTTTTATAACCCCAAAAGTAGCATATGAGATAATTAATCATATTAACACTGATTTATGGAAACCGCTAAATAAGCTACTAAATAATTTTGATGATTTTTTTGCTGAAACAAAGAATGAGAATTTCGTTGACAATATCAAAATAGAAAAGACCAAGACAATAACAAGTCCTTTAATGAGAGCGACTCGTTTATATGCCGATAGAGAAGTAACTATTAAAAATTATGAGATATTTGGTCACGACTTAGAAGAACATATTGTTGATGAAATTCAATGGGTAAGAAAAATGCTTTCTTTAAAATCAGCAAAAAGAAAGATTGATTTTGAGATATGGTGTACACTTAAAATTAATAACTCTAATTATTCCTTGATAATAGTAGAGAAAAACACGGATTCTGAAAACTATATAAAAAATTCAACGACTCTGTTTGAAATTGAGAATGAGTATCATATTTTGTTTATGTCAGACACGATTAATAGTATAAAAAGGACTGTTTCAAATCATTTGATAAATAAAATTCAGACCGTTGAGTAAAGCACGAAAACCCAATCGAGTAGACTGCCGCTAGGCTAAAAGCCTAGCGGAGAGCCTCTCACACCACCGTACGTACGCGAGCTCTGCTTCCACCTTTCGTTCAAAATATTCACAGGATATTTTTCACTCGGGTGCATATACGGCGGTTCTTTAAACCATGGGAAACAGTTGATTTATTTCCGTAGTTTTGGAAATCGTTTTAAACATTGTAGCCAAAGGGATGTATCCCCGCTTCATTAGACGCGCTTTGGTGATGGTGGTTCCCAATATCGAGCTCTGGGCAATAGCCCAACCTCCCATCCGACTGCGGCTCCATGCATAGGCATCGCGCGGGGGAACACCTAAACGGATTAGGTTTTTCCGTTTCCGTTCAAGCTTTTTTATTCACAAGTGTTCATTTTTTGTGTTCATGATTTCCGCTTTGCTCCAATTCAATGATGCCATATACAATACCTCAGTCGGTTGCGCAACCAGCCGTCCAGTTCCGTCAATTTCTGTTTGATGTTGGCATACTTGAAGGCATTTAGCCAGCCTCGCTGGATTTCATGGAGCTTCTTTATGCGTTCATCAAAGCTCATTGGCGTGGTTTTTCGGGTTACCTCCTTCAGCTTTACTTTAAATGTCTTCCATCTCTTACGGGTAACGACTAATTGGTATTAGCCTTTAACCCCTTTTTGATAAACGGGGACAAAACCATAGCCCAGAATCTGAAAATGGACAGGTCGGCGTATGCCACTCTTCTCCTTGTTTATGGAGAGTTTCAGCTTGTCCCGAAGATAGATGTAAATCCGGTTGCCTGATTGTCTTGCCTATGATTTCGTTTTGCAATAGATGCTAAAATCATCCGCATAGCGGACAAACCGAAGGCCCAAATGCTCCATCTCTGTGTCCAATTCGTGTAACATGATATTGGACAGCAGCGGACTTATAGGACTTCCTTGCGGCACTCCCATCCGTCGTTTAATGAGTTTTCCGTCTTTTTCAAGAGAGGCTCTCAACCAACGCCGGATTAGGCACATCGTGGTTTTACATTTTATCTTTCGATAGAGCAATTGCAACAGCAACACATGGTCTACCATGTCGAAGAACTGTTTAAGGTCAATTTCGACAACATGCTGATAGCCGGAATTGATGTAGTGCAGCGATTTACTTACCGCTTGCTGGGTATTCCGCCGGGGGCGGAATACATAGCTATAGGTCGAAAACGCTTGTTCGTAACGGGGCATGATCACACGCAAAACGGCCTGTTGCAGCATCCGATCTATGGCTGTTGGTATCCCAAGCAAGCGCATTTTACCACCTCCTTTGGGAATTTCTTTACCTCGAATCGGCTATGCATGGTAGTTTCTAGTGCGAATTTGTTCTGTCAGGGTTGAGCGATGTTCATGCAGGTAAGCTTCTAATTCACTTACTTTCATACCATCTACTCCCCCGGCCCCTTTGTTACAAACTACTTCCCTGCAGGCCATTGAGAAGTTGGCCGGTTGCAGGATTTTCTCAATCAGTGCTTCTTCCATTTCTTCTTTTCTATTTCCTGTCACGCTTTCGTCGGGCTGATAAGCTTTTAACTTAGATCTCCCGGGCTAATTTGTAACGATTTAAAGTTCCGTCCTTCGGTGTTCACTTCTTGTGTTGGGAAAACCGGCTAATACAGTTCGCTCGTACGCCGCAATATTCCTTGCGGTTAATACCGTGAATCGGTAGCATCCTCACCTACTATGACGTCTGCTGACTGCTTCACATGTCCAGCTCGTGGACGTGGAGCTATCCCCTGGTAAGAGCTTTATCCTTCAGTCTATTCCTGTCGCATCTACATAACTGTCCTTTTGGTCTTCTTTGGGCTTTACAATGATGTGCTTGCTTACCCAAACAATCATGCCTCATATGCGCCTTACAGGACATGCTAATCCTGTAATACCTGTCCGTCAGTACAGACTTTTGCCGGTTGGCTTCCTTCACTGCATACCTCTCGGTAAACCAGCTTGCCACTTGCTAATGCTTCGAGGCGTCACCCTCGCGCATAAGGGACTTGCACCCTCCGGATAAAATCACCTCACACTTTATGGTTGCTTGAAAAAGATTTGTATTTTTAATCTTTTTCTAAAACTTCCAGTGTGGGTGCGCTGCTGCTCATGCAAGGCGCACACAATAAATATAGGTCATTTGGCGGATAGTGCTAAATTTGAACATGAGTACAATTAATAAAATGTATAGCGGTTTGATAGGTAGGTGTTTCAAAATGCCAAACGCCCCATATTCTCAACGTTGTGTGCAATACCGACCCGTGAAAAGTAGAGTATGGATTTAAACAAGATTAAAAATATAATTGAAGGTATTCGACGATACTATCCTGTATCAGATAATTCAATAAAGATGTTAGCCGATTCATTTACTGAAAACCATTTGTTTAAAAATCATTTATTGACTCAAGCAGGAATGATTGATAGTAAAATGTATTTTATCGAAAAAGGTTGTACTCGTACATATTTCATTATTGATGGTAAAGAAATAACCAATTGGTTTAGCAAAGAAGGTGATATTACTTTTTCATCAGATTCGTTATACCATCGTATTGCCGGATTTGATTATGTTGAAGTATTAGAAGACTCTACTATTTATTCTATCCCAATAGATACTATTAACCATATTTACAGAACTAATATTGAGATTGCAAATTGGTCGAGGGTTATTCATCAAGAGGTTTTATTAAAAATGCAAACGCTTCGCATTGATAGGCTTACTTTGACATCAAAAGAACGCTACGAAAAGTTTTTAAAAGACACCCCCAACTTCATAAATCGCGTTAATCTTGGGTATATTGCTTCATTTTTAGGAATGACTCAACAATACTTGAGTGCAATTCGTGCGAATGGATGATTTTAAGATAGATGAAAAAATAACCAGTTCTTCTTCATTATTTTTGTATTAAAATAACATATTATGAAAACGGAATTGCAAAAATGTTTAGATGGAGAAGTTTTTAACACATCAGATAAGGAAATCCAAAATTTTATTCATACAGCAAGAAAGCTCACCAGAAGTTATAATTCTATAACAAGTACTGACTCAATTAGAAGGAATGAGTTATTAACTGAATTATTTGGACAAATAGGAGCTAATGTTAACATTGATACACCTTTTCACTGTGATTATGGAAGGCATATTTTTATTGGCAACAATGTAATTATCAATATCAACTGCACATTTGTTGACTGCAATAAAATTGAAATTGGAAATAATGTGTTAATTGCATCAAATGTCCAAATTTATACGGCTACTCATTCAACAAATGCAAATGAAAGATTGGTTGCTAATTGGAATCCAAATTCCGAACTCCCCTATTTCAGAGCCTATGCTTTACCTGTAAAGATTGAAGATAATGTTTGGATAGGTGGAGGTGTTATTATTTTACCTGGTGTTACTATAGGTAAAAATTCGGTCATTGGCGCAGGCAGTGTTGTTACAAAATCAATTCCTGAAAATTGTGTTGCTGTGGGAAATCCATGTCGAGTTATCCGAAAAACTAATGAGAAAAGAAATGAGAAAAATTAAAGCAGTAATTTTCGATTTAGATGGAACTCTTGGAAATACAATTCCATTATGCATTGAAGCCTTTCGCAAATCAATTGAACCGCTTATTGGTAAAAAACTTTCTGACCAAGAAATTACTTCAACATTTGGACCTTCTGAAGAAGGTACGATAAAAGTATTGGTTTCTGACGATAGTTAAATAAAGGGATTTCAGATTATTTAGATAATTATGAACAGTTACATGAAAAATATCCAGCTCAGGGGCGCGTGATTCTCCCCAATGGCAGCAAGGCTCTGCACAAGGGCCGCATGATTCTCCCCTTGGGGCACATGACTCTCCCCATGGAGCTCTAGGTTATCCCTTAAGGGCGCATGGTTCTCCCCAAGCGGAGAAGGTCCATTTTTGAAGATTTTCTCTCAATATCCAGGGCTCCCATTTTGACATGATGGCTGTTTTGTTCAACTTATTTGACAGATATTAGTAAATTCAGGGTCTCTTGTTCCGGAATTCACCGGCAAAGACAATATAAATGCAATAACTCTTTTAAGCTATAAACGATAATAGCGTTATGGGGTCTTTTGTATGCAAGTGCAAAAAACGCAACTTGAAATTTTAAAGCGATATAAAAACATTTAAATAAAAAAAACGGATTCATTGGATTGATCCTCTATTGCCTATGATAATTTCTCGTACCTTTTGGTTCAAAGTCTATACTTGGTAAGGTAATTACAGGAGATTCAATATTTTCACAAAAACAAATTAAAATCATATGAAACGAGCCATGAGAATTGTTTCACACACAAAAGAATGATTAATTCCGGCGAATTCCATGTGACCTTAAAAAACAAATTATTAACACATGAAAACTTCATTTTAAGGCTTCCACAGCATAACAAATATGAGCTTATTACCATAAATAAACATTTTGAAAGCAGGCACCACACTGAAGTTGACCTAATATAAACAAACGCTAATTATTAAATAATAAATAATGGAAGAGCAAATTAAAAAATTCTTGTTTGATCCAACAATTGGGAAAATTGCATCAATCCTTATAGGTGTAGCAGTTATTTGGATTATTATAAAAGCGATTCAACGTAACTTGTTCACCAAAATAAAAGAAAACGACAATCGTTACAAAGCCAAAAAACTCAGTAATTTTATTGGTTATTTTTTAACCATCATATTGCTGACTATTGTCTATAGCGATAAACTTGGAGGATTGACTGTTGCATTAGGTGTTGCAGGAGCGGGCATTGCATTTGCATTGCAGGAGGTTATTGTTTCGTTTGCAGGTTGGATCGCCATTATGTTTGGTGGATTTTATAAAACTGGCGATCGCGTTCAACTTGGTGGCATTAAAGGTGATGTGATGGATATTGGTGTTTTGCGTACAACAATTATTGAAACAGGACAATGGGTCGACGGTGATCTATATAATGGACGAATTGTTTTTATTGCAAACAGTTTCGTTTTTAAGGAACCTGTTTTTAACTATTCAGGCGACTTCCCTTTTCTATGGGATGAAATAAAAATTCCAATACAATATGGAAGTAACTATGACATGGCAAAAGAGATATTTGAACAAGTAGGAAAAGATATTGCTGGCGACTTGAGTGAAAAATCGAAAGAAAAATGGTTGGCATTGCAAGACAAATACAGGTTGGAAGATGCACAAACAGAACCAATGGTTTCATTAATTGCCACTGATAACTGGATTGAATACACTTTGCGTTATATCGTAAACTACAAAAAACGACGGGTAACAAAAACTGAATTATTTACTCAAATTTTGAAAAAAATAGAGGCAACAAATGGACAAATTAAATTTGCCTCTGCAACCTTCCAATTGGTTGAAACGCCCGAATTTAAGGTTAAAATAAAAACAGACAGACACTAAAAAAGTATTAAAACAGGATAGTTAAGTTTAAAATAAGAATAAAATAAGGGATCTGGTTATTCCGTTCGGCGTTTGATATTTGTCAGGCAGGAAAAAACAAAGCTCTAAAACTTGCAGAAGAAGAAGATCTTTACATTGACCATCTTGTTGGAGAAGTTGACGATCTGGATTTAAAAGAAGAAACATTTGATATAGCTGCATTGATATCGGCTCATTTCCCTCCCGCTATTCGAAAGGATACGCACCACAAAATTGGAAAACTCATAAAACCCGAAGGATTAATTATTCTTGAAGGTTTTAGTGACAATAATTTAATATACCGAAAGCAAAATCCTAATATTGGAGGCCCGCATAAAAAAGGAATACTGTTTACGCAAGAAATGATAGCAAATGATTTTATCGGATTTGACATTGCAAAATTAGAGTAAATTGTAATAAGGTTAAAAAAGGAATCCTCCACAACGGATTAGCGAAAGTTATTAGTTTTATTGGTAAAAAAAAGAATAGTCACTTTGTAAGAATTAAATAGCCTGCTGTGATTAAAACCTATAGCATGCTACACATGGGCTATTTACGGAATAGACATAAACAAATTGAAGACACTTTCAACCTTTTCAGCCTGCATATAAGATTCGAATTAATTTTCCAGTGCGTTGCACCAAGCTTTATGCTATAGGGCTATAGGGCTTTCGACCTAACGTCCCGATAGAATGAAATTCATAAAGTAGAATTAAGGGATTATAAATTTCATTTGCTCAACGCCATCGGCAGCAACTAAATTTGCCACATAGAATCCTGAATTTAAGCCACATATACACACTTCGCTTAGAGACAAAACAGATGAATTATAAACGAGATTCCCATTTATGTTGTAGATATTGACATAACGCACATCAGATGTGTTTAGAAACTTTACACACCCATCACTTATGATGCATTTCATCCTGCTTTTTTCATGGCTTTGTATAATAGTGGCAGTAGATGCCATTCCATGAATGGTTACATCGGCCAAACAAATGGTTTTACCTGTTGCCTGCCCGCTGTACCATGGGTAAACTCTAACCAGCAAACTATCTCCTTTTGCAAGTTTTACTACAGGAATTGCTGAAACAGCATACATATTATTAGCCACCATACTTGGAAACTCTTTAATCACAGTGTAATCAGCAAAATTATTTGTGGAATAAGAAATCCGGCAACGCATGCCATTTCCTCCTGCACCACAAATGTACATCCCAATTGAGTCAATATTTAATTCGGTGCCCTCATTGGCCGTAATGCCAAATTGCATATAACGCGTTGATACCTCATCAATATCACCAGCAGGCCAAACATCACCAATAATAAGGTTACGTTGCGTTTTTCGGCTTGCATCATAAGTACTTTCAGTAGGCCAAATGGCAGCAGAGTTTGGAGCTGCATATCTTTGAACATACATGTCGTTATGTGTTTCGGCAATAGGTGTAGCTGAACCGCTAAGTGAATAATCATCATTGGCTGACAGTTTCCAGAACAGACTTACTTCAGTTCCGCCTGTCAATTCAATAAAATTAGCTGTCAAAGGTACAATTTTGGTCGTAGTTCCATTTGATACAGTCAGGGCACCTTCACTTAAGCCAGATGAAGACTTCCTAGAAGAAATATAAAAACGAGTAAAATCTAAATTTCCACTCGTGTAATCTAAATTAATGGCAGAAGCGAACACATCTGTTTTGTTAACTGCAATTAAAAAACCATCAGAAACGGATAAGGTAAAAGTTCCTGAGACAGGATCAAGATCAAATCCTGAAATAGTTAACTCCTTAGTTAAAGTTTGACTCACATAGGCATTCCCAAAATCGCAATTAGAAGGATTAACCAATAAATCCGAAGACGCATTTACATATGATGCCAGAATTCCCTGATTGAGCATGGCTTGAGCACATAAACGAGCCACTAAAGTTCCTCCCATAGCATTAGGATGTGTACTGTCATCGGCACAAAACAGAAGCGAAGTACAAGCAGCATCGCCATAGGATTCGAACAATTCTTTTGTTAGTGCGGTTAAATCAATCAATTCAACATCCAACTCGGTAGCCACTTCTTTCATGGCGTATGTATAATCGTAAGTATGATCCGTGTCGGGGACATTAAAATCGTCACCCAAGTCGTGACACCCCTTTCTTTTGATAGTTGATCCTTCAAAATATTTGCGGCACATTGAAGTAACCAAGACAGGGATAGCTCCTAATGCTTTCGATTCATTTACATATGCGCGTAAATAGTCTTTATAAGTTCCCTGTGCCGTAGTCCCTCTATAATCGGCATTCGGATCGGTGTATTTTCGTACTGTATCGCCGTCCAATCCACCATTTTTTTCATCGTTATGGGCAAACTGAATAAACACATAATCTCCGCTCTCAATTTGCTCTTTAACTGTTGCCCAGTATGCAGCCTCCAAATAAAAACTTTTACTACTGGCGCCACTCTTTGCCCTATTATTGACAATTACATCAGCGGTAAAAAACTGTTGAAGCATCATTCCCCATCCCCTCTTGTCGGTCGTATTTTCATCATAATTGGCCATGGTTGAATCGCCAATGGTATGTATTTTTATCGCCTTAATATGCATCAATGCACTCTGTAATAACAGAAATACAAATGCTAATTTTATAACTTTTCTCATCATTTTATTTCAATAATAATAAACTCTTTCACATTAATTTAGTAAAGAGAAAGTAGCCCCGTTAAGGGCTACTTAAAACTGTTATCTATTACTTCACAAGAACTTTACCCGATTTCAACATTCTATCGGCTGAAACAGTAACCAGATAAATGCCTTTTGTTAGGGGCAATTCAATACTTGGTTGATTGCATGTTACGTGTTTTACCATACCACCTGTTAAATTGTAAATTCGGATGAATGAAGTTTTCGTAATGCCAGAAATAAGAATACTCCCACTCTGCCCAATTATT
Organism: Geofilum sp. OHC36d9; assembly: GCF_052400685.1. Classification (NCBI taxonomy): domain Bacteria; kingdom Pseudomonadati; phylum Bacteroidota; class Bacteroidia; order Marinilabiliales; family Marinilabiliaceae; genus Geofilum; species Geofilum sp. OHC36d9. The sequence goes on from NZ_JBQTGJ010000009.1 coordinate 10,278, forward strand.
TTAATTTGAGCATCTAATCCCTCCTTGTTTACAGCTGTTACATAGTTAGAAACTTCCTGTGAGCTTAAGCTTAATGCCCCATATTCACTAGCTGCTTTTATTGAATAGGTATATTCGCCATCTTGTTGCATTTCATTATCTGTAAATGTGTTCTCTGTAGTAAAACCAATCACTTCGTTATTTCTAAGAACCACATAACACATAGCATAAGGGGTTGCATTCCAACTAAGAATATTTCCATTCAGGACTAGACCTTCAGGAGCCATTGTAGGTTCGGTTAGTATTTTGGGATCCCAGGTGTCCCCACTTCTTAATAATATATTCTCGTATGTGTAAGTAGCAGCTTCCTCATCGGTTAAGCTATTTTTAGCAATACCGGTAACCGTATTAATTACATTTCCGGAATCATCTTTTTCATCATACTCATATTCCGATATGCGATTGGACAAATCCACTAAATTTCCATCTTCATCCATACTTCCATAATCAGCAAATATCGCTGGTATTGCACCCATTTTGTAATACCAACCTCCCGAATAGACATCGCATTTTAAAACAGGATAAAGAAAAACCGTTTTTGGGCTGTTATGCCAAGGTCGGCCATAATAAGTAATTACTCCCGGATTACCATCAATAATACAGTGATTGAATACATACCCCCAAAGTGTTCCTGCCGGATGATTGGGAGCTACAATGTATCCTCCCGAAGGTCGGGTATTATAAATAGTACAAGCATCAAAGAATACATCACCGGCACCATATATATAATCCACAGCTCCTTCGATACGACAATCTACCAGATAATGACGATCGTACATCAATTTGGTTGAAGTTAAATAGGTGTCCTGATAACTTCTTAACGTACAATTCTTAAAGGTTATCTTATCGTTATTGGTATACATAGCCAACGCTTGTGGGCCGGTCTGATTTTCATAGCCATAAGAATTTTGGAAGGTTATGTTTTCAAAATAGCAGTTCATGGCATTTACCACCACAGTAGCAGCCAGGCTGACGTGATAAGTTGGCGTATCAGGGTCACCATCCTCACCAGCCAAACGATCATCTGATACAATAACCTTATCAGAACTCTGACCTATCAAATGAATAAATGGTTTTGATTCAGGTATATCAACGTGGCCTGTATAAGTGCCTTCTTTTATGAAAATCAACCAAGGAATTGCTCTACCCGACGGAGCCGCATCGATGGCATCCTGAAGTGTGGTGTAGTCGCCGGATCCATCCAATGCAATAACGGCATCGAATAAACGAGCAGTAGGTTGAGGACGTTCCATTGTTTTAAAAGTAATAGTAGTGCCATCAAACGGATTTCCCGACTGATCGGAAATCGCTCCAGCTGGCACAATAAAGGTATATTCCTTGTCATACTCCAGTTTTTCGTATTTAAAAGTGGCGGTTTTTGCACCAAACACAGCCGTTAAAACATCGTCTTCTAAAGTGCAATTCCCCGTTCCTGCCATCACCTTTTCGTTAAAAGTTAATGTGATTGAACCGTTTGCCGAAGCATTAGTAGAAGCCGAAGCCGGTACTGTAGATAGTAAGCTTGGTTTTTCGGTATCGTTTACAACTACTTTATCGGCAAATACAAAAATATTTGTAATAGCAGTACCATCGTTCCCCTCTCCAATTGGGGTGCTTGTTTCATCGGCAATCCAACGTATATAAACTTTAGCTTGTCCTTCGGCCTCCGTTGGAAGTACTGCATTTACATCAGTCCATACACTTTTATAGCCATCCGTCAAATCAACTGTAGTAAGAGTGGTAAAATTGGTGCCATCCAACGAATACTCCAATTTTTGTAATGGATAAATTTGATAGCTACCAATCATCTTTGAATGAACCCGAATATTAATAAAATTCTCTGTGGAGAAGGATGCCATAAAGTATCTGCGGTCATTGGTAAAATCAACTGCCCAAATACGCGCATTGGGATAAGCCGGCGAATATTCGGCTGTGTGAGCCAACCAACCTACCGTAGTTCCGTCGGTTTTATATACCGAAAGGCTCCCTGTATTAGTTGTCTCCGAGTAGAAATCACCCGGACGACTCACTTTAGGATCTAAATTTCTAAAATCCCATCCTACTATAAAAGGAATTTCATCAAAGGTGGCAGTTATGCTTTTATTGCCATCCATAACAATATTTTTTATTGTTTCGGTACTGTTATCATCCCAATATAAAAATGAAGTAACCGGATTTGAAACCACACTCGCCGAAACAATCGTCCCTACTTCATATTTACCATCAGTAGGCTCTGGCGACAAAGCTATTTCGCCCCATTGACTACCAGCCACCGTTAAATCCAAACCATATGTCGTTATTTCGTTATATACAGCCACTACCGATTTGTTGCCATCAAGAGTAAAAGTATAAGCCTCATTTTCCGATAAAGTAACACTGTTCTCATCTATCCATTTCGAAAATTCGTAACCAAAATTACGGGTTGTTGTTAGCGTTACTTCTGTATTCTCGTCAAACTCATTTCCAACAGGCAAACTGGTAATGACTCCGGCACCTTCCGGCGATACGGTTGCATTTACGGTATAAGTAGGTATATCTAAAATGGTACCTGTCAAATCTCCTATCAACTGAATATTAGCGATGCCAACCTGTTTTGTATTTCCTAATTCGGTAATATAAAACGCCAGAGTGCATTCTCCTCCAGATGCAGGGATCGATAGTTCAGATAAGTCCAGTAAAGCATGAGTAACACCATCGCCGTTTCGGTTTGGTTTAATACCAGTACCAATAGTGGTAGTAGTACCGTCTGAAGCTTTCCAAATTACATCAATCATTCCACCATTTGTGCCAAAACGTTCACAGTCAAACTCAACTGAAGTGGGCGTAAAAGATAATCCTGTTTTTGTCCAGATATTAAAAGATACAGCATTCATGGCTATCACTTCGCTTGATTGAACGGTTGGCTGAAACTGAGTAAAAGTAACTCCATCACTAAGTCTTGAACCTACATAAGCAAGATTGCTCCCCAAAGTAACATGATCGGGTTTAAAGTAATCGCTGGTTAAATCGCTATACGTTGCTATTTGGCCCTCGGTACCTAAATCGAAAGCCCACGCAATAGTTGGCGTAGCATCTACAACCAGACCTGCCAATGAGACTACCCCATTTACCTTGAAATAATCGACATTAAAATTAGCCGTTGCGCTGGTTGAAGCGGTTATGCCAATTAATCGCACCATAACCTTTTCCTTATTTTTTGCAGATATAGACACGGAATACGAATTGTATACCCACCAACCTGATGCAGCATTAAAATTACCGGCATCCACCCAGGTAGTTCCGCCATCGGTAGAGTAAACCGCTTCGAGATAATCATCGGTGCTATTTTGACCGCTACTCAATGAAAAGTCCAATGTAATATCCTCATAACCTTTTGTAGGAAAAGTAAACTGGTAATAGTTGGAATGGTTAATCGGATTTGTAAAATCACTAACATTATTAGGACCTTGAAACATCATTCGGCAAACATAATTACTATAACCTTCTTTTAGTTGGCTATAAGTCGTCGATGTGGTCAATAAATATTTAGTCTGTAATCCAACAAATTCCTCTGGATAAATGCCAGATTTTGCAGGAACGGTAATGTCTGGATCTGCCAACAGCGCTGTAGCTGCGGGAACATAAAAGGTACTGTCATTACTTATTGAAGTGGTGTATTCGTAATCGAAGTTCCACTCAGCAAGTTTAACCTGACTAAAACCTGAAAAAGGAATTAATAACAAACCTAATAAATAAAACAAATAGAGATTCTTTTTCATAGATTAAGTATTAAAAATTAAAAACATTGTATTCAGGCATATTAAATCCTGAACACAAACTATTTTACATAACGAGGTAAAGAGAGGGTACTTTTTTAGATTTAGCTTCCGAATCAAACAAGCCTACTAGTTGAGCCCTCGTTCATTCAAGTGAACACCATTTTATAAACCATTGAAAAACAATTCATGTCTTTAAACCTTCGCTGGTCTTGAATTTGAACATTTCTTATCAAGCACTTGATTTCTCCTACTGACACTAATTATAAAATCACTCTTCATTGCAGCAGTTATACACAGATAAGAGAGCCTTACCTACTAATCCATGGCAGTAACTCCATCTCATTTTTTCGAAAAATCAAACATCCATCCTTTTAGAGATCTCTTCGTTTAAAACCTGGCCATCAAATGCGACCAAAAGGTTGTTTTTGTATTTAATTGATTATTACAGGATGTATTACTAATAACTCCGATTGCGATCTGAATCAAACTACCAATTTTATTTTTTTAAAACGCATCTGGGCTTATTTATTAATCACAAAATTAGGCGATTGACGCCTTACTAATGTGGAAAATCTATTTGAATGTGAGTAAATATTGAGCAGTTGATAGATAATCGAAATCTGTCCTCTAATACTGAGTAGCCTAAAATTTACCAGTCATCGTAAAGAAAAATAGTTGGCATTGCAAGACAAATACAGGTTGGAAGATGCACAAACAGAACCAAAGATTTCATTAATTGCCAACGATAACTGAATTGAATACACTTTGCGTTATATCGTAAACTACAAAAAATGACGGGTAACAAAAACTGAATTATTTACTCAAATTTAAAAAAAACAGAGGCAACAAATGAACTAATTAAAGCTTGTCCATAAACTAAGTGTTTGAAATATAAAGTTCAAATTCAAGGCTTGCGCAGCCCGAAAAATATGAGTTTACTCCCGTAAATGACCATTTTGAGAGCAAGCGTAACGCAGAAGTTGGACTTTATAGACAAACACTAATTAAAGTTGCCTCCTACTTTTCAATTAATTGAAGCACCTAATCTTACAGTTAAAATGGCAATAGACAAACGCTAAAAAAAAGATTAAAACAGGATAGATTAAAATAAAAAAAGACATCTGATTATAAACTTTTTCATAGGGTAATTGGTTTAAATAAAATTAAATTTTACGACGCCTGGAATTGTTACAAACAAGATTGCACGCAGTGTCATTAAACGCAAAATTTTTGCAACCATTTCTCGCTGTAGCTGGAGCGAAGTGGATCATGAACACCCTAAAAAGAACACCTTTAGGAATTAAAGCCTGTGCGGCCTAAGCACCGATAAAGAAGAAACGTCCTTCTTACCGTACATATAGTGTAAAAGAAAGGCAATGAAAGGAATGTGGAACGAAAGATATAAAGTTGAACAATATGTTTACGGCAAAATACCAAATCTATTTTTTAAAGAAACAATCGACGCCTTAAATTACAAAGGCAATATGTTGTTTCCTGCCGAAGGCGAAGGTAGAAATGCAGTTTATGCAGCCAAAAAAGGACATTCCGTTTTGGCGTTTGATACTAGTCAGGCAGGAAAAAGCAAAGCCTTAAAACTTGCAGAAGAAGAAGGTGTTTACATTGACTATCTTGTTGGAGAAGTTGACGACCTGAATTTAAAAGAAGAAACATTTGATATAGCTGTATTGATATCGGCTCATTTCCCTCCCGCTATTCGAAAGGATACGCACCACAAAATTGGAAAACTCATAAAACCGGGAGGATTTATTATTCTTGAAGGTTTTAGTGAAAATAATTTAATATACCGAGAGCAAAACCCTAATATTGGAGGCCCTGATAAAAAAGAAATGCTGTTTACGCAAGAGATGATAGCAAATGATTTTGTCGGTTTTGACATTGCAAAATTGGAGGAAATTGAAATAAAGTTAAAAGAAGGAATTCTTCACAACGGATTAGCGAAAGTTATTAGATTTATTGGCAAAAAAAAGGAGGAAATAGTCACATTGTAAGAATTAAAGGCCTTGCTATGATACAAACTTGCTCTAACAAACTGACGGCCAGACTTAGGACCATCCAAAAGCCTCTTCCCAATGACAAATAAATAAAAATAAATCAGACCGCAGTCATAAAAAAGTTAACGTAAATATCAATAATACCTCCCCTTTCTCTTTGAATTAATAGAGCCTGGTCATGATACAATTATGCCAGACTATAAATATGATAAACAGTGATTTAAAATGGAAAAAGCTACTTTCAAAAAAATATCCCAACCAGTAACCCTGAACGAAATTATACAAGAAGCGACAGATACCTATACATATAAATTCAACATCCCAAAAGGGATGACATGGACGGCTGGTGCAAATTTACACTTGCTGCCATATGGTTTAGATGAAGATATCGAAATCGATAAAAAAACAGTCCACCATCTGTCTATAATAAACCTTCCCGGCGAAGGATACATCGGCATAACCACACGCATCAGGAAACAGACGTCTGTCTTCAAAAAGAAATTACAGGAAGCTCAAATAGGCGACACCATGTGCATTTTTAAGATAAAAAACCGGTTGCCCCTAAAACGCGAAAACCATCCGGTTGTATTAATTAGCATGGGTGTAGGAATTGCCACCATGCGTCCCTTACTTCTTGAATATGTGGCCGACCAATCAAATATTCCGGCTATTATCAATATTAATGTTGATAGTAGCGGTGAATTTATTTACAAAAATGAATTAATATCAACAGAAAAGCATGGTGTAAAAAACTACTTCACAAAATCGCGTACAGAAATGAAAGAGGCCATAAAAACAACCTTTCAACTAAAAGATCAGCGATATTATATTGTAGGTTCCGATAATTTCCTCAGTAGTACGACCGATTTTTTATTAAAAAACCACATCGAAAAGCATCAAATTTATTTCGACAAGCGCCAGGAGGACATTGATGAAATTCTGAAAAGTATTTAAGCCAGATTTTGACGGCTATAACAGAATCCGATACAACAAAAAACAAGATAAAGTATAAATCAAGCAATAGAATCTTGTATTTTAACAATGTAAACAACTATTTTGAGCCTTAACACAACACCAAACTAAGTTACACCAAAACCGATATGGTTTTTGCTCAAAAACTCCTGTAACAGATTAAAAGATCCTCATTTTTGAGGCTCGCGAAGAATGAAAAACATGAGTTTAGTGATATTAATGATCATTGTGAGGGCAAGCATAACAGAGTCGTTGGAAATTAAAATATGTAATCATGAAAATCGCAGTAACAGCAGCAAACGGACAATTGGGCTCAACAATAGCCAAACAGCTTATAACCGAAATAGGCACTGAAAATGTAATTGGAATAGCAAGAACACCTCAAAAAGCCGAATTTCTAGGCGTCGAAATTCGAAAGGGTGACTATAACAACCGGGAAGATTTCCTTATGGCTTTAAAAGGAATTGAGGCACTGCTTATCGTTTCAAGTATGGACGAACCCCAGAAACGTATTCAGCAACATCGAAATATTATTGATGCCGCGAAAACAAATGGCGTAAAAAAAATTGCCTATACCAGTATTGTTGGCGACAGCGAAAAAAACGCATTCAGCCCGGTTGTAAAAAGTAACAGACAAACCGAAGAAGATATTAAAAACTCAGGGATCAATTGGGTCATTGGACGAAATGGGATATACATAGAGCCTGACCTGGAATACGTCGATCATTATATTACAAGTGGTGAAATATACAATTCGGCAGCCGACGGAAAATGTGCTTACACAAGCCGCGAAGAACTAGCGGTGGCTTATTCAAAAATGCTACTTGAAGATAAGCATAACAAACAGATATACAATTTAGTTGGTCAGCCAATAACGCAAGAGCAACTCGCGGAACTTTTGAATCAGGTATACGGCACCAAACTTGTGTATCGGGCAGCATCGGTGGAAGATTACTTATTGGAAAGAAAAGGTGAACTAGGGGAATTTTTGGGGACAATAATTAGTGGAATCTATGAAGGAATCAGAAATAATGCGTTCAATGTGACGTCCAACTTTGAACAAGCTGCCGGAAGACCTCATAAAACAGCTCTGGAAATGATTGAAACGTATAAAAAGAACCTGGAAAAATGAGGCCATAGAATTTGTATTCATGAATAGTCAATCGGAACTAAAAGAAACCCGGGATATGGCGATATAATATTTGGTCGAAAATCAATGACAAATAAAAATGCTCTGTTTTTAAGATTTGGGAAGCTCAAGAGAGGTAAGTTCCCTGTTGTAAAAAATCATTTCTAAAGCAAACGCAAGGCAGATACTGAACTTTACAAACAGACTCTCAGAACGCCCATACCATGCGACTTACAAAACCACGTGTGAAAAAAAAAAAATCACACGTGATATTTTAAATAAGACGTGTGATATTTTAAAACATCAACTCAGGCCCTAAAAACAGACCTTAACAAAGGTTGAATTCTGTCCATTTGAAAACGAAAGCCAAATGCTCCTGTAGAAAAAAACAATCCCCAAAACCGGTTGATTAAGTCAAATCGCTTCCCCTTAAAAAAAATAATCCTAAATTTGGATAAAAAATTAGTATGCCCAATCGAATTCGCCAACGCAAAGTATCAATTCCCCCGCCAATGGAAGGCTTCAAGCCATTCGGCATCCCCATGCGACAGCTGGAATCGGTAGTTCTGTCCATCGAGGAGTTTGAAGCTATCAGGCTGGCCGACTATGAAGACCTGAACCAGGAACAAGCTGCGATTTGCATGAATATTTCGCGTCCCACATTTACCCGCTTATATAGCAAAGCCCGAAAAAATATCGCCAAAGCGTTTATCGAAGGTAAAGCCATCATCATCGACGGCGGCACCTATGTCACTGACAATTATTGGTATCGTTGCAACAAATGCCACGAAACCATGGTTTCCCCAAACCCTGCCGATCATTGTAATTCCTGTGAATCAGAAAACCTGACTCAGATTAATGAGCAAAAAAACAAACAAAACAAAGGCCATGCTCAATCAACAACTACTAAATCCTAAGAGTATTGTCATAGTCGGTGGCTCCAATAATTTAAGCAAACCAGGCGGTCGAATTGTACAAAACATTATTAACGGAGGATATAATGGCAGGCTGTATGTTGTTAATCCCGGAGATCCACAAGTGCAGGGTATTTCCACATTTTCTGACATCCAAAGTTTGCCATCCGGAATTGAATTGGCAATATTAGCCATCCCGGCCGCTAAATGTGCCAAAACCGCCAGCGACCTCGCCACTTTAAAACAAACAAAAGCATTTATAGTCATCTCAGCGGGTTTTAGCGAAGAAGGCGCCGATGGGGCTGAAAGAGAAATGGCCTTAAAAAAGGTTATTGCGGGGGTAAATGGCTCGCTCATAGGCCCCAATTGCATTGGAATGGTAACACCGGCCTACAGTGGTATTTTCACCTCACCCGTTCCCAAACTGCACCCTCAAGGCTGTGATTTCGTTTCTGGTTCCGGCTCAACAGCAGTCTTTATTCTTGAATCAGCACTTCCCAAAGGACTAACTTTTTCGTCCATCATAACAGTTGGCAATAGTGCTCAAAACGGAATTGAAGACGTACTTGAATATTGGGATAACACCTACCATCCAAAAAACAGCAGCGCCATAAAACTCATTTATGTTGAAAATATTAAAGACCCCGACAAACTTTTAAAACACGCCACATCCCTAATTCGCAAAGGATGCCGCATTGCCGCTATAAAATCAGGCATGACAGAAGCCGGCAAAAGAGCCACCTCATCGCATACTGGTGCTTTGGCAAGTGCCGACTCGGCCGTGGAAGCCTTATTTCGAAAAGCAGGCATTGTGCGCTGTTTTGGCCGCGAAGAACTGGTCGCTGTCGCTTCCGTATTCCGACACAAAAAACTAAACGGACCCAACATTGCCATCATCACTCAGGCGGGTGGCCCGGGCGTCATGCTTACCGACGCATTGGTTGCCGGCGGACTGCAAATACCGGCCATTACTGGTGCACATCAACAAAACCTGTTAAGTCTGCTTCACCCCGGCGCTTCAGCCAATAACCCCATCGACCTGCTGGCTACAGGTACTGCCGAACAACTGGAAAAAGTAATTGACTATTGCGATCAATTAGACAACATCGACGGCATCATGGTTATATTTGGAAGTACCGGCCTCGCTCCCATCTTCGATGCTTATGAGGTGATTGACCGAAAAACCAAAGAATGCCGAAAACCCATCTATCCCATTCTTCCATCCGAAAGTAGCGCGCAGCGGGAAGCTGCCATGTTTTTATCAAAAGGGCATGTCTATTTTAGCGACGAAGTCGTCTTAGGCCGTGCCATAACAAAAATTCATCAGACACCAGAACCAGCCGACGATGCTATCTTTTTGGAAAACATAAATATCAAGGCCATGCGCGACATTATTCAACGATGTCCCAATGGCTTTCAATCACCCGACACAGTACGCAAGCTCCTTCAAACGGCCGGCATTCCAATCATTGAAGAAGCGGTGGTCCTAAACAAAAAAGAACTCAGGAAAAAATCGCAGGAATTAGGCTTTCCTCTGGCCATGAAAGCGGTTGGCCCCATTCATAAATCAGATGTTGGAGGGGTAACGCTCAACATAAAATCATCAACACATCTGCTGGCCGAATACCATCGAATGCGAAAAATAAAAGACGTCAAATCGGTGCTGATACAAAAGATGATAACGGGAACCGAATTATTTATCGGCGCCAAATACGAACCTCATTTCGGTCATGTAATGCTTTGCGGTCTGGGTGGAATCTTTGTTGAGTCGCTTAACGATATTTCGCACGGACTGGCACCTCTCACCTTCAACGAAGCTAACTCAATGATTCGCAGCCTGAAAAGTTACCCGGTCATTAAAGGCACCAGGGGCAAACAGGGAATTGACGAATCACGCTACGCCGAAATTATCGTACGCCTGTCAAGCATGCTGCGCTATGCCACCGAAATAAAAGAAATTGATCTTAATCCACTCATCGGCAATGGAAACAACATCCAGGTGGTCGATGCCCGAATATTTATAAAACACATAAATAACGATGAACTGCTAAAAAACAGATGACAAAAATCAGGAAAATACGTTAATAATCGTAAATTTAGGCCTCATTTACATAAACATAGAGCCATGATAATCAAGCAACTATCCGTATTTTTAGAAAATAAATCAGGCCGACTGCATCAGGTATTTGATATTCTAGGCAACGAAAACATCAATGTATCAGCCTGTAGCGTTGCCGACACATCAGAATTTGGTATTTTACGAATGATTGTCTCCGACCCCGACAAAGCCAGAACCGCTTTAAAGGAGCAAAAATTCTCCGTCAACATTAGCGAAGTGATTTCGTTTGCGACACCAAATACGCCCGGCGCCTTATCAAAAACACTGGCAATAATGTCAAAAGCCGGCATTAGTATCGAATACATTTATGGTTTTTCCGTTGGCGAAAAATCATTTATTGTTTTAAGATGCGACAATATTGAGAAAGCCATTACCGAATTTCATCGTCAGGAAATGGAACTTATTGCTGCCAGCGACCTTTACAAATTTTAAAAAATAAATCTCAAAAATAAGATGAGCCACTGCCATTGCATTGGTATGCCCATCAGCTACGACCTAAAGACAATCACAAATGACCAATTCTGTTTGGAATCCGCATTTTGAAACCATGAGTCGCGACAAAATGCGCGATGTGCAAAGCGAACGGCTGCGCGATGCCGTTGAACGTGTGTATTACAATGTTCCGTTTTATCGTGAAAAAATGCAACAAATGGGTCTGGGACCCGAGCATATAAACTCCTTCGACGATTTGAGTAAACTGCCGTTTACCATAAAACAAGATTTACGTGACAACTATCCGTTTGGACTATTTGCCGTTCCCATGAGCGAAATCATCCGTCTTCATGCTTCTTCAGGCACCACAGGCAAACCAACGGTTGTTGGTTATACACGCCACGACATCGGAATATGGTCAGAAGTAATGGCCCGTACGCTGTCAGCTGCCGGAATTGGCAAAACCGATTTCATTCAGATAGCCTATGGATATGGTCTTTTCACCGGAGGATTGGGACTTCACTATGGAGGCGAAAAAGTTGGTGCATCCGTCATTCCAATTTCGGGTGGAAACACCAAACGACAACTGCAACTAATGCGGGATTTTGGAACGACAGCCTTAGCTTGTACACCCTCTTACGCTTCCTATTTGGCCGAAGCAATAGCCGAAAGTGGAATTCCACGCGAAGAATTTAAACTTAAAACAGGTATCTTCGGGGCTGAACCATGGACTGAAAACATGCGTCTCGACATCGAAAAAAAACTAAATATTAAGGCACACGACATCTATGGCTTAAGCGAAATTATAGGTCCGGGTGTTGCTTTTGAATGTGAACACCAATGTGGCCTTCACATCAACGAAGATCATTTCATCCCCGAAATTATTGACCCCGACACTCTTGAAGTATTACCCGAAGGAGAATTGGGCGAACTGGTGTTTAGCACCATCACGAAAGAAGGTTTACCAATCATACGATACAGAACCAGAGACCTGACTCGTCTGAACTATGAGAAATGTGCCTGTGGAAGAACGCTTGTACGCATGAATAAATGTACAGGACGCAGCGACGACATGCTCATTATTCGTGGCGTGAACCTATTTCCATCACAAATTGAAAGCATTTTGCTGGAAATGGAAGAAACCACCCCTCACTACTTATTGGTGGTTGACCGTATTAATAATCTCGACACACTTGAACTACAGGTAGAAGTAGAAGACCGCTTTTATTCGGATATAATTAGTGAACTTCAGGCACTCCGCAAAAAAATTCAATCGCACATCGAAAGCGCCACAGGTCTGTCGACCAATGTTAAACTGGTGGAACCCAAAAGTATCAAACGCAGCGAAGGCAAAGCCACCCGAGTCATCGACAATCGTAAAATAAAATAAGTTTCAAAGCCCCTCTTGTTATAGTCACGGAGGGGCTAAACATTTATTATTATGAGTACATTTCCAATTAAACAGGAAATAATTGACCAATTTAAAGAAGATCTGGGGATAAAAAACATTGCTTATGCTACCATCCGTCAGATTGTAAACCTGGTTAATAAACTGGAACAAAAATACCAGGTTCAATTTATTCGTACCGAAATGGGCGTTCCCGGGCTACCGGCCAACCGCATCGGACCCAATGCCGAAATAAAAGCCTTAAACGAAGGCGTCGCATCTGCGTACCCCCCCATTGAAGGAATTGCGACGCTAAAAACTGAACTGGCAAGATTTGCGTCCTTGTTCCTTAATATTGACATTACCCCCGAAGGCTGCATTCCAACTGTCGGGTCAATGCAAGGCGCCTTTGTGATGTTTCTGGTGGCCAATCGCAGAGACGCTAACAAAACAAAAACGTTATTCATCGACCCCGGCTTTCCGGTTCAGAAAAGGCAACTGGCCGTTTTAGGAATGACCTACGAAAGCTTTGATCTGTATAACTACCGCGGTGAGAAACTAAAAGATAAACTCGAAGAATTTCTTCAGAAAGGAGATATCAGTACCATTCTTTACTCCAATCCCAACAATCCATCGTGGGTTTGCTTTACCGAAAAGGAACTAAAAATAATTGGCGACATGGCCAACAAGTATGATGTTATTATACTTGAAGATCTGGCCTACTTTGGAATGGATTTCAGAGAAAACTTCGGGAAACCCGGTCTTCCGCCCTACCAACCAACAGTGGCACATTACACCACAAACTATGTACTGCTCTTCTCGGGCAGTAAAATATTCAGCTATGCCGGTCAACGTATCGGGGCTTTACTAATTTCCGATGCCCTGTTTCACAAACGCTATCCCGATCTGACCCGCCTGTTTAATACCGACCGGTTTGGTTTAACCATACTTCAGGAGGGTTTATATACAGCCAGTGCAGGCACTTCGCACTCAGCACAATTTGGCTTTGCTGCCATGCTAAAAGCAGTCAATAGTGGAGAAATGGACTTTGTCTCTGAAATCAAAACGTATGGCGATCGGGCTAAAGTTATGAAACAGCTATTTTTAAACAATGGTTTTCATATCGTATATAACAAAGATGAAGACCGTGAACTCGCCGATGGCTTCTATTTTACCATCGCTTATAATAATATGAAAGGCGACGAACTGCTCAATAATCTTATTAAATATGGCATTAGCGCCATTACACTTGACACAACTGGCAGCACACGTACCGAAGGATTACGTATTTGCGTATCGCAAACGGGCGAAGATCGCTTCGACGATTTAAAAGAGCGGTTACAATTATTCAAAAAGGCATATCCGACAATATAGAATGGCTAAAAATAAGGGCTAAATTGCCCGATGCCATTTACCCCTAAAATGTTATATTCACCCCTTTACCCCTAAAAGCGCGGGATTAATAAGAACGATACGACTCCCTGTTGACATTTATTCACTAAATTCGTCGTACCAAAAAATTAAAAAAATAAAGTTTATGGCAAAAGTTAGAGGTGCAATTGAAGTAAACATTGCAACCTGCAAAGGCTGTAATTTATGTGTGGAAGCATGCCCTACCAACGTAATTAATTTATCAGACCATGTTAATGCCAAAGGATATAACTATGCCTTTATGGCCAATCCGGAAGCATGTACAGGCTGTGCCAATTGTTCTACAGTATGCACCGACAGCTGCATAACCGTGTATCGTGTTAAAGTAGCCGAAACGGCATAAGCAGCATCAAAAACATTCATTGAACCGACCTGAAATCGGTAATCAGGTAATTTAAAACATTACAATGAGCGAAGTAAGATTAATGAAAGGTAACGAAGCCATCGCCGAGGCCGCTATTCGCTGTGGCGTTGACGGTTATTTTGGTTACCCCATCACGCCCCAGTCGGAGGTGATGGAAACGTTGATGATCAACAAGCCCTGGGAAACCACCGGAATGGTCGTTTTACAGGCCGAAAGCGAAACAGCGTCTATTAATATGTTATATGGTGGCGCCGGTTGTGGTAAAAAAGTAATGACATCATCATCAAGCCCGGGTATTAGCCTCATGCAGGAAGGTCTAACCTATCTTGCAGGCGCAGAACTGCCATGCCTGGTAGTAAATGTAGTTAGAGGAGGGCCAGGACTAGGTACTATACAACCTGCTCAATCCGACTATTTTCAGGCCGTTAAAGGCGGAGGACATGGCGATTACAAATTAATTGTACTGGCGCCTGCTTCGGTTCAGGAGATGGCCGACTTTGTTGAACTGGCATTCGATTTGGCATTTAAATATCGCAACCCGGCCATGATTCTGAGCGACGGAATGATTGGCCAAATGATGGAAAAAGTGCAGATGAAGCCCTTCAAAAAACGTTGGACCAACGAAGAAATAGCAAAAATGCACCCGTGGGCCACCACCGGAAAACCGGCATCACGCGATCGCAATATTATAACATCAGTTGAACTGGACAATCAGGCCTTTGAACGTTTCAATTATAAACTTCAGGCCAAATACAAAAAAATAGAAGAAGAAGAAGTCCGTTACGAAGAAATACAGTGTAAAGATGCTGAATACCTCTTTGTAGCCTATGGCTCCAGTGCCCGCATCTGCGAAAAAGCCGTTGAAACGATGCGCAGCGAAGGCATCAAGGTAGGTCTGTTACGTCCCATCACGCTCTTCCCGTTCCCGACAAAACCTATTAAGGCATTGGCTTCGCAGGTTAAAGGGATGTTAGCAGTAGAGATGAGCGCCGGACAAATGGTCGAAGATGTTCGTCTTTCGGTGGAAGGAAAAGTAAAAGTTGAACACTACGGCCGTCTGGGAGGCGTTGTTCACTCACCCGAAGAAGTTGCTGAGGCGCTAAAAGAAAAAATCATTGGAGGATAAGGTTATGTCAATAGAAATCAAAGATATCATCAAACCGGAGAATCTGGTTTATAAAAAGAGCAGCCTGATTACCGATACGCCCATGCACTATTGCCCCGGCTGTAGCCATGGGGTGGCCAACAAATTGGTAGCCGAAGTGATCGAAGAAATGGGCATTCAATCAGATGTAATAGGAATAACACCGGTGGGTTGTGCAGTGTTACTCTATAATTATATCGATATTGATTGGCAGGAAGCTGCTCACGGACGTGCTCCGGCGCTGGCAACCGCCATAAAAAGACTGCGTCCCGACAAATTTGTCTTCACCTACCAGGGTGATGGCGACCTCGCCGCCATTGGAACGGCCGAGACCATTCATTCCTGTAATCGTGGCGAAAATATCGTCATCATTTTTATCAATAATGGTATTTACGGTATGACAGGAGGACAGATGGCTCCTACCACATTAGAAGGCATGCCGACAGCCACCTGCCCATTTGGTCGCGATCCGGAACGTGATGGCAATCCACTCAAAATGACCGAAATTGTGGCAACCCTCCCCGGCACCTGCTATGTGACCCGCCAGGCCGTTCACACAGCGGCTGCGGTTCGTAAAACAAAAAAAGCAATCATTAAAGCTTTTGAAAATCAAAAACAAAATAAAGGAACTTCATTTATCGAAATCGTTTCAACCTGTAACTCAGGGTGGAAAATGACGCCGGTAAAAGCCAACAAATGGATGGAAGAAAATATGTTTCCTTTCTATCCTTTAGGCGATCTGAAAGATGAATAGGTTCCTTTGTTACTTTGAAACGGTGATAAAACGAGCCATTAATTAGCGCCAGTCCTTAAAGTTGTGAGTTTGGCTTTAAAGACGCAATCTAATTAGTGCTTGCCAAAAAACTCTGGTGTCAGATAAGAAAGTTCCATTTTTGAAGCTTTCGAAGCTTAAAAAGGTAAGTTTACGGCGGCAAATGATCATTTTAAAAACAAGCGTACGAAAAAAAATGGTGTTTTCTGGCTGACACTAAATAGTTAAATTTAAACAGGAGCCCGGCCTCCCGATAAAACCGACACCCGTAATTTGGATTTATCAGGACTATAATGGCGAGTTCCATGTGAACCGATTAAAAACAGACACATGAATGAAGAAATAATTATAGCAGGTTTTGGCGGTCAAGGCGTATTATCAATGGGAAAAATTTTGGCCTATTCAGGTGTTATGCAAAATATGGAAGTATCATGGATGCCTTCATATGGCCCCGAAATGCGAGGCGGAACAGCCAATGTTACCGTCATACTAAGCGATAGCCGCATCAGCTCTCCAATTTTAAAAAAATACGATACTGCAATCATTCTTAACCAACAATCCATGGAAAAGTTTGAAGAAAGTGTTAAACCGGGCGGCTTATTACTTTATGATGGCAACGGTATTACCCGGCATCCGCAACGTAAAGACATCAACATTTACCGCATTGATGCCACCGAAGAAGCATCTAAAATGAATAATTCAAAAACATTCAACATGATTGTATTGGGTGCCTATCTTAAAATTAAACCCGTGGTTAGCATGGATAATGTAATGTCCGGATTAAAAAAATCACTTCCCGAACGGCATCACAAACTATTGCCTCTTAACAAAGAAGCCATTACCAGGGGAACTGAAATTGTAAAATCCATTCAAACAGTATAAAGAACTGTCGTAATACTAGAAAAAAGGCAATCAGAATTTATTTTTGATTGCCTTTTTTACTTTCATTCGCTTTCATTTTTGACAGATAAAGCTGATGGTGATAACTACCCTCGCGCATGAGCTTCCCCCCACAGTTAGGACACAACTCATTGACACAGGGTTTCCCTTTTTGGTGAGGGATAATTAAATCACATTTCACACACAAGCAGTTTCCAGCTTCTTTGCAATGGTCAAGATTCATAGTTACTCATTTTGGTCGAGCCGTTTCAAAGCCGGCGAACTACAGTAAAAACAATATTTGACGGCCTTCTCGCCCATATTTAACCGAAAACAATCTTCGCACCGGTACCAAAAATCGGTGGCATGAAAATTTCCGCCATCAATAAAAATGGCTTTCCCTTCTACCAAAGCTTTCGCAATGCTCACCCGGGCCTTCCGGTACACTCTCGTAAAAGTAGGCCTTGAAACCGACATTTCTTTAGCCGCATCTTCCTGTTTCATATTTTCATAATCCATCAACCGTAAAGCTTCATACTCTTCATAAAGCAACACTACGGGCTCCAAATTACCGACGGGCACCCCGAAAGGACGAAAGCCCTCCACAGTAGGAGGGCTTTGAATCAATCGTTTTCGCTTAGGACGAGCCATTATTTCTTAATGGCTTTATAAACTTTTTCTTCGGCCAATGGCTTGGTGCAGAAGAACCAATCGTAACATTTCATTTCTCCTTCTTTACCTTCCATACGTGTTTTTGCTGTGCCGCATGAACCGGCCGTCGGAACAATGACATCATCACCTGGTCTCCAATCGGCAGGCGTAGCTATATTAAATGCATCAGCTGTCTGTAAGGCAATAACCACACGTTTCAACTCGTCGAAATTACGGCCCATAGAAAGCGGATAATAAATAATCGTTCTGATTTTTCCAACCGGATCAATAACAAATACAGCACGAACAGCCTTGGTTGAACTCTCTCCGGGCATAATCATACCATATTTCTTGGCCACGTTCATGGTAATATCCTCAATTAATGGGAAAGTCACCTCCACATTTTTCATCCCCTTATACTCAATCTTTTCATTAATAGTACGCAACCAGGCAATATGGCTGTAAAGCCCATCGACCGACAAACCAACCAGCTCCGTATTTAACGCCTTGAATTCATCCTGCATACTGGCAAAAGTCATAAATTCAGAGGTGCAAACCGGCGTAAAATCAGCAGGGTGACTAAAAAGAATAACCCATTTTCCTTTATAATCGGACGGAAAATTAATAGTTCCCTGAGTTGTCTCTGCTGTAAATGCAGGCGCATCATCATTAATGCGAGGCATTGCATAAATTTCTTGTTGTTCTTCCATGGCAATAAAATTTAAAACGCGGTTTATTGAAATATGAAATAACTAAAGCTTGTAAACTCCCGACTTAATTACGAACAAAGCCAAAAATTCACAACTCAGCTAATACAAAATTGAATCAATACATTGCAAGTGTGCAGCATGAAATATAATGAAAACAAAAAAGATAAACAATTTAAACGCCTTAAAACTTAAGCGTATATCTAACAAAAGGAATCGGAATTGGCAAAATACTAAGCTGCTTTAAATTTCGTTGCGACGTGACCTCATCGCCATCATCATTTGAAAAATAAAGCATAAAAGGATTCTGACGCCCATAAGCATTAACCACCCCTACATCCCATATACGCGTAGATCTGCTTCGTTTCTTAGTAAAACTAACACCCAAATCCAAACGATGAAAATCAGGCATCCGGTAATCATTATATTTACCAAAATCTTCAGCAAATTGAAGCTCCGACGGGGTATTTTGATACGGAAGATTCGGCGTATAATACTTCTCGTTGGGCAGCGTAACAGGCATTCCACTGCCATATTGCCAAAGACCATAAGCCCTAATATTGTCCCTGATATTATAGGAAACATTTATTTTAAAATCATGACGTCGGTCAAATCGGGTTGGAAATGCTTCGCCATCATTCAAATCGGGAAAAGTATTAGTGGTTTTGGCAATGGTATATGAGGTCCATCCCTGCCAGCGACCTTTAAGTTTTTGAAGATAAAGCTCAGCACCAAAAGACAAACCGTCTCCCAGGGTAAGCTTATCCTCCCATTCAGTGCTATAATCAAAAAAACTTGTACTCTCCTTATAATGGAGCAGATTCTTCTGTCTTTTCACATAACCATCCAACGATAACGAATAGACTCTTTTCTCCCCGGGGTTATAATCAATGCCTGAAGAAATCTGCTGTGAAGTCATTGGCGGCAAACGATCGGTTACCGGCAACCACAAATCGGTTGGCAGGGCAATGCTTGAAGAACTGACAATGTGCATATACTGGGACATTTCAGTATACGATGAACGGAAAGTCCATCTCTTCACCGGGCTATAGGCAACGGCAAGTCGCGGCTCCAAAGTTCGGTAAACCTCATCTCCACTTCTGAATAAAGCACCACTAACGCCCATGTTGATACGAACCTGCTTCCCGATTGTAAAATCGTCTTCCAAGTAAAAATTCCACTCCCCGCCATATAAGTATAAATCACCTATCGTGGCATCTGTAGGCGACTCCGAGTCAATATCACGCTTTACAATATCAATTCCGGGATTAAAGATGTGACGGATATAGCCCGCCCCAAATTTAATAAAATGAGCCCGGGCCGGGTAGTAATCAAAATCGATTTTTGCACTATAATCCTTTACCCCACTTAAGTATCGCTGTTCATAACTTTCCCAGGTATCATTCACTTTATTGCTGCTTTCGAGCCCAATAAAAAAGACATAATCTGAATAGGTAACCGTTAAATTGCTAAACAATTTATTGGTCCAAACAGAATTCCAGCGCAAAGCGCCCACCAGATTTCCCCATCCAATATTGCTATTATCTTCTACCGAACTGCGAATAGACTTGTCAGAAGAATCTAAATATTCAACCTCGCGCGAGTTATAAGTCGTATAATATTTGTCACGGCCATAATAGAAACTGAAGTACAGCTTATTTCTCAGACTAAAATCGTAGTTATATTTGGCATTTACATCATAAAAAAAATAGTTTGACGTTTCATCCTGATTACGTTGAATCCACCAGGCAAACAAATCAAGATAAGTACGCCGGAACGAAAGTGCAAAAGCCGATTTTCCTTTTTTTATGGGGCCATCTAAAGCCAAACTCGATGAAAGAAGCCCCACATTTAGAGTCGACCGAATTTTTTCCTTATTTCCATCAATCATTTTTATATCAATGACCGACGACAACCGGCCACTGTATCGTGCCGGGAAGCTCCCTTTATAAACAGTTACATGTTTTATGATATCGGTGTTAAAAACCGAATAAAACCCCAAAAGATGGCCAACATTATACACAGGCACATCGTCCAGCAAAATCAAATTTTGATCGGGTCCTCCCCCTCTTACATAAAGGCCGCTAAAACCTTCACTTCCGCCCTGAATTCCGGGCAGCATCTGAATACTCTTAACCAAATCGGTTTCTCCAAATAAAACCGGGGTCTGTCTGATATTCTCCATCGGGAGTACATATCCCCCATAGGCACGGGCTGTCAAATCCTGAGAAGATTCCATTCCGTATACCAGCACTTCCTGTAACTGAAGATTTGGTGCCAAATCAATAAATATGACAGTATCGCGCTGTAAATTAAACTTTCGACGTCCTGGTTTGTAACCAACGTACGACACATTAAGATCAACAGCACCATTGGGAAGTGTAATACTAAAAAAACCATAATTATTGCTGATGACCCCCTTTCCAATGTTATAATCAAAAAGATTGGCAGCCGGCAACGACTCCCCCAATAAACTGTCGCGTACAAATCCACTTATAGTGAAATTGCGGGATCTGTCTTGTAATGGTTGTAAAATGATACGATTTTCCCGCAGAAGAAAAGAGAAAGGACAATCGTTGAAAATTTCTTCCAGATATTTCAAAAGGGTTTGGGGTTCAGCCGAAAGCGTTATATTGGGTCTTTCACACAATCGGGAGCTGTAGCTAATGACCCACCCGGAGGCCTGTTCCAACCGCTCAATAAGTTCAACAGACGATCCTGTTCGATGCTCGATGCGAACAATAGGGGTAGTATCCTGAGCATATAACGAAAACGAGGCTGATCCCCAAAGGAAGGCAGCCCCGCACCATATCATATATTTATATAAAACTTGCGGGATCATCTATTAAAGATTACCCCACGAAATTACTCAGATATCACTAAAGTACCATGATCAAGAAGAAACTTTTTTTGAAAATGAACCGATAACTCATCCAAAATTTCAGCCAAATTTTGCCCATCAAAACGCGTGGTTACCAAAACATTACTTTCTGTATCGATTTCCACCTTTTTTATTTCAGCAAAATGATGATTTAAGGCTGATGATATTTCTTTTAAAGTGGCATTATTAAACTCTAACATCCCGGTCTTCCACGACAAAAAATTGTTATTGGTAATAAGTCCCTTACCAACCACTTCGCGACTGGCCAAAGCCCACTCCCCTTTATTGACCAATATCTCGTTCTCTCGATTCTTAATCAAAACCGTACCATGCGTAACATTAAGTTCAACAACCCCATCGGCTCTCGTGGCATCAAGATTAAAAGCTGTACCAACCACCCTGACATCTACATCGCCTGCTTTAATCTTAAACGGACGCCTTTTATCCGGAGTAACTTCAAAAAAGCCTTCACCTTCAAGGGCTACTCGTCTTTGTTCATCACTAAAAACAGAAGGATATTTTAAGGACGAATTACGATTAAGGAAAACAACGCTGGCATCCGGCAATACTAAAGAATCAGAGAGAGCTCCTGTTTCAAATACGACCCAACGGCCATACCCCGGCACATTCCAATAAACCCATAGCCCAGCGGATACAGACAAAACTACGGCAAGAACAGCCGCGATACGGGTAAAATAATGCCAAAGCGAAACAGTTGGCGTTTCAAAGCCAATACGGCGGCGGATAACTTCCCAGTCGTGATTAATATTATAATTGGGTCGTGCTGATTGCTCCCAAACAAAACGAGTTTGTTCAAAAAAGTCTCTGAAATGGCTGTCCGAAACGAGAAGTGACTTAACCTGCCCGACTTCAGCCTCATCTGCTTCTCCGCACAAATAGCGGACAATCAGCGTTTCATTATATGGTTGCTCTGCTTTCATTTTTTTTAATCAATAAATACTTCGTACTACCAATTGGCTATTAATGAAACTGCATAACACCAAAAAAACTAGGGGCCGGCTCTATCTCTTCCTTTTGATCAAGTGACTGCTGCAATTCTTCATCCTGCGCTGTTTCAACCATTGTTGTGATTGCAGTTTCAGATTCAACACCGGGCTCTGTCCCGAACATTTCGGCAATTAGTTGAAGTAAAAATTCCATAGTACTAATTTTTCCAATATAAAACTTCTTCTCTTAAATCTGAATATATGACAATTCAAAAGATTAATGCACGTATTGATTCTAAGAAATGTTTTTCTTATTTGGATACTAAAAAAATAAAAAAAGGCAGAGTAGTGATAGTAAAGGAGGCAAAAGATCGCGTTGTCGAAGTTCAACCCTCAACCGCTTAAGCGCATTGCTTATTTGCGTCTCCACCGTCCGTTTGGATAGACTGAGCGCGTCGGCTATTTCCTGATTGGTTTGTCCTTTAAAACGACTTAATTTAAAAATACGTTGACACTGTACCGGCAAATCCTCAATCACCTCGTTAATGGCTGTTTCCAGTTCTTCATATTCCAACGATTGAACAGGCAATTCGCTCTCGTTGCTTTGTAAAAATATTTGTTGATGATGCTCGCGCTTCATCTTATCACGTTTGATATAATTTAAACAACGATTGCGTACCATCTGATGCATCATGGCATTTAAACTGGTATGAATGGTTATTTCTGCCTTTTTATCATAAAGCATCACAAACACATCCTGAACAATACTCCTCGATAAATCAGAGTCGCTAAGCAATCGGTTGGCAAAAACGACCAGACGATGATAATATTTGTCAAACAGATATCGGAATGCGACCTCCTCTCCTCGTTTCAGTCCAGCTGCGAGTGTTATATCATCGGGTATCAATGGCGTATTGCTCATTTATTAATAAAATGCGAATCGATTGGTTTAAAAATACTTATTTCGGTCACAAAAATAATGGTTTTTTATGACTCATATCTTACGTTACCACTTATTACTCTTCCCAAGTAACGAAATATTATCTTTGAAATGGAATTAATGACGGTTGAAACGAAAAAAATAATTAATGACATCTGTCTGAATAAAAAAATGTTACCAAACACCAGACGCCCGACGACACTCTTTTTTCTGCATTTTTAAATGGCACCGTTGCTTGAATTAATATTATCATTATCTTTGCATCGTCGTTTTCGAACGATATCACAATTCGGGATGTAGCTCAGTCCGGTTAGAGTACTCGTCTGGGGGGCGAGGGGTCGGAAGTTCGAATCTTCTCATCCCGACAAAACGTGATTCAAAAAAACACAAAAGCCTGTAAATCGTATGATTTACAGGCTTTTGTGTTTTTTGCGATTTAAATCAAATTGATATATATCGTAAAAAATGAGAACTATTCCGCGACCTAAATTAAATCGTATATTTAGTTCTCCAAGAGTTTATTAGTAATAACGAAAGTCCTACTCTCCTCAAACTAGTCGATTATCCCAATAAAAATATGCAAGAAATATTAGCTTCAGGTACATTAAAAAATTATTATACTACCGAGAAATACTTGAAATTATATCTCAATAAAAGATATAAATTAAGTGATTATCCTTTAGCTGATTTGACTCTGCAATTTATTACCGATTTTGAGCATTTCTTACGCACATATAAGCCATTAGATCATCATAAACCTATTGGAAACAACGGAGTAATGAAGCATCTTGAGCGTTTTAGGAAAATTGTTAATATGGGAGCACGTATGGAATGGCTAGAAAAGAATCCTTTTACTTACTATAAATTAAAATTTCACAAAACAACCAGGGCTTTCCTCAGTGCAGAAGAACTTCGAAGTATTGAAGAAAAACGACTATCTATACCGCGGTTAAATTATGTACGTAATTTATTTGTTTTTAGTTGTTATACCGGACTTGCTTATATTGATGCAATACAGTTAAAACCTGAAAATATTTCTATCTGAATAGACGGAGAAAATTGGATAACAGTTAGCCGGGAAAAGACCAAGCAGCCAGTTCGTATTCCAATATTACCCAAATCAAGATGAGCTAACATCTTCAATAATTTCAGGTAATCAATCAAGGACCTACAACTTTAGAACAGATCCCAAAGTCTCTAAAGCAACAACAAAAGATTTAACCGAACCGTGTTTCTATTTTCCTTCTTCAATCAAGTCCTCTAAACTCTTGGGATAATCTTGTCCCATTGTATTGCGATATTCACTAACGAATATAGCGTATGTTTTATAGAGTTTTTCAAACTCATTAAGGCGTTTATAAGAATAAATGCTGTAGGCTAATGCCGGTTCATATAGTTGATCTCTTTTTAATAGAACAGCACAAATACGTAATACGTATTTAAATTCGTTTTTCTGATAATGTTTCGATAGCTCTTGTGGAAGATTTGAAAAGATGATATCTTCAGAATACTGTTTGTAATTATCAAAAAACACCTGCCGGCTATTCTCCAATAATTGACCTCTTTCCCATATAGGAAGCAGTCCATCTAATGATTGTGGATATTCCGTCAAATGCGCCTGCAAAAAGAAATAATCACAATAGCAAGGTTCACTAATTACTATTTTATAAAACCCTCTTTCGTAAACGAGCTTTATCCCCTCTATCTCTAATAATATTTTTCGAAGATTACTTATCGTAACACCTTTAAGATTCTTCACTTTTTTTTCCGTCTTTTCAGGCCAAAAAATATTGTTAAGCTGCTTCGAGCTAACACCTTCCTGGGTACTATTTAACAAAATATACAGAAAGACATGCTTCGGCTTATTGCTAAATAAGTGAGTGATGTCTCTCCCCGATTTTCCGTATACGGTAAATACGCCATACAAATATATTTTATTAAATTCTTTCTGAGGAGCCAACTTTCTCTCCAATTGCTCAGGAACTGATTTTAAAGCTGACTCTGATGTCGGAGTAGGTATAGAAATTGGCCCTGAATGGGTAGAGACAAGCACTGGCTCTTCATTAGATGCCATTTTCCCTCGTCTTCGATTACTTCGCATATAGAAGAAGACCAGTAGAAACACAATTAAACCTAAAATGCCAGCAACAAAAAGAATTAAAAAAAGACTTCCTACATTTACGATTGACGAAGTTGAGTACAATTCCATTTCCGATTGGCCTACCGGTGGTGCTGAGAGGGTATAAATTATCGCTTTTACACTCTGGGTTCGATCTTCGTACTCTTGAATAATACAATAAAACTCCTGAAGTACCGGGTTATAATAGAGAGCGATAGTCGAAGCTATAGACTCTGAGACGAAAGGAATAGAATCTCCTAATTTCTCAAGTTCTCCATTTGCGACTGATATACGATAAAGCTGCAAATGAGAGGCGGTCTCATACTCGGCATAACGCAGCACGTACAAATACTTTTCATCTGCCGACAGAACCATTCGTTGCGCCGGAACCAACTTCTCGTTCAATTGGTTATCCCAACATTTTGTTATCGTTTGTTGCGTTAAGTCTATTCGATAGAGGTCGTGGTAGTAATTGTGCCCCATACTTTGGTCTCCCGTTTCATTCCCAACCCCACCATAAATATACAGGTAATCTCCTTGCCTGGAAGGGGTCATCGACGAATAAAAACGAGGAGAAATGCTGTCACCTTTAAATTGCAACGTATCCCAACGATCAAACTCCGAGTTATAGAATAAGAAATTATTGCTATAAAGTCTGCTTCCAAAACCACCAAATACAAGGTATCGTCCTCTTCTTTTATCTAAAAAACCATTGTGATGATGCAATTGAACAGGTGTGGATGCCTTTCCAATAGCTTGCCATGTTAACGTTGGTACATCTAATGCCGCGATGGTAGTATTTCCATAAGGAAGGCTATTTATTTCGTATGCATAAATCTTATTGGCGGTTTCGTCTATAAAATTGGTCCCCAATAGCATTTTAACAGGCATTGTATTAGCATAATCTTTTCTCTCTAATTGATTCTGATCAACCCGGTAGGTATAAAGTGAATCCTGATTAAATAATAAAATCGTTTGTTGCACTTCATTAAAATTGGAGCCAAGGGTTTTCCCTGAATTAATGGTAAAGGCCTTGGCCCAGTGGTAGGAGTCATTAATTAACCAATAAGGATTAATCACTTGTCCCTGAACCTTGCTTTTTGCATCATGTACCATTTCTCCACTGCTTTCGTTTAGTAGAAAATGGAATGATTTCTTGTCCCCTGAAACATTTAAATGGCGGATAGCAAACGAGGGTAGATCAACAAAATTCTTCCATCGTCCAAAAGTAAGCATAGGTTTAAACGTTCCTGATTGTTTTAATTTACTAATGCTATGCTTTGTTTTACCTGCAATAGCCAAAGTGCTTTGCCCTGTAGATAAGTCAATATGTAAACGAACTGGAATCCATTTCGATCGAATAGAGTCTTTAAGAAAATTCATTGAAATGTGATTGATCTTACCCTCAGTATTGAATTTGAAGGCACTAGACCAATTGTCTAAATAAGTATAGGTAAAACTATATACAATATCATCCTGAGAATCTACAATATGAAACAAATAACCAAAAGTGTCGCAGTTATAAACCTTCAATTCAAAACTTATATCAATATATTTGGTAAAAACAGGTGCAGACTTTTCATTGAAAACAAGATAAGAAGTGCGTCGTTCTATATGTTCTAAGTTTCCATAAAATCGCAATCCTTGTGCCTGAAGTGTGGACACAAACACCATTGTAATAACAACATAAATGAAGAGAAGCTGAATCTTAATCTTATTCATCATATTACTTACAGTTGTACTAATATGCGCAAAGATAAACTTAAGGGAGATTCTTGAAAAACTTTTAAACAAAATTACTCAGAAAATAACACGACAATTAATTGCTTGAACCCAAAACAAATAAACTTCGACCCGCATCTTGCAAAATATTAACAATCAGCATTTTACAAAAATTCACTTATTCCTATTATACCATCTATGGATTAAAAGGTCAGTGACAAATATAAGGATTTAATACTAGCACATAACAAAACATTTAATTAATTGAAAATCAATGAAATAAGCAATAGTTTTTAGCTTGGGTAAAAGCCTTATAATCAACAACATACAAAGCTATTCTAAATTCTATGGTATTATGCATGAATACCAAAACAAATAACGGTTTTATGAACCTATTTAAATTAACCACCGACTGGCATAAAAAACAGATAATTGGAAAACAATCCTAAAAAATTAAAAATAAATAAAACGATCATCTCTATTAAGCCTGAATTCATTCATATCTGGCAAAAACGAGACGAAATATCTGCAAGGGTTCCGCCTGAAAGAACCAATGATAATTCGGAAAGACCAATATTACATTTGGAATATGGGAAAAACAACCTAATAAATCTAAAAAAGGAAAGGGCATAACATTAAGTTATCCCCTTTCCTTTACAGTTAAAATTTGACTAAAATGAACCTCCTAATTTTTGACAAATTTAATCGTTTGGTTTCCTTGTTCCTTGGAATACAATGTTAGAAAATAGCCACCTCTTTCCAGATGTGAAATGTCAATTCTCATAGTTCCAAAATTTTCAACATATTTCGCTTCTATTTGCTGACCCGCAATATCTGTAATAAAAGCACGTTCCCACTTACTTCCTCCCTTAACAAACAAATCACTTTTTGCCGGATTAGGATAAACAGAAAAAATACTTTCTTCCGGGTCTCCGATAGCCGTTGGCGAACCAATAATCAGTTCAAAAATTGCTTTAAGATAAAAAGGGGAGATACCATCTTTTGTTATTGTACAAGTGTAAATACCTTCATTAGCCTCTGCTACATTATCAATAGCAAAAACATTGTTTTCAGAAATAGGCGTAATCTCATTCTCTTTAAACCACGAAACATGATCACTGCCATCAACACTTATCTCAAAATTAGCGGTTTCACCTGCAGAAACATAAATATCAACTTTTTCTTGTGCAAATTGAAAATCATTAGCAAAGTCAGCGTAAGAAGATCGATTATCTTCATACGGTTGCACATCACTAAATCCAAAAAAATTGCCTGTAAGCTTAACTTTAACATCACCAGGAACACTAAAACTAATGAATGGAAGTGGTCCTGTAAGTTTATTATTTGTCAAATATAAACGTATCAAATTTACAGCGGTAGCGGCTTCTGGGGGTATCGTACCAGTAAAAGCTGATTCATGCAGATAGAGCTGCTTCATCGCAGGTAATTCAAATAGAACGCCTGGAATAGAGCCACAAAATTTGGTGCCTTCCGTATTAAACTCATACAAATTCACCATTTTCTCTAACCCACTTGCATCCATCGAAGTAAACCCACTATTTTTAACTTGAAAACGTTCAACTTTAGTCCAATTCCAAAGAAAAGAAGGCAATTGACCAGTTAAACCAGGCTGATCATTAAGTTCAATTTTACCTGACATTTCGGTTAACCCCCCAAGTTCATTTGGCAAAGTGCCGCTAAGATTTAAGTCTTTGAAAGATATATGCGTAACACGACGAATCGCACCCGACCCATCTTCAGCATCAAAAACAGATGTTGTTACATTTTCCCAATTTTCTACCTTTTCTGTTTTCCAATTACTAAATCCATCGCCCCAATTTTCACCCCCACATTGATCATACAAAGCAACGAGTGCGATTGAATCTGATTCTAACGTTTGACCCTGTGCCAGATTCGAAAAACCAACAAATAAAACACCAACAAACAAAAACTTAATTAAATAATTTTTGTTCATAATTTGACTTTAAATGTTTAAAACTAATTCATAAAAAAAGCATAAAACAGGTAGGAGTAACAGCCGGTATTTTACACTATTTTCAACAATCTATGCTTGCCTGAAAAAACGTTTATAATAAGAAAAGCCGCTTTAAGAGACAAACCAATACTCTTAAAACGGCTTCATAAAAAACAAATTACTCTTTAATCATTTCTATATTTGTCAATGTTCCTTCAACCTTGTAGTCTTTTCCATCAAAACTGTAAACGTACCAAATATCAAAAGTTTGTTTAATCGGATCATATTTCCCGCCACCTTGACTAATGACAAGCTGATCCCAACCTTCAATCGTTAACGTGTTATCAATTGAATTAACTGAAATTTTCAAACAGGATTCGGCTATTTTACTCAAATCTTCAGAATCAGCCAGATTAAAATATCGAATCGTATTCTCATCAATTGCTTTTAGTTGGCGAATAGAAGTGATCAATGAAGGCGTACCAACAACACCTCCATTAAACCATTCCGTTTTTTTTATTGATAATTTATAAGTACCGGAAAAGCGATTCTTCATTTGGAAAGAAAATAACAAAACCTGATCCGGGTCAGAAATCTCATTAGAAGAAGACTCAATCTTAAAAGAAAGCATATATAATGAATCTGGGTCCAACTCATGAGCACGAATCTTAATCGGAATCCGTGCATAAGTCTCTCCTGCACTAATAATGCAGTCCATATTAGGTACTGAATAAAACTCAGGAAGCAATTTATGATACTTTGGTTTCCCAGATGCAATATATTTTTTGTTGTATTTCTCAATAGCCTCATCCCATTCGGCTAAGGAAACAGTCACATCAGAGGTCGTAGGAAGACTGCCTCCGACAGCTACAGCAATATAAGTATCTTGTTCTTCCTCCGAAGTATAGTAAATATCTTTTGTTTGAAGTTCATCAACTGCCCCCACCAAATAAACCAGTTTTTTATACTGCTCACTATCCAGTGGATCCTCAACACATCCTACTGTCAATAAAGACAAGGCAATACATAATAATATAATAAATCTATTTCTCATTTTTCTTAATTTTAAAGATTACCAACCTGGATTTTGAATCAACTTTGGGTTTTTATCTAAAGTAGCACGATGAATAGGGAAAAAATTCATTTTAAAAATAAATGACCGCCTGGCATATTTCTGGTTGACCGGCGTTCTTGTGTAAAACAACTGACGCTGGTTGGTTTTGGCTTCAACATTCATTCCCATAAATGGTTTATTCAATTCTTCCGATGCATCTCCCCATCTTCGTAAATCAAAAAAACGTAAGTGCTCACAGGCTAATTCTATTTTCCGTTCTCTCTTAATCAGTTCCCTCATTTCAGCTACATCAGCTGCATCAGACTCTTTAATCCCAGGTAATCCGGCACGATAACGGATCTGATTAAAATACTTACATATTTCTTTAGCGTCTCTGGAGATGGTCAAACCACTTTCCATATCCGTATAAACTCCTTCCAATTCATTCAAAGCCTCTACATAGTTTAACAAAATTTCAGCATAACGAATAATCGGATGAGCTTTTTCCCGGTTTACCCCTTTTAAGTTATCTTCTGGGTTCGTGTATTTTTTAAGCGTATAACCAGACCAACAACGATCATCGGGAAAATTAGCAGTCGGCACACAATTTCCATCTTTATAATAAGTTGCCTCTATATTTCTATACCCCTGTTCGTTTCCTAAATATGAAGTCCCTGGCCATAAACTATGGCAATAACCTATTGTTGCATAAAAACGTGCCTCTCGATTAATATACATCTTCGCGGTTTGAGGTCTGATTTCATAACCTGAAAAATTTAAAAGCGCATCTGTCGTTGTCCCAATAGGCTGATACTCCTCCGATTGTGAAGGATAAGGATACTCCACACTCGAATTTGTAATATCACGACCGTCAACCATATAGTAATCATCAATTAAGCTTTGACTCAAACTTAATCCATTAGCACCCCCCATTTGTTGAGGCATAACAAGCCAGTTTACTGATTCACCATATCCCCTCCATGCATCGCAGGCATAAATAACTTCTGTATTACTATAGATAGATGTTTCTCCATTAAAAAGCTCACTATACGATCGCAATGGATCGATATTGCCTGCCCCATCAGGAAATGCAAGAGCAGAAACATTACCAGGAAGCGGTGGCGTATTTGAATTCCTTTGAATGGTATGCAGCGCATAAATCCCCATATCTATGACATTCTTTGCCGCTAAAGCAGCCTGACCCCACTTCGAATTGTCGTATTCTTGAGATATAAAAAACTGACTATCTTCTGTTTTCCAATCACTATAAGCTTGATTTCCATTAAACCAAGGACTGGCCTGTTCCAATCTCACACGTGATATAACTGCCAATGCTGCTCCTTTAGAAGGTTGATATATCTCAGAACTGGCCGAACGTTTCGACACCAACATTTCAGATGCAGTCTGCATATTTGAACAGATATAATCGCAACACTCATCGTAAGTGCTCCTGGCTATTGCCATATTCCCAATCGTCTCATCTGAATCGAAAGCAACGTCTGGCACAATCGGAATAGGACCATACTGACGCAATAAAAGGTAATAATAATAAGCTCTAAGAAAATAAGCCTTCCCTGCATAATCACGCCTGTCTACTTCCGAAATATCCAAACACTCATGTATACGAGCAATCACAATATTAGCCTTTCTAATACCTTTATAATATTCGCCCCAATTGGCAAAATCATACGTGAAGGTATTCAGCTCATTCTGCAAAAATCGAGTGCCGGCATGTCTGCCATCATCCCAAGGCACAAAGTTTTCATCACTAGATATCTGATAAGGATCACTGGTAACGGTATATAGCTTACTCTCATTAGGCAAATAAGAGGCTGCCCCCTTTATATACTTATCTAATAACGCCTTACGAACAAAAACTGAGTCCGCACTTGTCATATCATCAATATATTCACTCACATCAAGGTAGCTGCATGACACCAGATATAAACAACCTATCAATACAATCAGCCCTGTCAATATCTTATTTTTCGTAATCTTTTTCATAATTTTTCAGTTAAAATTTTACATTCAATTGAAACGTAAATGCTCTTTGTAGGGGATACACCGATCCATTTGAGGAAGCTTGTCCTGGATCCCAAATTTTGACTTTATCCCAACAAGCCAGATTATCTCCAATAAGACTAAAAGTAGCACTTTCCATACCGATCCGATTCTTCAACCAGGCGTTGCTCCATCGATAAGAAAGCTCCACATTTTTTAGTCTCAGATAACTAGCATCAGCTAACCAGAAAGTAGAATTACGATTGTTATTGTTGTTATTTCCATATGACAAACGAGGAAAACGAGCATTCGGATTTTCAGTGTCGGGGGTTCCTGAAATTTCTGCACTAGTCCACCTATTTGTCTGATCTGCGACCATTGTTAAGACATTACCGGTTTCTCCTCCAACAAATGGATAATACCCAATTCCACCATAGAAAAAATTAACTTTTCCTACACCTTCAAAGAATGCACTGACCATCCAATTCTTATAACGCAATTCTGCTGCAAATCCATATTGAACTTGTGGAATATTAGAATAAGATAAAGGAACTACGTCATCATCATCAATCTTGCCATCACCATTTACATCCTTGTATTTAATATCGCCCGGAAGAACTTCTTTCTCAAAAGTTTGTCTTGGACTACTCTCCACATCATCTTCGTCTGTAAACAACCCCATAGCTATCAAACCCCGTAACACACCATAAGGGACTCCGGAAAAAGATTGATAAGGGTAGCGAATCGTGGATTGTTCCCAATTGGTAACCTCATTGCGGGTAATAGTAGTGTTACCACGAACCGTAACAAATAAATCTTTACTAAATTTGTGATTATAACTAATATTCCCGTCAAAACCAGCGCTTTCCATTGAGCCCACATTAGCAAAAGGCAAAGAGCTTAAACCTCCCTCTTCGGGAATAGACGCACGTTCTTGGAAAATACCCGTCCGAACATCTTTGAAAATATCTGCCGTCAGCTCAACTTTTCCACCTATAGTCTTTATATCCAGACCCACATCATACTTTTTTGAAGATTCCCACTCCAAGTTATCTGCACCAATCTGAGCTTCACCTATTCCATCTCCCCATGCACTTCCCATGTCTTCCATCGTTGTTAAATAAGGAAATCTACGATTATTGGCAATCCGGTCGTTTCCAACTTTTCCTATAGAACCACGTATTTTTAAATACTCAATGAAGAACAAATTATCTTTTGTCCACTTATACTGAGTGGGAACCCATCCTAATGCAATGGCTGGGAAAAAACCAAACTGATCGCCTGGTCTAAAGTTTTCAGAACCTGTATATCCTGCATTTGCCTCTATTAAATAAGTATCTTTATAGGAATAAGTAGCTCGAGCTGAGAGTGCTTGATATCTCAACGGAATAGAAGCAATAGCATCATTAGCAGAGGAAGTCTTGTAGTTTTCCATATAATAATGAGTCAAAGCAGAAACTCGATGATCACCAAAAATTCCGGAATACTCCGCTTTTGTCTCAAAATAATATCTTTTATCTACTCCTGTCGTTCTGTTATATGTAACATCCGATTTAGGGACGGTAATTTGTGTTACCAATGAACCATCTATAAAAGAACGATTACTCGCATAATATAGATCAGGCATTTTGTTTCTATAAATATTATGGTAACTGTTCCCGGCATAAGAAAAAAGTATATTGGCCGTCAAACCTTTAACTATCATATCTAAATCTTGATGAAGATTTAAATTCAAATTAGAAGTGCTGCGGTTGCGCTCCTTATATCCCGTACTATTCAACTGAACATAGGGTGAAACCTGATTCCCATTCAATCCAAAAGCAGGAAGTTTACCATCCGAATATCTTACAGGAAGTGTAACTGGAGTTAGGTTGGCCTGCGCCGTCCACAATGCATCATTATTATCAATATCTCCAAACCCAGGCATATTTTGATCTATAATTATCTGATCAATCCCCAATGAAAGAATGGTTTTCTCAGTTAAATTAGCATCAATATTAGCTCGGAAAGAGTATTTTTTATAATTCACATTGGTATCATACTTACTAGCCGATTTATCTTGTTTAAAAATAGCGTCCTTATCCAAAATACCTAAGCTAAGAAAATAACGTGCTGAGCTACTCCCACCAGAAGCACTCAAATAATGCTGTTGATTAAAAGTATAATCTTTTAAAATCTCATCTCGCCAATTTACATTGGGATAGAGATCCGGATCAAGTCCTGATTCAAATAAGTCTAATTCTACATCGGTGTATCTGGGTGAAAACCCTCGTGATACCCGTGCCTCATTGGCTAAGGCAGCATAAGTAGCTGCATCCACATATTCAGGCGTACGAGCAGAGAAAGAAACGGTAGCGCTTGACTTATGATTAATAGTCAACTTACCAGCCTTGCCGCGATTTGTTGTAACAACCACCACGCCATTGGCACCACGCACCCCATAAACTGCAGTCGATGAGGCATCTTTAAGCACTGAAAAGCTCTCTATATCAGCGGGATCCAAATCATTTAAGTTACCTTGTACACCGTCAATTAAAACCAAAGCACTTTGGTTAGCTCCAAACGTACTAATCCCGCGAATCCAAAACTCAGAAAAATCTTTTCCGGGTTCCCCACTACGAGTAACAGCAATAATACCCGGAACACGTCCCCCAAGCATATTCGTAACAGAGGTAGCCGGCACACTCAAACTAGCTGGATCCAAAGAACTTATCGCTCCTACTACAGAAACCTTACGTTGAGAGGAATGTCCTACAACAACCACTTCATCAAATAAGCCTATTTCTTCTTTCAAAACAACGATTATCTTTTCTTTTGAGCCATCAACTTTATACTCATAAGATTCAAATCCTACGAAAGAAAAAACAACAACGGAATTATTTGCTAATTTTCGCAATCTAAACTTTCCATCAATATCGGTGATTGTACCAACAAGCTCATTCCCTTTAGTAACTACGGAAACACCAACTAGCGTCTCCCCATTTTCATCCATTACCGTCCCCGCTATCATATAATCAGACTCCTGGGCATATAAAGAACTCACAGACAGGATAATGCAATATATGACTAATATTAAAACTCTCTTCATAATTGTTTATTTTATCTATTCAATAGCTAATTTGCGAACACTAACTCCCCAGAACTGTGTGATGTAAAAATTATCTTCTTCATCAATAGCAATATCCCATGGCCCTCTGAATCGTGCAA
The DNA here is from genome assembly GCF_052400685.1 of Geofilum sp. OHC36d9. Taxonomy (NCBI): domain Bacteria; kingdom Pseudomonadati; phylum Bacteroidota; class Bacteroidia; order Marinilabiliales; family Marinilabiliaceae; genus Geofilum; species Geofilum sp. OHC36d9. Next base: position 45,834 of record NZ_JBQTGJ010000009.1, read on the forward strand.
CATAAGGATTACCATCCTGACCTCCAGCTTGACCAGCTGATCCTGCAATAGTCGTCACTAAACCCTCTGGATAAGAAATTTTTCTAACCACATGATTTTGAACTTGAGCAAAGTAGATATTACCTTCCCGATCAACCTTCATACCCATTGGAGAAGTTAACACAGCCTCGTCTAGGTTTCCATCCTGATTTCCTACACCATTAAATCCAGCAAATTCTTCCACCGTTTTTCCATCCAGGCTAATTTTATAGATACCATGCCCAAACTCGATTGACATAAAGAAGCAATTATATAAAGGATGATAAAGCAAATGATTATCAGTGCCATTTACAGTGGAACCGCAATCAGTATTTAGTATTTCCACTAATCCCGGATCGGAAATATTCATTCTACCAAATTTGGCTTCACTATCACGGAAATAGAGCCACTCTTCATTGGGGCCTAAACATGCTGATTGAATTCTGCCAAAAAAACCGGGAATTTCTGAAGTCACTCTTTTGGGAATCCATAAACGTGATTGATCAAAGCGATAAACAATGTGAGGTGCATCATAACCAATACAAAAGGCTGTTTTTTTATCCTTTGTAACAGCTGGGCTTCCGGTACTAAAACCATTCACAAGTGTAATCACTTTATTGTCATCCATTGCTACCATTCGAATTCTCCAATCGAAACGCTCGCAAATCATCAAATTATTTCCGGTTAAATACCCGATTCCACAAGTCCAGGCAAATCTTGATTCACCTAAAGAGCCATCCACGTACCCCCCTTCCTCATCTTTACCAGCAATCGTAGATACCAATTCTTTCACTGAATACTTAAATTTTTTATCTTCAAACACACAAGTATCTTCATCAACCACGACCGCTACTTCATTGTATCCATCTGGTTGTTTAGGTACCATGCAGTATATCATTTCGCCGTTAGCAGAAATAACTCTTGCTTTCCTATTCCCATTGAATAAAACCTGAATGCGAATTGGGTCTGAACCAAAATTCCTTCCTTTTACAATACATTTATCACGCATCCCACCTGAATCAGGTGAGAAAGAATAAATTTCAATCGCCTTTGACGGGTCATAAATATGACCGGCTTCGGATACTGACTCTGATTTTGAGCAACCGAATATCGCAGCTAAAAAAAAGAGTAATCCAAAAACACCAAATATTATATTGGTTTTCATACTGATCTGTAGATTAAACTGTTAAACACCTATTATTTTTAATTCACATAAAATTGCATTAACCATAAAGTCAATGAAAAAAACGAAGCCATAAAAAGCTCAGATTGATTAATATGGTAGGGTATTAGCTGTTTTTGTGGCACAACATTAACAAAAAAGGTGACTCTATTACACCAAAATATGAATGCCTCTATTTTCTTTTTAGCCTAAGAATTGTTAAAGAATTTGGCTTAAACTCATAGACAAATGAAGACGCAAACTTATTGTATTGAATCTCAACTGGCATTATTTTATAAGGATCCTCAAGCGAATTTTCGTCTTCTTTAGACTTTGCGCTCAATGTGATAACGGCTCCCTCCTTTTCAACCTCTGCCCCATTAATATTGATTTGAGTAAAGCTTGATTTGTCTGTAGCATTAACCACTTTAATAATAATCTCATTTGTATCCTCATCATATCCTGCCACATGGAATTTACGATTCAAAGGTTCACTTTCATGTGTAAGAATCAAATCTCCATCTACAAAATATTCAGCACCAAACTCTGATACTACAATCTTAATATTATACCACTGATTTTCATTTATTTTATCAGCAACCTTCTCTGATATAGTGGTAGAAGAATTATCATGAATTGTTTCAATGGCTGAAACTGAATTTCCCCATCCACCTACGTTTAGCATATATCCTTTACCTAGGTCTGTATTCTCAAGACCAAAATAAACCAAAAACCCTTCAGAACCACCCAGTTTTTGAGCTTGAAACTCAATAGTAGAACCTGCCCCAATTTTTGCTTTATTCCAAATCAAAGTCGTCCTGTTCTCATTACTTAACTGAGTGTATGCACCATCAGTGCTTTCCCATTCACCTTTGCCAACAATCCATTGAGAAGCATCATTCATGTCAGCTACAATTACTTCTCCTTTGCTATCGGTAACCTTCAGGTCCCTAAACATCGTTTGTGTACTCCAGGTTCCAAACCCTACATACCCTTCCTGACTGATAAATGGTTCTTTTTCAGTAAGATTTATTTCCGCTGTTGTATTAAGATTATAAGATGGCATATTGTCTGCAAACATCTTTTGTACATAATAGGAAGAACGTCCCATCACTTGATGATTATTCATCCAAATCAAGTTTGTTGGCCATCCACGATCGTTCACATTTTCCAATAGTGGTGCATAGGAGGCCATCGTCACTAAATCACTATTACGTTCCATTCCTGTTATAAAAGCGGCCTCGCTCAAAGCGGCCAACATATTACCACCACCAACTCCCTGATTACAAGCATATTCACCTACATATATTTGATAATTTCCACGCTCTATATTATCAAAGATGGTTGCATTTTTAAAGAAATACTCAGGTGCTACATACCAATGTGGATCAATAAGGTCAGTCTTAACTACAGACTTAACACCATCACCTAAACCATGATTAGAGATTAACTTCAATTGTGGGTATTTTGCCTTAATAGCAGAGTAAAACATATCAAACCGCTTATCGTATACCGGGCCGAAGTTTTCATTCCCAATCTCAACATAGCTGAGAGGATAGGGCGCTGGATGCCCGGCCTTTGCACGCACCGCTCCCCAGGTCGTAGAAACATCTCCTATGGCATACTCAATAGCATCAAGAGCATCTTGTATAAATAATTCTGCCTCTTTATCAGAACAAGCCTCTCCGGTGCGCGCTTGACAAGCAATCCCAACGTTACAAACAAACATACCCTTGGCACCTGTATCTTCACAAAAATCCAGAAATTCTTTATACCCAAAACCTCCAGTGCTGCGGTACCCCCAGGTATCATATTCTCCAGGACGTGCAGCAGGATCTCCAATCGTTTGCTTCCATTCAATACGATTATTTAGCGTTATACCTTCAACAACACATCCTCCTGGCCAACGAATAAATGCAGGATTTAAGCCTTGAAGCATCTCAGCCACATCTGATCGCATACCATTTTTTCGCCCCTTAAATGTTTTTTCCGGAAACAAAGAAACATAGTCAAACGAAAAATTTCCTTCTCGAGGAAAGTCTATACAAAATTTCCCGACGGTTGTTGTATCATTAGCTGTTAAAAACAATTTGTATTCATTCCATTTGCCATCATTGTTAGTCGTTATGGTTTCTTTCGCTAACTCTTTTCCATTTGCGCCAATAAGTCGAACCACCAAATTCCCTTTATAAGTATTAGCAGTACGCGCAATCATTCTGAGAGCATAACGCTCATCCTTTTTCAAATGAATTCCCCAATACCCACTATTTACTAAAGAGACTCCATCTAAAGGATTTTTCACTTTGACAAGCATAGACGTCGGGGCAGTTAAATAATTGGGAGAATTGGTTGTTAGTTCCATACTGGCTTCAGCCTCTCCTTTTTTTAATAAAGACCAGCCAGGGTAAGGATCATTGCCCCATTTAAAGCGTCCACGAGTAGGATGACCCTCCAAATGATTGATTACCTCAGGAGGAAGTAGATCCCCATTATCCACTGTGTAATTTTTGTCAGGCAACACGCGTTCCTCAAAACTCCGATTCATCAACAATTCACCATACAATCCACCATCGCCTGCATGGTTAATCTCTTCAAAGAATATTCCATATAAAGAAGATGGAACTTTGTTTCCTTTTGAGGTTAAATCCACATCAATTGTCATATCTACATCTTGCGTTTGACACGATAGTAAAGACAAAAAAAGACCAAAAAATAGAAGCTGTTTTCTCATAAAAACATTCATTTAGCGTTTAAAAGGAATCTTTATCATATTGTTAACTATACTTGTGCAATAAATATTCATTAGTTCAATTATTGCAATATTTTTGTTAATTAATACTACTCTAAAAATAACATAATCAATCAATAACACACAACAATTAATTAATCATTAATCATTTAACAATAAACATAATATTTGAAAAATTACAAATACGACATTAATTCCATAAAATAATTTATCTGTGTTTGATGGAATAAGAATCATTTACTCTTTTCTCGAATCAAGCGGCACCCAAAGACTCCCCCGGCCTTATACCCTTTGACTGCCTGGAAACGAATTTTAACTTTAGCTTTATCCCTCAAATAATCTACAGGTAATTGATAGGTGATTTCGTAAACTTTATCTACTCCTTTATCCTCTAATACTTGCCTGGACAAAACCTTTCCATCTATCATTATATCAAATATCCTATCTCCACCATCACGTCCCCAGTACTTAACAAGCAGTTGCAAATTTGTTTCCCCTGCTGTAGATAAATCAAATTCAAAATAGCCGCCATCAGAGGCATCACGCCAACTATAGGTATTCAATGAACCAGCATTGGTCTTCTCACCAGTTAAATTATGATCGCGTTCCGATTGCATTTCAAAACGAATCTCATCAACAAGTCTTTGGCGAAGCTCTTTCTCTTTTTTTACATATTCGAAATAGCTTTCTTTCTCAACACTCCACTCCTGTTTGCTGTAGAAATTTAAATAAAGAGCATAATCTTTATCTGAAATCGAAAATAGAGGCTTCAGATGCAATTCATGAGATGCAGTCAATCCCTTCGATATAAACAACAGTTTCTTTTTGTCAACAGGGAATATCTTTTCGGCATAATCTTCATCATCACTTATTACAACAGGGTCTGAATCCAAAGGATCTCGATTATCATCCAATTCTGCAGCCATTAAAATAGGTCCATAAAAAAAGGTCTTACAGCTTGATCGATCTGGTGCCGCCATCGTTGTAAAAGACATTGGCAAGGTTATTTCAATTCTATCTCCTTTTTTCCAGGTACGTTTCATCAATAAAAATCCATGTTTCGCCTCCTTAAAATGCTGCTTTTTACCATTTACAGAAACGATCATGTCATTCGAAAGCCATTTGGGTTGACGAATGAGCATCGTAAATTTCTGTTTCCCTTCTAAAATTTCCAGGACGGTTTTCTCTTCAAACGGAAACTTGGTAACCTGTCTTAACTTAATTCCTCTGTCAGTCCAGTTCATCTCCGAGGAAATGAATAAATTAACAAACAAGCTATCTTGAAACCCATGACTATATATCGACTCAGTATATTTGGTATGATTTTCAATCCCAGTACCTACGCAGCACCAAAAAGAATCAAAAGGAGAAGAAAATGATTTGTGACCGCCATTCACATGATTCATATAATAGGTCACCATTCCAGTTTTAGGATGCTGGGAAGCTAAAATATGATTATAAAGTGCTCGTTCATAATAATCCATTAAGTCTGCATCTGCTGAGAAAGAAAACAATTTCTTCGTCAGTTTTAGCATATTATAAGTATTACAGGTCTCAGTAGAATTACTACTAAAATGTTTTGAAATTTGATCTGCCGGCGTAAATCTTTCAAAATCGCTATTTCCGCCATTTGCATAAGAGTGATGGTTGACGATAGTATTCCAAAAATATTTAGAAATAGAAAGCATTTTTTCATCTCCCATTATCCAGGCTGCCGTAGAACAACCAATAACTTTAGGAATCAAAGTATTAGCATGCATTCCATTGACTTGATCCTGATGTTCTAAAAGAGGATCCAAAACAGCCTTATGGTAAAAACGCTCTGCAAGAGTTAAATATTTTTCCTCTCCCGTTAACGCATATAAAGAATACATGGCATCGTTCATTCCTCCAAATTCACATTGCAGGAATTGCTGAAACTGATCTTCATTCAAACCATTTGTCACATTAATGAGCCAGTCGGCTAATAATGTAACAACCTTTTTAGCGTCCTGATTTTCAACATATAGAAAGGCATCAATAAGACCTGCATAAAGTTTATGCATAGTATACATTGGCACCCAACCTCCATTTAAATCAAAACCTGAAGAATAAAGTTTACCTTCAGAAATCTCCGTAAAGATTCTGCTCTGCTCCGGAATCCCGCCCACAAAGCCTGACATTACACCTGTATATTGCTGCTGACACAAATCCAATTGAGTAACAATATAATCAACCCGATCTTTAAACTCTTTTTCATGAGTAACACCATATTGTAACGCACAAGCCGACAAATAATGTCCTAATGTATGTCCGGAAATTCCTTCACTTTCCCAACCTCCATATACAGCTCCTTTTGTTGGCAAACCAGCATATAAATAAAAACGATGCAAGAGTCTATCAGGATCTAAATCTAACAGCCATTGTCGATTACGCTCCATGGCATCCTTAAACAATCCATCACCCAAAGAAACCTCTGACAATTTAAAGTCGTAAGCTTTTATCGTTTCTTTAGGTGAAACAACAAGTTCTGTTGAGTTGATACGTGGATAAAGTGATTGAGCTAAAACAGCTCCATCAAAACCTATTACCCCAATAATCATCCATAAAATAAATCTGTTAAAATTGTGTCTCATAAGTTCTTTACTTTTTTTACTCCATTTAGGTAAAGTGAGGCCGTTACAGAAGTACAATTGGCGCCATCAAAAATGTTATTTATTCTGGAGCCGCCCATACAGGAAGCCATCCCTCTTGCGGATTTATATTTTTTAAACAAAAGAAAGGAGCTAAGCTTAAGAGGAGGGTTAAAAAAGGTTTAATTAATCCAATAAAAACGTTAACCGTTAAGTCAAAACAAAGATTCTTCAATCCCAATCGTATTCATGAGGTAAAAAAAACTTTTCTTATTTCAAGTAACATTAAGCTATTGAATAAAAAACAAAAATTGTTAAAAAGTTCATCCAATCTGCCCTAATTTAAATACCATTGAAGGGTACAATGTAAAGCAAATTCATTCAGTGAATCAATTCTAAAAAAATCATAAACAAAAAAGAATCCTTGAAAAGGTTAAAACCTGAAATTTTTCAGACCTAACAAACAGTGTCTGAAAGATATATTCATATCAACCACATCTGTCCTAAATAGTGTTTGTCTATAAAGTCAACTTCTACGTTACGCTTGTCATAAAAACAGTCATTTACGAAAAGTAAACGCCTTGATTTTTAAGACTTCACAAGCCTTGAATTTGAACTTTATAGCTCAAACACCCTACTTTATGGACAGACTCTAATTAAAGACAATTAGACTCAGGTTTCCTGAAACATTTTTTTTATGGTGTCAACTAATTGGCTATGAAAACAAATTTATCTGAATTTGTTCAAATCAGTCAAACTTAATGCAGAAACTCTTACAACGCACTAACAGAAAAGCATCAAACCAAAAAGCACAGGAAAAGTTTTGACAGTTGAATACATTTATTAATCATACTTTTTTGCCAATTCTCAAAATTGAATTCCTTACGGGATGTCACAAATGATCTGAAATCTACTTCTGGCAACCTGAACCTTCTTGGCCTAAAAATACCCTCGCCCAAATCCTTCCTGTTCTAACAAAACCAAAACTGAGAATGACGCTTGTTTAAGGATTATAATTTCAAATTATTGAAAAATTATCAGCGAAAACTTCCTGAAAACAGACATCAACATATAACTGTTAACAAACACATAAAACTGAAGCACGCCCCCTAAAGAAACATCCCAAAAAACGCAGGCGTGATATTGTTTGAGACGAAATCAACCATAAAACCATAGAAGTAATCACCAACCAATTTACTTGGTCAACAAATACCACATCAGACCTGTACAAAGCACGATGGGAAATTAACCAATTCTTCAAAAACATAAAACAATTGCTAAAAATCAAACCCCTGTCAGGCACATAGCCTAATTGGTCTTAATTCAGATTTGGACAACAATGATCACCATATTATTAATAAAATATCGGAAGGCTGCTAAACAGAGCTGCTGTATGTCTAATCTGATGACCTTTCTAAGATTAAATCTCTTGATGAAATTTAATCAGAACCGATTATTGAAGTCCCGTAAAACAGAATACTAAACCAATCCCAATTCAGCCCCACATGCAAAGCAAATTATTTGACTGGATAGGGATTAATCTTCAAAAAAAACTGTACCAAATTAATATTTTGTAAGAATCAATATTGAACTTTAGAATCATTTAGGCCAGCTCTGACAATTTTTAATCGTTCAAAGCATTTACAATCTTTTGATTAATCAACCGCGCCCGTTTTTTTTGCAACTTAATCACTTTACGGTCGTAAGTCATAAACCCATTTATTTCTCCTTCCACGTCTGTCATCTGTGTATAAACGGCTGCTGAAAATCCAACTTTAATCATTTTGTATAACTGTTCACCATATTTTACATACTCGTCTGTTGTTTCTTTTGAATCTTTAAACTGAACATATCCCCAGTTTTTATCTGTTTTCCAAAGATGCCCTTCCAATGCCAAACCAATTCCACCATATTCACCCAAAACAGTCGCACGCCCGGCATCGTACAAATACATTTCGGGACCGGGGTAACTGTGCAAATCCAACATATCGCCGGTGGTGTAATAATTACCACCACTGCCAGGATTTACCAATCGACTTGGATCATAGTTTTTTGTCCATTCTGCAATTTCTTCAGTTTTAAACTGTCCCCAGGCTTCGTTAAAGGGTACCCAAACAACAATCGAAGGGTAGGAATAAAGGTAATCCATAATTTCCTTCCACTCAGAACGGTAACTCGCTTCTGACTCGACACTCCTTTTTAACTCGGTTCCATCAAAATACTGACGATTTTGCCAATGTGGCGAACGATCGCCATTTGGCATATCCTGCCAAACCAAAATCCCCATTTTATCACAATGCGTATACCAACGTGCTGGTTCAACTTTTACATGTTTACGAATCATATTAAAACCAAGTTCTTTGGTTTTAATAAGGTCATATTTTAAAGCTTCATCACTTGGTGCAGTGTATAATCCGTCCGGCCACCATCCCTGATCGAGAGGGCCAAACTGAATCTGATCTTTATTGTTCAGTTGCAAACGTACAATCCCATTTTCATCTCGCTTGGTGGAAATTTTGCGCATGGCAAAATAGCTATCAACTTCATCGACCACTTTACCCTTGCTTATTAACTTTACTTTCATAATATATAAAAAGGGATTTTCAGGATCCCATAATTTCTGATTTGGAATTGAAACATCAACAGACTGGGTTGTGGATGCCTTTGCCCTGGAAATTTGTTCATCACCGTCGAACACGGTCACTTCATACAAATCGTCATAATTCGTTGCGCAAGTGACCACTTCAACAGATAAGCTGCTGTTATCGATATTTGCGACAGTACGTACATTTTTAATGAATTTATAAGCAACAGGTTCCATCCAAACGGTTTGCCAGATTCCTGTAACCGGTGTGTACCAAATCCCAGTAGGGTTAAGTACTTGTTTACCACGCGCCTGAAACCCTTTGTCGGTTGGATCCCAAACTTTTACCACTAATTTTTGCTCCCCCGTTTTATTTAAAAAAGGCGTAACATCAAACGAAAATGGTGAAAATCCACCTTTGTGAGAACCAACTTTGATGTCGTTAATCCATATATCTGATTCCCAGTCAACTGCACCAAAATGAAGTAAAACTTTTTTATTTTTCCAGGCTGAAGGAACAGTAAAAAAACGTTTATACCACAATTCGTGTTGGTCGCCAACAGTTTTCATTACTCCCGAAAGACTTGATTCAACAGCAAATGGAACTAAAATATTTCCATCAAAACTTCCAGGCTGGGATGCGCCTGCTTTTGTTATGGCATATTCCCAAAGCCCATTCAGGTTTTGCCAGTCCAATCGTTTCATTATTGGACGTGGATATTCTGGGAGTACATTGGTAACATCAATTTTTTCCGCCCACGCAGTTTTGATTTTGTCGCCTGCAGGATGCCACTGCGCAAAAACGTTGATAAAAAAAAATGCCAGTACAAAAACAAGATTTAGTTTTTTCATATGTTTATAATTTGTCTCTCAGTTGCCATATGGAACTCGCCGGGATAATCATTCTTCTGTGTGTGAACACGTTCTCATGGCTCGTTTCATATGTTTATAATTTGTCTCTCAGTTGCCATATGGAACTCGCCGGAACAATCATTCACCTGTGTGAGAGATTACTCTCATGCTCGTTTCATTTTTATAAATTCTTAGATTTCTCTTTTGCATTATACAACCAAATTCAGTAGTGACAAAAGTTAGGGTCTTTCGTCTTTTTAGATTAATCCCGCAAATACCATTGTCCAATATTTGCAAAAGAGGTGAGATTAACATCAATCTTTTTACCATCAAAAAACCTTTAATACCCAAATTAATACAAAGGCAAAAACAGTGATAAAATGTAGTATGAGTAATATTTTCAACTTCTTTTGCCATGCCACTATTTATAAAAATTACTTTTTAAAAGAATAAAATGATAGGCCTAATAAATAAATCGCACAGGCAATCAGTACAAACATTCCCGCAGTTAAGCTTACAGCATCAATTAAACCTCCCATTATAGGAGGGATAAATGCACCGCCGGAAACTGCCATAATCATTAAGCCGGAAATCTCGTTCGCACGGTCACCATACTTTTCAACCGTCAATGAAAATATAAGCGGAAAAATATTTGCAGCTCCAAGTCCAATAGCAAAAAGCAGTCCCGAAGCAATTAACGGCGAAGGAGATGCAATAAAGGCAACAATTGTGACAAGATTAATAATGGCAGAAAGCACAAAGAATTTACGGGCAGAAAACCTGGTTAAAAGCAAAGCTCCCATGAATGTCCCCAACATTTTTCCAAAAAAATAAAGACTTCGTCCCCGCATTGCTGGTTCAACGTCCATACCTACTTTCTCCATTAAAAATTGTCCCGAAACGGAATTTACTCCCACATCTATTCCCACTACGAAAAATATACCCACAACCATTAAGGCAATGTAACCAATACCGATTAATCGTAAACAGGAACCGATAGTTGCCTTATTATCTGTAGTGGTTGTCTCCTCAATATTAGTGGTATGCAACCAAATAAGAGAAAGAAGAGAGAGTACTCCAAACGCCAGAAGTGTTAATTTCCAATCCCCATATCTAATCGTAAAAAATGTTGCCAGATACGGCGCAACCATCGAGCCAATAGCCTTTACAAACTGTGAAAAACTTAAAAAACTGGGCCTTCGGTTTGAAGGAACAACATCGATAAGCAACGGATTAGCGGATACCTGAACAATGGTATTTCCAATACCAAGCAAAGCAAAACCAGCCAAAAGGACTGGAAAACTATACATTAAAAAAGGTAGAAACAAGCCCAGCGCGGTTAACAATATACCAACATTTAGCATATTTTTCTTACCAATTCGATCCTGCAAAATACCTACAGGAACCGACAGAAAAAAAAACCAGGCGAAAACGGCCATAGGAATCAGCTGCGCCAGTGTATTACTAACGTCAAAATCGGCAATGGCATTATCAACACCAATCCCGACCAAATCGCAAAGGCTCATGATGAAAAAAGACATCAAAACAGGGGCAACGTATTTTAATGAAAGTTTTGCATTCGTCATTTTACAATTATTTTAAATGAATTTTTGAGTGTGTTTTAAGCATGATGCAATACGCTACATTTTATGTAAGGCCGGAAGCACGCTATTATAAAAAGCATCATCAACCAAAGTGGCACTTCCGATAAAAGCCGCAGTTTCTTTCAATTCTGAAACTGCAATATCCATCTTGAGATTAGTCGTTTCTAAATAACCTCTCAAACCATCGCCATACAGATGATACGCTCTGGAAATATTACCGCCCATAACAAGAACCTCGATACCAAATTTCTCAATCCAGGGTTGAAGAAATACACCCATTTTCACCCCAAAATCATCGAATAATTCGTGTACATACCTATTGGTTTTTGCCAAGTCTGCTATTTGCTTAACATCTTGCAATTTCTTCCCTGATATTTTTTCAAACCGACTTAACAAACCCCGTGTGGAGAAATAATCATCTGCAATACCATTTTCAAAAGGCAAATGCCACATGCAGCCATTTTCCGGAACTTCGGCGCCTTCAACCACAGGTAACCCATCTTTTATAAACGCTGAACCCAACCCGGTGCCCAAAGTTATACTCAAAGATCGATGATACGATTTTGCCTTTCCAACCTGGTCTTCACCTATGGCAAAGGCGGCAGCATCGTTTATTAACCTGATTTTAAAACCATTGGATAAATTAAGCATTTTACGAAGTTCGTTAGACACATTTAACCCATAAGTGTTTTCGTACTTACCATTTAGCCCTTGAAAAAGCGAAATGCCATTTACATAATCAAAAGGACCAGGCATGGCAAAACCAACTCCATTAACCCGATCTGAACCTACAATATCAATAGTCTCTTTTATGACACCTCCCCATGCTGCAATTATTTCAGCAGGCTGAGCATGATTATTCAAATCCCTTTCAGATATGCTATCTGTCAAAAGATTTTTCTTCTCCAAATCATAGGCCATGCAACTTACGTGGCTACCACCTACATCAACTCCAATGGCAATTGTCTTCATCGTTATCTTTAAATATTGATTGTTTATGTAAATCAGTCTAAAATGTAAAAACCGATATTATATTCAAATGAGCATGTCTAAATCAATTCATAAAAACACCAGCTCATTTGGGCATTCAAACTAAATGGAGCCTGTCCATAAATTAAATGTTTGAAATATAAAGTTCAAAGACAAGGCTTATGAAGGCTTTAAAATCAAGGAACAAACAAACGAAACAAAGGCAGAGACTAAGCTGTTGCTGCGAATTTGTCGCAAGGAACGAAGTCGCTTACTTTTCGTAAATGACTGTTATTATAACAAAAGAGTTGGATTTATAGACAGATTGCAACAAGACCTCAGATTTTCTACTAATTTCACTCTCTCCATATATGCTTTATTCCAAATTTCGTCCTTAAAGAAAATACCGCTATAAACACTTATCACCCTTATTCTTTACGGATATTTCAAAATCAGGCAGGCGTGTTTCCCTTCAGCAGTTGTTTTATCTCATAAAGGGCAATAAAAAACCGCCTACCCAACCCTTTTGCTACCAGATACAATTAAAACCACAAGTTACTCTCAATCAACTGTCAACTATTAATGGTCGCATCATCGACAACTATTTATTTCTATTGTTCATCCCAAAACGAATAGGGATATGCATCACTGTCGATGCCCCTAGCTTTGTTAGGCCGATCGCTCATATCATATCGAAGATAAGCGCCATCCATAAGTTCTGAATAGCTCAACCAGTTTTTTTCATAACGTTTACCATTCAAATAGAGTTGTTTCACATACCTGTTTTGGACAGTATTGTTTGGTGCTTCTATGGTGATGGTATTACCATTTTCGAGCTGCACACATACTTTAGGAAAAAGCGGTGACCCAAGAACATATTGATCAACCCCGGGGGTTACAGGATAAAATCCCATAGAACTGAAAACGTACCAGACCGAAGTTTGGCCGTTATCTTCATCGCCACAATAACCATCAGGGTTTGAAGTATAAAGTTTGTCCATCACCTCTCGCACCCAATATTGAGCTTTCCATGGCTGTCCAGCATAATTGTAGAGATAAATCATATGCTGAATGGGTTGATTACCGTGCGCATACTGGCCCATATTCGTAATCTGCATCTCTCTAATTTCGTGTATCGGGAAACCGTAATAAGAATCATCAAAAAGTGGGGGCATCTTAAAAATGGAGTCAAGCATGTTAACGAAAATTTCCTTACCTCCCATCAGATTAATCAAACCCTGAATGTCGTGAAATACCGACCAGGTGTAATGCCAACTGTTACCTTCGGTAAAGGCATCACCCCATTTAAGTGGATTGAATGGTTCTTGAAAAGTACCATCTTCATTTTTACCTCGCATCAAATTCGTCTCGGGATCGAAAAGGTTCCGGTAGTTCTGGCTCCGTTTTTTAAAGAGCTCAATCTCCTTCTTGGGACGCCCCAATTCTTTAGCCAATTTCCAGATGCACCAGTCGGCAAAGGAATATTCCAGCGTACGGGCTGCATTTTCGTTTATGCCTACATCATAAGGCACATAACCAAGCTTATTGTAATACTCATATCCCAGACGACCCGTGGAGCTAACATCGGGATGTACATTTTTGGTGCCGTGCAATACCCCTTCGTAGAGAGTTTCAATATCGTAGCCACGAAGTCCTTTGAGGTAGGCGTCGGCCACAATGGTGGCCGAATTGTTCCCAATCATCACCGAACGATGCCCAGGACTGGCCCACTCAGGCAGAAACCCGCTCTCAAGATAAGTATTTACTAGTCCTGCCTGGATTTTCTCGTTTAAAGAAGGATACATCAAATTAAAGAAAGGAAATACTGCTCTAAAAGTATCCCAAAAACCATTATCGGTAAACATATAACCCGGCAGCACGTTCCCATTATAAGGACTATAATGCATCATTTGGCCGTTGGCATCAAACTCGTAAAACTTACGAGGGAACAACAAAGTGCGGTAAAGCGTCGAGTAAAAAGTACGGGTTTGCTCTTCTGTTCCACCTTCAACTTGGATCCGACTTAACTCCTTATTCCAAATATCCCTGCCTTCTTTTTTCAAGGTATTAAAATCTTTAGTGCCAAGTTCTTTAAGATTGAGCAAAGCCTGGTCATAACTGATAAAAGAGGAAGCCACCCGCGCCTGAACCTTTTCACCTTTACTTGTTTTAAACCCTACAATAGCGCCCACGTAACCGGCCTCAACTTCAAGTTGCCCTTTAATTATTTTATCACCGCTCCACACTGTTTTATATTCAAATGGCTTATCAAATACCACCACAAAGTAATTACGAAAGTTTTCCGGTACTCCACCACTATTTCGGGTCGTATAACCAATCACTTTATTTTCGCCCGGAATAATCTTCACATACGAGCCCTGGTCGAAGGCATCGATCACCACAAAGGAACTGTCACTAGAAGGAAATGTAAAGCGAAACATGGCAGCACGCTCCGTGGGTGTCAGCTCTGTAGTTACATCGTGGTCGGCCAGGTAAACGCTATAATAGTAAGGTTTGCAAATCTCAGTTTTATGCGAAAACCAACTGGCCCGTTCTTCTTCAGTAAAGTCCGCAGTGCCTGTTACCGGCATAAGCGAAAACTGACCATAGTCATTCATCCAAGGGCTGGGCTGGTGTGTTTGTTTAAAACCCCTTATCTTATCTGCTTCGTAGCTGTACTGCCATCCATTGCCCATTTCTGCTGTCTGTGGCGTCCAAAAATTCATACCCCAAGGCAATGCAATAGCCGGATAGGTATTGCCGTTAGAAAGACTGAACTTGGATTGAGTGCCCATTAATGGATTTACATAGTCAACCGCATCCAGAGATCTGACAGCCGTAGTTTGAGCATAGTTGGGTGCAACAGAAATGAATAGAAAAATTGATATAATAAAAATTAAGCGGATCATGGTGTTCATATTTATGTTTATAAATCCTGTTTTACGTTAAATAGTGCCTGTCCATAAAGTCGGAAGTTTGAGCTATAAAGTTCAAATTCAAGGCTTGCGCAGCTCGATTTTAAAACGCTTCATCCAAATATTTTTTAGTTTGCTCTGGCCGATAATGCATTCGAATACGCCAAATCATTTCTTCAATATTAACAACCGAATAATTCTCATTCAACTTGTCGACACATAGCTTGGCAGCCCCTGCACCCTTTATGCTTCCACTCGCTGTTCCTGTTTCATTAAATCCACTCCAGGCATGAACAAGAACCAAATTAAAAAGATCGGAATCTGATGAACTAATCAATTTATTGGCAATGTAATCAGGAGTCCCTTCGCTCTCATTGTTATATCCCCCAAAATCCCAAATTGAATACTTCACCGTAACAACAGGTATATCATAACCATTGCCATTGGCAAACCACATGATTTCACCGTTACCTCCGGCATATGGCGTATATTGAACCGAAATAATCCCTTCTAATTGATCGTTGGCGTCAATATAAGCTTGATAAGCCTCTACCGATGCAATAGAACTGACATCCTTTGACATCACTGCCAAAACTTTAATTCCATGCTGACGCATATGTGCTGCAGTTCCCTCTGCTAGTGCTTTTAAAATTGGGCCCCTTGATTTTTTTTCTCCATAATTGTCAATATAATTGTAACCTCCTCCAAATGTTTGCACAATGGTCGTTTGCGGACATTGATTGTTAAATAAATTCTGACATACAGAAGGTGCAATCATGGACAAATTGTCAACGGCAAGACCGAAAGACATTTTTACACTATTCGCATCAGAATGTGAGTAATAATCTGCACCTATAAAATTATTCATCATCCATTGTACATTATCACCATCCGACAAATAAAAAGAAACATATTTTTTATCTTCTTCCCAATTAATTAATTGAGGATCCATAACCTTTACCAAACCAGGTCGTCGCTGTTTATAATCTAAAGAGGTTAAGGTTGTATTATAAGCCCAGTCATACGGAATCATAATATTTCCTGATTCTGAAACACGCTCAACAAATTGATCCTCTCCAACACCCTGTTCCCATCCATAGACCGGAGAATTTGGTTCTAACCATTGAAGTATTTCTTCGAATAAAGCAATGTTTTGTCCACTTTGCGAAGAGGCATATCTCTTATTCAGGTTGATTACAAACAAATTATTTGTAATTGCAAACTCCCTTAACTCTCCGGTTTGTACAGGCATAACTACCAATGCCTTATTACTACATTTATCTTTGAATTCATTCCAGGCATCCACGGTCGTTTTTTGAGATGCATCATAACGCATGGTATATCCATGGCTTTCATAAAAATCCTTGTCTCTAACATCTACAATAATAGAATTATAAACATGAGAAGCTACGGAAGCCACAATATTACTTTCGGGATTATGTTCTACATCGGTCAAAACATACCCATCAAACAAATCCTTTATTGTGAGTTTAATGCCATCTTTCTCCCCATAATTACAGGTAGCTAATTCAATTGCATTTTGCAGTCCAAGCCCTCCAATTCCCATATCGCTTAAAGCTTGTTTTGATAATTTATAGGATACCTGACCACTAGAATCATTTAGCCAAATTCCAACTTGACTTTTACCTTCTTCTACAGCTCTATTGACAAGGCCTGCCAATGATTGGGCAAGCAGGTGGTATTGAAGTCCCCGGGTTCTTTCATCCTCCCCTAGTGCATTAATACTCCCAACACCAATAACTTTATCACAATTCCAATATAACACTGGTTTTGTATGCGATTGAAGATGCCAATACTGGCCTTCTTCCTGTTTTACTTTCTTAAAAACGTCAATTTCGAAATTTTCATAATTATCAGCGATAACATCTGTGTTTGTTAATTCTATAACAGCATTAGCTCCTACAATTGGCGATTTATTAACATCAGCCTCCTTACCATTTATGGCTGGTTGCTCACTTACGTCTTGAGCCATTACCTGTATGTTATTCATACAACATGCTAATATGACTAGTAGAAATGCAGTCCCCTTAAATATATTAATACGTTTTATCATTTTTAATCTTGATTAGTCTAAACCCGCTTCACTAGCGGTTACACCTGAATTAATTTTATATCGCTATCTGCTTTAGTGGCATTCCAAAATCTGAATTTACTGATATGGCCTCTCATGATATATAACTTATCGATCGGTTTCTGAAAAAAACTTTTATAATTTTTAATGTTGCGCTGAAAGATCTGCAGTGCTCCAGCATTTTCAACAAAATCATTACTCTTACTAAAGTTAACATCACCATTCAAATACATTTTTAATTACCCTTCATTTAAACTAACATCATATACCATAGCAATACGGTTTCACTTTCCGTAATTAATTAAAAATCTGCCAACCCACCCCTGCTTTGCGAAGGCTCCATTCCTTGATCAAATATCATCACAAAAAAAATTAATCATTATCATTCGTTTGGTCGAAGACTCTTATCAAATGTGACAATTATAGTCAGCAACACCACTTTCAAAAAAAATTTCACCATCTCTCAACACTAAAATATCCAAACCTCAAGATGAAAAATATGACACAAATTAAATACGACCTTTAACATCTGGGTCATAATCAATAAATTCTACTCACGTTTCATGGCTTAATATTTCTTGATGAAAATTCAGAAATCAATCAACAATTTTTCTACTGAAAATAAATAAGTTATACACTTCACATCATAAAAGACACTTCTCTTGACTGGAAAAAACAATTCCCTTCACTAAAACTTAAAAATCCGATAAAGAATAATAAAAAACAGAATAGAAGAATTTTCTTATTCAAACCATCTTTTATCATACACCTAATTTTACAAATCAGAATATTCACGTCTTGCCATGTTTTGTACACAAATAAAACGAGCCATGGGAATTGAGTCACACACAGAAGTCTGATTATTCCTGGCGAGTTCCATATGACAACTGAAAAACAAATTATAATCATATGAAAATATCCATCAAAAGATGCTAACAAATATATGTGGGTGCGGTTAAAAAAGGGGTTAAAAGACAATTAAGCAGCGATTAAAAAAAGATTAAAATTCTTAATCCGCGAAGAATTTAGCCTACACTCTATCGTAAGACGAAATATTATTTTGGCATTAAAAAAATAAGAATAATAGCAGATTAAAATGAGTGTCCAAGAACAACAACCATATATTCGACGAATACTCAATCCTCGCAAAATACTAAAACAAATAGATGTCAAGCTATAACCAAGTCAGGAACAAAGTGTAAACGAAAAACGGTTACAGGAAGTTAGTGTCGTCCCTCAGAAAAGGACATTTTGTTAGTCATAAACAGAACCTTACCACTATCAGGCGCATTCACTTCCTGTTTTCTTTCAATTATAATTGATTGCTTTTCGATGGCGAAGCGTCAGCAACGCAATACCATTCTTCTATTTTGCGGTAAGTAAAAATCTTTATTCTTCCTTCGTTTGCCTTCATAATAAAAAGGATATCACAGTCAAAACTACGATTTCCAAGAATCCTATTTTATCATTTTTGCTCCTTATGAAGGTCCAATTCGATAAATTTCAGGATAAATTTTTCGTTACCTGATTCTCTAAAATAGTCAGCAATAAAGGCATGAATAGGTTGTGCAGCATAAGGAATAGAATTTGCGAATGAATTTATTTCAACAATTACCCGGCTTGAAATATTGCCTTTCAGATTTGTGTTGTATTCAAAAAAAGACTTTCTAAAACAAGCCCCCTTATTTGTTTGGCCCTCAACAAACAACTCTTTTAGTGCGTCACTTAACTCTTTTTCTAAAGTTCTGATTAAAGCTTTGATTTTGCTGGCTGTTTGACCCGTTTCAATAATAACTGCTAAATCTACGTCTTCAGAAAAGCGACTAATTAAATGATGACCTTTGGACAAAGAAGTTCCGCCTTAAAAAACCACCAGGTGAGCATACTTGCTTTCAGATAAACGCTTTAATATTAAGTTAATCCAATAGTCCTTTTCAACAAAGACAGGATTAATATTTAGCATTTCTGATGCTAAACGAATGGCTTGCCCAAAGGCTTTGGAATCGTCATGTTACGATTTAAATCAAATTGATATATATCGTAAAGAATGAGCACTATTCTGCAACCTAAATTAAATCGTATATTTAGTTCTCTATGAGTTTATTAGGAATAACGAAAGTCCTACTCTCCC
Organism: Geofilum sp. OHC36d9; assembly: GCF_052400685.1. Taxonomy (NCBI): domain Bacteria; kingdom Pseudomonadati; phylum Bacteroidota; class Bacteroidia; order Marinilabiliales; family Marinilabiliaceae; genus Geofilum; species Geofilum sp. OHC36d9. The sequence goes on from NZ_JBQTGJ010000009.1 coordinate 65,522, forward strand.
CAAACTAGTAGATTATCCCAATAAGTGTTCCAGCATTACTGTCGGGATGTAGTTCAACACAGACGTTTATTTGATTTCTAATCCTTTATTTAAAATTTTAATTACCCGCAAGGGAAGGTTGAAATTACAAGTTACGGAAGAACAGAAGAAACACTATTTCTGATACTTTTTAATCACCAAATATTTTAATTCAGTATCGCCAACGTTTTTAATACCGTGTTCAACATTTGAAGGGCAATAAAAACTGGTATATGGGCCAGCTATTTTTGTTTTACCATCGAGATAAAATTCAGCAGTACCTTCCAAAACGAAAAAGAATTCATCTTCGATGTGTTTATGAGGAGGATGGGTTGCTAAATGTGGTGCTACCACGCTCATTTTCAAGGTACGTCCATCAATAAAATCAGGATCGGCAAACCAAAATTGGTATCCAACTTGTGTTTTTTTTGCCTGGTCCATCGAAAATTCTGCGACACAATTTTCAATTGTGAATTGTTTTTCAACTTTCACAGAATCTGTTTTATTTTGGGCCAATAATGGGTAGTAAACTGCAAAAATTAAAATTAGATTTAAAAATAGTTTTTTCATATGTTTAAATTTATCTTTCAATGGTCATATGGAACTCTCGATGAATTTTAATCATTCTCCTGTGTGTATTTTAGAATGCTAAAATTCATGTTCGTTTCATATGATTATAATTTGTTTTTCAGTTGCCATATGGCACTCGCCAGGATAATCATACTTCTGTGTGTGAAACAATTCCCATTGCTCGTTTCATATGATTATAATTTGTTTGTTTTTGCACATGAAACTCACCGGAATTAATCACCTCTTGCTTGTAAAATAATTCCCAGGGCTCGTTTCATATAAAGAGCCTTTAATTTAACCATTTGATGTTCAAATCTTTTCTTTTAAGTACAATTGTCAAACTCAGAATCGACCGTACTGTTTGTGAAATAGCACTTATTGTTAAGTGTAAAAGACATAAATCAATGCGTGCAAAATCAATATTAAGTTACACAAAGCCTGAAACGGATTACAACTCTTTAGGTTGAGAATTTCTAATTTTTTTTTGCATGCCATGAAGAAAATTTCTCAAAATCTGATCATTACATTGTCGGTATTGGCTCTGATTTGGACTGCGGAAAAAGGCGCTTAATTCATGTTTGCTTATATGCATATCAGCAAGCTCAAGAATCTCCAATATATCTGTATCATTAAGGTTTAAGGCTATCCTTAATTTTCTGAAAATAATATTATTATTCAAACGGTTTTCGGGGATTGGTTGTTCTCCATCCTTTTTGCCACGTTTTTCGTTTATAAAACCATTTAAAAAAGTTGCGAGTTGAAAGTCACTTAAACTGACATAAGAAGGATCATTGTCTTTCTTTAACCAATCACATATTTGTGAACGCGTAACCTGATGACCGGCCGATGAAAATATATCAATCATTTGGGAATCGGTGAAATCGAATGCGTATCTAATATTGCGTATGATGTCGTTATTTATCATAAATAGTAATTTTTTCCAATATACTGTATTTATTTTAATCACGCTAAAAAATAAGTTTGTAGCGTGGTTTAGTATATGCCGCCAACTAATATAAACGCAGACCCGACCTTCTGTTTAAGCAAAAAGCACATCAGAACTACCTTGCTAACACAACTAATTCAGCTTAACGTTTATTTATCATCGACGCTGGTTGCCCGGTTGTTTCCAGAATATTCCACCACAATTCGCCTTCCACATCTATTTTTTTTCGAGTAGCCACCGTTATTGGAATAGGCAGCAAGGTAAATACGTTATTCCAGTGACCAATAACAAAGTCGGTTTTCCCTGCCATGGCCGCATGAACCGCATTTTGTGCCAAAAGGCTGCAAAACTTACTATCGTTGGCATTGGCCGGCGCGCTACGGATTATATAACTCGGATCGATATATTTGATCGTTACAGGGAAATTATCCGAATGAAATTTTTCCTTTATCTTATCCTTCAGATACAAGCCAATATCCTTATTCTTGATGTTACCCGATGCATCTTTCTCAAAAGTGTCACCTTCAAAAAAGTGCTGACCGGCACCTTCAGCAACAACAATAAGGGCATGATGTCGTTTTTCGAGCCGCTTTCGCAAGACCTGCAAAAAACCTTTTGGTCCATCTAAATCGAATACCATTTCAGGCACAAGAACATAATTCACTTCCTGTATGGAAAGAGCAGCATACGCAGCAATAAATCCTGAATCGCGCCCCATTAGTTTAATAATCGCTATGCCGTTGTAAGCTCCCTTTGCTTCGTTATGCGCATAGCGAATGATATCGTTGGAAATAGTAAATGCCGTTTCGAAACCAAATGACTTATCAATAAGATTAATGTCATTATCAATGGTTTTGGGAATTCCGCCAACCGATATTTTCAATTGTCGGTTGTTAATTTCTTCATAAATGGCGTGTGCGCCACGCATAGTCCCGTCACCACCAATACAAAACAGAATATCCACATTGAGTTCCACGAGCCGGTCAACAATCAGTCCCGTATCTTGCATGCCGCGCGATGAACCCAAGATGGTGCCTCCCGAAAGATGAATACCATCAACCAGCTCAGGCGTCAGATTGACTATCGCATGTTTAAATTCGTGAATAAAGCCTTCAAAACCATACTGAATGCCAATAACATTCTTAACCTTATACCTGTAATACAACTGGTTTACCAGACTCCTGATCACGTTGTTCAATCCGGGGCACAATCCGCCACAGGTTACAATCGCCACTTTTGTTTTTGCAGCTTCAAAATAAAGCTGCTTGTATGGCCCTGCCTTTACAAATGACAGAGGCGTTTCGCCGGTTTCGCGACAATGAAAAAAATGAGCCAGCGACGCATCATATAAAACTCTGTCATCATCTTCAATAAATCCGAACGACTGCTCGTCAGGACGCAAAGATGGTTTTAACGGGGATTCTATCGTTTGATCGCCCAGCGTTTGAACCTTTAAATCGTCATGAGTCATGATAAATCAATATTATTAAAGTCTGATATTTTTATTTTAAAACACATTTATGTCGAGCCTCGCTAATTAAAGACGTACATAGACTCCTTTCTTATGGGGGAAGCTTTATCCGTATGTAAAAAGCTCCACTTTTCAATTTTTCAAACCGGGTTTACAGGAAAATCCAACCGCGACGCTACGCTTATCTTCAAAATGAGCCGTTATCAAAGTAAACTCATAATTTTTAGAACTGCGCCAGTGTTTGAAATATAAAATTTAAATACAAGACTTGCGAAGCCGTTGACTTTATAGACAAACACTATTTAATGCCTGTCCATAAACTAAGTGTTTGAAATATAAAGTTCAAATTCAAGGCTTGCGCAGCTCGAAAAATGTGAGTTTACTCCCGTAAATGACCATTTTGAGAGCAAGCATAACGCAGAAGTTGGACTTTATAGACAAACACTATTTAATGTTTTGCCGCCGCCTGGTTTGCGACAGCCTGCATGGCCTGTTCAATTTGCGCAGCATCGCCGAGGTAATAATGACGAATGGGATGAAGATGTTCGTCCAGCTCATATACCAGTGGAATTCCGGTGGGAATGTTCAGGTTCGAAATTTCATCATCGGAAACATTATCCAGATACTTGACCAATGCGCGGAGGGTATTTCCGTGAGCTGCCACGAGGACCGACTGTCCGGAAAGCAATGCCGGGGCAATATCGCCGTGCCAACAGGGAAGAAAACGGGCCACCGTATCTTTCAGACATTCAGTAGCAGGCAGCTGTTCTTTCAGCAGGTGACTGTAACGAGGGTCATGACTGGGATGCCGCGGGTCTGCCACATCAAGAGCAGGAGGACGCACGCCATAACTCCGACGCCATTCATGCACCTGAGCTTCACCATATTTTTGCGTTGTTTCTGATTTATTCAAACCTTGAAGTGCCCCATAATGACGTTCATTCAACCGCCAGTCCCGATGCACAGGAATCCACATCAAATCCATCTCATCCAGTACAATCCAGAGGGTGCGAATGGCACGCTTCAGCACCGAGGTAAAAGCCACGTCAAAAGTAAAGCCACGCTCTTTTAGTATCTGGCCGGCCTGCAACACCTCTTCACGGCCACGGTCCGACAAATCGACATCTGTCCAGCCGCTAAACAAATTTTCTTTGTTCCACTCACTTTCTCCGTGTCGAATAAGAACCAGTTGTCTCTTACTTTTTTGTTGTTCATTCTTGTTCAAAACAGTTGATGCCATTGCTTTAAATTTTAGTAATTCAAATTCTCTTATACATACCCAACCTTCAGCATATTTGTGGCGCCATGAATTTTTAGAGGTAAGGTACCTACATAAACCACACAATCGCCATCGACGAGTAAATTTTTATCTTTCAAAATCCGTACTGATTCCGGTATAGCCTGGTCTAAATGATCGTAATCGCGTAAGTAAAAAGGAATCACGCCCCACACCAACGATATTTTTTGCAGAATATCTTTATTACTGGTAAAGGCATATATTTTTGACCGGGGCCGATGACTGGATGTCCTGATGGCAGAGTATCCGGAGTTGGTAAATACAATGACAGCCTTTGCCCCCACTTGTTTGGCCAGTTTTGTTGCATTGAGGCATACCGAATCGGCCAAAAAAGTAGCATCGTCCTGTGTTGGCTCATGTTGTTTGTCAAATGGATTGCCATGCGCCTCGGTATAAATAATAATCTGATGCATGTTGATTATGGTTTCAACCGGATAGCGGCCAACAGATGTCTCACCACTCAACATCAAAGCGTCAGCGCCATCGAGTACGGCATTGGCCACATCATTGGCTTCGGCCCGTGTAGGCCGGAAATTGGTCAGCATGCTCTCCATCATTTGAGTCGCAATAATCACCGGTTTCGACTGCCTGATACATTTCTCAACAATTTGTTTCTGAAATAAAGGCACCTGGTCAAAAGGCATTTCCACCCCCAAATCGCCGCGTGCAACCATAATACCATCGGCTGCATCAATAATCTGGTCTATCTGGAGGAGTGCTTCCGGTTTTTCAATTTTGGCAATAACCCCGGCATCGTTGTTACTTTTGCTGATGAGTTCTTTTAGTTCCATCACATCCGATGCCTTCCTGACAAATGACATGGCAATCCAGTCGACATCATGTTCCAGCGCAAAGACAGCATTCGAAATATCATCGGCCGTAAGGCATGGCAACGAAACTTTGGTGCCGGGCAGGTTAACCCCTTTATGTGAAGAGAGCGGTCCGCCGTAAATAACTTTCGCTTTGACCCGATCCCGTTTATTGGTCTCAATCACTTCCAGCTTTATTTTGCCATCATCAATTAAAATGACTTCGCCGGCATTTACATCGTTGGGAAATTCCTGATAGCTCATGTAAATATGATCTTTCTGCCCGACACACTCTTCCGTCACAAAAGTTATCACATCACCTTCGGCCAGTTCTATCAAATTATTTTCAATTACACCAACGCGAAGCTTTGGTCCCTGCAAATCGGCCATAATGGCAACATGCATTTCCAATTCATGATTCAGTTCTTTAATCAAATTAATTAATCGCAGATACTCGTCTTGCGAGGAATGCGAAAAATTTATCCGAAACACATCCACGCCCTCCGTCATTAACCTGGAGATAACCTGTTTCGTGGAAGTTGCCGGCCCCAACGTTGCGATTATCTTTGTTTGTGATTTGATTTGTTTCATCTGTTTATAATTTGATTATTAAAATCAGGCTCCTGTGTGTAAAACAATTCCCATGACTCGTTTCATGTGTTCTATTTTATTCAATCACCAATAAATCTATAGATCGATTGCTTCGATAAAACCTTTCAGCGTATTGGCCGAACGTTTAAATAAATCTTGTTCGTGAGCGGACAAATTGAGTTCCATATATTGTTGCACACCGGTATTATTAACCAACGCCGGAATGCTTATGCAGACGTCGTTTATTCCGTATAGGTCGGTAATCAGTGTGGACACAGGCAGAATAGAATTTTCGTTTCGTACAATTGCGCGGGTAATTTTAACCAACGCCAACCCTATAGAATAATTTGTAGCCCCTTTTGCCTGAATAATTTGATAAGCAGCATTCTTCACTCTCTCAAATATTTCGGCCAGTTCAGCTCTCACATTCGTTTTGTGGGCATACACCGAACAATAATCTTCGATACCCACGCCGCCAATGGTTGCATTACTCCAAACAGGCAACTCGGTATCACCATGTTCCCCGATAATGTAAGCGTGAATATTACTGGCATCTACTTTGGAATATTCGCTGATCATATACTTCAACCGGGCGGTATCCAACACCGTTCCTGAACCAATAACCCGCTCCGAAGGAAACCCCGATAACTTAAGGGTCACATAAGTCAAAATGTCAACCGGATTAGTAACAACTAAAAGAATGGCATTGGTTGTATGTTTGGTGATTTCCGGTATTATATCTTTAAATATAGCCACATTAGCCTTCACCAAATCAGTTCTGCTTTGTCCCGGTTTTTGATTTGCGCCGGCGGTGATAACGACAATATCGGCATCCTTACAGCCTTCGAATCCGGCAGCGTAAATGTTTGTTGGATGTGCGAAACTTAATCCATGATTCAAATCCATACATTCACCCTTTACCAGCAATTCATTCTTGTCGATTAAAACAATTTCCCGCGCCAGGCCACTAAGCATCAACGAAAAAGCAAACGTGCTACCTACATTGCCCGCGCCTACAATTACAATCTTCGGTTTTAATGATTCCATAGGTAAAAAATTTGTCTTTAGTAAAAATAGAGGCTTTCCATAAACCAAATGTTTGAAATATAAAGTTCAAATTAAAGGCGTCCACAGTCATTAAAATCAAGGCGTCCACTTTTCGTAAATGACTGTTTTTATGACAAGCATAACGCAGAAGTTGACTTTATAAACAAACACGAAATAGCCATTTATAAAACAAACGCAAGGGGAAAAAGCTCAAATGCTTGATAAAAAAGGTTCAGATTCAAGGCTTGCCAAATCCCCAAAAGGTAAGTTTACTGATGTAAATGACCATTTTAAGAACAAGCGTAACGCGGAAGTTGAACTTTCCCTATCAAGCACTAATTAAAGGCTCTCCAAACCAAGTGTTTGAAATATAAAGTTCAAATTCAAGGCTTGCGAAGTCATAAAAATCAAGGAGTTTACTTTTCGTAAATGACTGTTTTTATGACAAGCGTAACGCAGAAGTTGACTTTATAAACAAACACTAATTAGAGGCTGTCTATAAACCAAGTATTTGAAATATAAAGCTCAAATTCAAGGCTTGCGATGTCATAAAAATCAAGGAGTTTACTTTTCGTAAATGACTGTTTTTATGACAAGCGTAACGCAGAAGTTGACTTTATAGACAAACACTCGCCAATAATGACTCCCGGAGTGAAAAATTATTTCCTTTCCACGCCGGTATTGTATTCACCCTTACAGGCAGCACGGTTACATTCAGCCCTATGATACAACGCTTTCTGAGCTTTGGGCACATTCGCATCGTTGCCATTCCAGATTTCAAGAGCCGGTTGTTGAAGGGCTCGTCCAAATGAAAAAGACAATTTCCATGGCATTTTGGATTTAAACCTGGCATTCATTGCATTTAAACGTGCTGATGCCAATTCGGCAGTTTGTCCACCCGACAAAAAGGTGATGCCCTGAACAGCAGCCGGAACAACACGCAAAAAGCATTTAACGGTTGCATCAGCAATCTCTTCATCTGACTCCTGTTTGGGACAGGCTAAGCCGGGAACAATCATGTTAGGCTTTAATATCATGCCTTCGAGCAACACCCCTTGCGTGTATAACTGGTCAAAAACCGTATGAAGCACTTCTTCAGTTACACTAAAGCATTTATCCATGGTATGTGCGCCATCCATAAGCACTTCGGGCTCCACAATTGGAACCAAACCTACTTCCTGACACAGTGCGGCATAACGCGCCAGAGATTGTGCATTTGCCTCAATATTGGCCCGGCTGGGGATGCCGTTACCTATTGTTATCACGGCTCTCCATTTGGCAAATCGGGCACCCATTTGATAATATTCAGCCAAACGGTTGCGTAACCCGTCCAACCCTTCGGTTAATTTCTCGCCCTGATGTGCAGCCATCTCTTTTGCCCCCAGGTCAACTTTAATGCCCGGTATGATGCCGGCATCAACGAGAACTTTAACCATAGGGATGCCGCCTTTGGTTTTTTGACGGATGGTTTCATCAAAAAGGATTGCGCCACTAATAAACTCACCCAGTCCGGGTGTGGAAACAAGCATTTCACGGTAAGCACGTCTTTTGTCCTCTGTTTCCGGAATTTGTAGTTTCGCAAAACGTTTGTTGCAGGTTGGTAAGCTTTCATCCATTGCCAGTATACCTTTGTTGTCGGCAACCAGCATCTTTGCTGTTTTTTTTAGTTCTTGTGTTTTCATCTCTTTATAATTATTAATTATGTTATAAACATTCGATGAAACTCATCTGGAGTATTCGTTAGGTACGCTCAACTTTAGTCCTCTCAGTGTTGTGTCAGCAAGAAAACGTCATTTTTTTCGTTACTCTCACTTTCAAAATGGTCATTTACTCCAGTAATCTCACATTTTAAAACTTCGAAAGTCGATATTTTGAACCCTTTGGTTCAAACACCTGACTTTAGGGGCTAGCATTAATTAAAAAATAGTCTCAAGGCTCGTTTCGTAATTGGTTCGGCGGTATGCCAATTGAAGAATCAGTCTGAAAAATTCGTGAAAGGCGAGGAAGATGGATTTATTTTTTTGTAAATAAAGCATCAAAGTCGGAATCGCTCAACTCCTGCGACTGCTCAATATCAGCTTTCAATAGACTTGTCGGATCAATCTGTTTTAAACGACTCTGTTCCGGGTATTTTTAACTGATACCCCACCATAGTAGTCGTATTGGTGAAACATCACATTTAAGAAATTGTTCGTTTTCAAAAATTCACCTGTAAACTTCATCTGCAATTTTCGCACCACAAATGACAACATGATTCAGCTTTAATCCGACGCGCAGGTTCGCGCTATTAAAAACAGAGATCGATTCACTAAAAAGCCATCTTTCATACAACAGTCTTTGCGCCGACTGTTATATAAAAACATCTCTATTTTGAAAAATAAAACCAAACGATTCACACCCCAGACATGACAAAATGAACATGGCCATTTCACGTCACACGACTCTTGTAATACAAAGCCCTCCCAATTTAACAATATCTATCTAACATAATCCAGCCCGAATAAACAGGTTATTAACGTGAGAATAAATCAGGACACAGAATTATCTTGTCCAGCGCCAATCTATAAACTAAACGTTTGAAGTATAAAATTAAATACAAGGCTTGTGAAGTCATAAAAATCGAGGCGTTTACTTTTCGTAAATAACTGTTTTGATGGTCATAACAAAGTCGTTACTATATATACAAACACGATCTGACCATTTACATGCCTTTGTTATACTTGTTCGCCAGCTTTTATACCCGGTGGTTCTATCTCTTTAAATATGATTTCATCTGAATTGCTAAAAAACAGCATCACAAATGAGATTCATAACAGCAAAACATGTGATATTATTTTTCACTTTTAGAAATCCGCCACTAGCTCAAAAGTTGTAAATCCGGGCTAAAATAAAATAGTTGATTCCATAGAATGTATTCCCGACAAATTTTAAAGAAGAATTAGCATCAGCCACATTCCGAAATCTTAAAAAAAGACTCCTAAAACTTTTAAACGTGTAAAACCCGCATATCGAGAGCCTGCTTTTTGCATAGTTTTGCCTAACGAAAAATTAATATTTCATTTAACGACGAACATTAAACAACAAAAAATTATGAGTATGAAAACGTTAAAACTATTTTCAATCTTGGTTATTGCCCTTGGGATGATGTCTTGTAGTAAAGACGACGATGATGACAATAGTGTTACGGTTGAGGAACTTCAAGGGCTCAATTATTATCCTGATTCTGAAGAAGAAAGATTGATAACTTTTGAGTGGGATACATATGATTTGGCCAATGATTATTACTTTTATATAAATGGTGAAAAGAGCCTAAATACTGCCAAGATTACCGAAACAAAAACATATGCATATTTTTACGATATCGATGAAGAATATGACAATTTTACAACAATAGAATATGGCGATGTTCTAACCATTGAGGCTTATAACGGTACTACTTTAGTAGCTACTGCTGAAATTACGTATGGTGTGGATGCTGATGAAGATCAAAATGATGATGAAGATCAAAATGATGATGTCGAGGTTGGTGAAATTACAGGCATACAAGTTATGTATATGAATTATTCATATACTTTATTATGGAGTGCTTATAGTGACGCTATAGAATACTATGTTTATTTAAACGGCACAAAAATATCTGATATTCCTTACTCCGGAACTCAGGCTAATCTGAATGAGTTATCAGCAGGTGATGTTATCGAAATTAAAGCTTATTCCGATTTTGATGAGGAAGAGTTAATAGCTACAGGTTCTTATACCTACAGCGAAGATTAATAATAAATGAGGCAATGACGTAAAAAAGCCAGGCAACAAAGGCCTGCTTTTTACATCAGGTCCATTACAATCAGTGGTACTGAAGGAGATAACACTGATGCATATTTTAATGATACTTTTACTGTTTTGTATTAATTTATAAGGGCAGTATTGTATTAAGATAGTCCATAAACAGCGGCGAAATATTAAAATTTCGCCGCTGTTGCTATTTATTAGATTGTAAAATTGTCAAGTTAGTCGTTTGCCTATTTTCTGATCTTGAATATTTCGTATTCTATTTTTTCCGCTTGTAATGAGGCTCTTTTATTTGCAACCGGTATTTAGGGCGTATTTAGGTGTTAATACAATTAAATTATGTCACCAAACTTATAAACAAATCATCTCAATAACAAATTATATATTGTCGCAGAAAAAAAACGATTTAGCCCAAAACGTCACTTAATGCTTGTCCGAAAATTGAGACGTTAGTTACATAAATAACATACCGTTGCAAATCGCATACGGAGCCATAATACAAAAAGCGACCATTATCGCGAGGACGTCCTGATCGCTCCAAACCATTACCAGCCATACGTCATCTTTATAATTTCTTTATACTCCGGGAGGTTCTTTTTACATTCTCTTTATTGATTCTACCCTTACTTTGTCAACGTAAAAATCAGGCGCAAACAATTTCCCTTTATTCTTTACAACCACATATAAACAAGCCACAAACACATCCCCAAAGAAGTAAAGACACAATAAAAACAAAGGGCCATAGAACGATAATAAACAGTTGATAAAAAACATGAGTGGATTGATCGATTTCAGATTTATTCTGAATGTGTTAAGCAGAATTCTATTTATTCTTACGGGCGCAATGATTATGAGCGCCGGGGTGGCTGTTATCTATTCAGAGTCGTTAATGCCTTTTATAGTCAGCGTTGCAATACTGTTGCTGCTAAGCATTCCGTTATTTTATAGTACACGCCGGTCAATCAACCACGAAGATCTGCATCAACGGGAAGCCTATCTCACCGTCACACTGTCGTGGCTGGTCATAGGGCTGGCAGGCGCCTTACCCTTTATTCTTTCAGGCGCAATTCCATCTTTTACAGATGCGCTGTTTGAATCGGTGTCGGGATTTACCACCACAGGCTCCTCCATTCTAACCGACATCGAAGCCCTGCCAAAATCCATTCTTTTCTGGCGCAGCACGACCCACTGGATAGGCGGTATTGGCATTATTGTACTGGTCATAATCATTATGCCCTCGCTTAAAATAAGTGGCTATCATCTTTTCACCATGGAATCGTCGCTGCAGGAAAAAATGAGAGCCCGCATCAAAAGCGTAGGACGACGTTTATTCATCGTTTACATTTCGCTAACGGTGGCCGAAATCATTTTTTTACGGCTGGGGCAGATGAATTTATTTGAGAGCGTCTGTCACGCTTTCGGAACTGTGGCAACAGGAGGCTTCTCACCCAAAAACACCAGCATTTCCGATTACAGTCCGTATATACAATACGTCATCATGCTCTTCATGGTATTGGCCGGCACCAACTTTGCCGTTCTCTATTATCTATTTGTGGGCAACTTTCGCAAAATAAAAGAGAACGAAGAAATTGTATTTTATCTGCTGGTTATCGTTACTATTGGAACGCTCGTAAGCAGTATTCTCTTCTTCTCCATGCATCTGCCCATGGAAAAAGCCTTCCGGGATGGATTTTTCCAGGTTATTTCAATCATCACGTGTACAGGTTTTGCCTCTGCTGATTATATGCAATGGCCGCAATATGCCTGGTTCATCATTTTCATTGCCATGTTTATAGGCGGTAGCACCGGATCAACGGCCGGTGGCATTAAAATTGTCAGGCACGTGGTATTGTTTCGAAATGTATCACGCTCCTTCCATCAAATGATATGGCCCAACGCCGTTATTCCGGTAAAACTGAATAAATCGACTATTAACAACACGACCAATAATACCATCATGAGTTATATCATCGCCTATCTGATGGTGTTTGGTGCGGGCAGTTTACTGTTGCTGCTTCTGGGGGTGCGCCCCGAAGAAGCCGTCAGCTCTGTTGCCACCTGCATGGCAGGCATCGGACCGGGACTGGGCAGGGTGGGGCCAGTGGGTAACTTCGCACACCTTCCTGATATCGTAAAAATGATACTTGCCTTTTTAATGATAGTAGGGCGTTTGGAGATATTTACAGTATTGGTCATATTTACACGAAATTTCTGGCGAAACTAAGCATTCACAAAAAGCTAAATGTACAATCCTTTTAACATCCTGCAACCAAAGGCTCATCCTGTCAAAGCAGCTATTATACAATACCTCATCTCCGTGTTGTCAATCGGCATAACCATATTGCTGTGCATCCCCCTGGCAAAAACAGAAAGCTATCACCTGGTATCGTTCATTCTCCTGATTGTGGTTTCATTTTTGGCCACTTTTTTAGGCACAGGACCGGTTCTAATAGCCTCCACCGTGAGTGCTATGGCCTGGAATTTCTTTTTCATTTCGCCTCATGGCACCTTTCACATCGAGAGAACCGACGACCTGCTGATTTTTGGTCTGTTTTTCATCATTGCCATTATCAATGGGGTACTGACCACACGTGTACGACATCAGGAACGACTAGTGCGCGAACGCGAAAACCGCACCAACACATTACTTCAACTCACCAGACGCCTTTCTCAAGCACGAAACCTTGAAGGAATCATAAACATTGGCGTTAAAGAAATCAAAAACCAATTCGGCGGAAATGTAATCTTTTTGCTGCGCGATGAAAGTGGCAATCTGACCACGCCTTCCAACTACAATTTCAACCTGGCCGAATACGCCCCCATCGCACAATGGTCATTAAGCCACATGAAAAAAAGTGGCTGCGGCACTTCTATCTACCACGACTGCCCCTACACCTTTTGTCCGTTATCCGGAACCAAACATAATCCCGGTGTTTTGGTAATCATCAACCCCATTACTTTATCCGCCGACCAGTATCTGCTTTGGGATGCTTTTCTATCTCAGATATCAACTGCTCTGGAACGTGAATTTTTAGGTGAGCTGGCCCAGCGTGCGCGTTTTTTCCACGAATCTGACCGGCTTTACAAAACCCTGTTCAACTCTATCAGTCATGAATTCCGCATTCCGGTAGCTACTATTATGGGCGCCTCCGACACTCTTCTTAACGATCCTCATCCCGAAACCATACAAACGGAACTCCATAGCGAAATTTTCAAAGCATCGGTACGTCTCAACCGACTGGTGGAAAACCTGCTTAATATGTCGCGACTCGAAAGCGGATTCATAGCGGTGCGCCCCGACTGGCACGACATTAATGACCTCATCAATAAAGTAACCGACGATCTGGAAAATGAATTAATTCATTTTAAAGTACAACTGACCATACAAGACGATATGCCATTAGTAAAAATAGACTATGGACTAATGGAGCAGGTATTTTACAATCTGATTATCAATGCCACGCAACACACGCCGGTCGGTAACGCCATAAAAATTAATATTGAACATCACAACGACGTACTTGAAATTAGTATTGCCGATGAAGGAATGGGCTTTCCTGAGAAAGACCTGCCAAACGTATTTAGTAAATTCTACAAATTAAAAGGAAGCAAATCCAAAGGCCTGGGACTGGGCCTTTCTATTGTTAAAGGATTTGTGGATGCACACAACGGAACCATCGAAGTAAAAAATAACACCGGTAAGGGCGTTACCTTTACCCTAAAAATACCGTCGCCTCACCCCGACATTACACATCTTCAAACAGATAAAATATGAACGAGCCGCATACCATCCTGATTATTGATGATGAACTACAAATTCGCCGGTTACTCGAAATAACTCTATCATCAAACGGATATAAAATATTGCATGCCACAACAGGTAAGGAAGGCCTGGTAGCCGCAGCAACAGGGCATCCTTCGCTCATCGTTCTCGACCTGGGGTTGCCGGATATCGACGGTCAGGCGGTACTGACAGACTTGCGAAAATGGTTTTCGAAGCCCATTATTATATTGTCGGTACGCGATTCAGAAGAAGATATTATCAATGCGCTGGATAAAGGGGCCAACGACTATTTAACCAAGCCATTCAGAGGTGGTGAACTGATGGCCCGTATCAGAGCAGCTATCAGAGCAGGCGAACGCAAAGACGACGAACCGGTTGTCATCTTAAACCACCTAACAATAGATATGGTAAACCACACGGTGCGTAAAGACGATGAACTGGTCAAACTAACCTCCACCGAATATGAGTTGTTGTGTTTATTGGTACGCAATCGTGGGCGGGTGCTCACCCATCAATATATTCTCAAAGAGATATGGGGTTATGGATACCTTGAACAAACCCAATATCTAAGAGTTTATGTGGCCCAATTAAGAAAGAAAATTGAAGAGAACCCGGCCAAACCAAAACTACTCATAACCGAGTCGGGCATTGGCTATCGTTTGGGAGAATAATTGTCTATAAAGTCAACTTCTGCGTTACGCTTATCATAAAACAGTCATTTACGAAAAGTAAACGCCTTGATTTTTATGACTTCGCAAGCCTTGAATTTGAACTTTATATTTCAAACACTTAATTTATGGACAGACTCTAAGTAGTGCTTACCCGGAAACGCTTGCGTCAGATAAGAAAACTTCAGTGTTGAAGCTTACGCTGCTCGGAAAATGTGAGTTTACTGTTGTAAATGACCACTTTGAAAGCGAGTGTAGTGCTGTCGTCGGGATTTAATAGACGGGCTCTAAATTAAAATTGGGACAACAAATCAAGTCTGACAAAAAACAAAAATCAATAATAGCTAGTAAAAAAACAGAGTCGACGTTTTTATGACCACAATACCAACAGAATCATTATTCTTCACTTTTCATTTTCATCAAATGCTGAATCAGTTTACCGTCCAGACTGCTAATATGTTCGGTTATCCAGATATTAACAAAGTCTTTTAGCTCGCTCAGATCAACCATATCCATATTTGAGACGCCAATAATATCGGCAAGGAGATGCCGCAACCTTTCATGATCCAATTTATGTTCATCACTATATGGAAAATCGAATATTCGCATTAAATTTTCTTCACTCTGAAAATGAAAATCAAGAAACTTATACAACTCAACCATCAGATCCCGCCTTATTTCATGGTCAAGATCATGCGTATAAACATAATCGATTCTATTTAAAATATCCAGAAAAACTTCATGCTCACGATCAATCTCCGAACAACCAAAACTAGAAATTGCAATACTTTTAAGATTCACCTCCATCACCAATCAGCTCCACATTAGTATAAATAAAAATCTAAATATAGATAAAAGTTATTTAACAATTGTAACGCTAAATAACATTTTACATAACCAAATCCAGCACTCCGTTAAGAAAAGAAAAAACGCAATGTCAATTGCATCTAAAGTGCAATCTTTACAAAATGAAAAAGAGCACAGGTAGCATCGTGGCTAAGGACGGTAAAATTGAAAAACAAGAAAAAGCAGACAGACACCAGGCCCGTTTCAAAGCCATTGAATATTGTATATTTTTATCAGGATTATCGGTATTTGCACAATTATATCTGTTTCAACCCATTCTTCCGGAAATCACACAACATTTCAAAATCACCCCGGCAACAAGTAGTCTTTTAGTTTCGGCAAGCACCATTGGAATGGGTTTTGGTCTGTTTATCTTTGCCTTCAAAGCCGACTCCATGTCACGCAAAAGGCTCATGACCATCGCCCTGGTGTCCTCTTCTGTATTAACGCTATTATCGTCCTTTCTCAGCTCCTTTGTATGGCTTGTTGCCATCAATTTCACCAAAGGCGTATTACTCTCCGGCGTGTCAGCCGTGGCACTGGCCTATTTATCGGAAGAAGTCAGCACCGCCGTATTTGGCTTTGCCGTGAGCTTGTACCTTAGTGGTAATACATTTGGAGGAATGGCCGGACGAGTGGTTACCTCGCTGATATCAGGCTGGACCGGCTGGCGCATTGCGGTCGTATTTATAGGTGTAGCCAGTCTGGTTTTAGGATTAATCTTTTCCCGCCGTTTTCCGGAATCCCGATTTTTCAAATCCCAAAACAACAGCATAAAAGCACGTTTGCAACAAATGAAACATCTGTTAAAAGACACCTTTTTGCTTCGTTTATATTTTGTGGGTTTTATTCTGATGGGCAGTTTCGTAAGTGTCTACAACTATTTGGGATTTCGCCTGGAAGCCGCACCCTTCTCGTTACCTCATTATGTCACCGCATCCATCTTTTTAATGTACACCTTTGGTATTGTCGGCTCATTGCTTACAGGGTGGCTTTCGGACAAATATGTGCCACACAAAATAATTCAGGTCTTTTTATTGCTCATCATAGCCGGACTACTCATGATGATGTCTAAAAACATTTTCGTTTTGGTATTAGGTCTGGGGCTGTTTACGCTTAGCTTTTTTGGGGTTCATTCCATGGCAAGTCAAATGGTCTCAAAACGCGTGGATGAAGGCAAAAGCTCTGCCACTTCATTATACTGGTTGTTCTATTACATAGGCTCCAGCGTGATGGGGAGTTTTACCGGTATAATTATTCATCGGAACAGCTGGTATGCATTTGTAATCTGCTTAATGGCTTTGGTGTTACTTTCGCTACTGGTCATGACGCAGAGAGCACCAAAGGTTAGGAAAACATAAAGCAGACGCATTTCATTGAATTTATCTTCACTCTTCATTAGCAACTACCTGTTAACAGCTTCAACTGACAACTGTTAGAACAGCAGTCTTCAGTTTCAGTGCCCAAAGGCCTTATATAAAATGATGTCTTAATAAGACCAGCATGTTGCACTTTCATTGCAGTACATGCCCCAAAGTTTAGTAAGAGTCTGCCACTAAAGTCCAACTTCTGCAGTAAACGTACTCTCCCACAGGTTTCTTACGACAGCAAAATCACATCTTTCAACCTGCTCAAACCTTGAATTTGAAGGCGCGACTTTACTCACAAAACACAAATAGGACCTACAAGTATTAATTAACTTTTCGTTAACACCAATTAGTAGCCTAAGTCCACTAATTAAGTCTACTTTTGCCTCCCTAAAAAAGCAGATGATGCCATTGAAACAACCTTTAGGCTATATTTTAGGCAAGACCATGCGTGTTTATCGCAACAAGCTTACGGCAGAATTTAAAGAAAACAACGTCGACCTATGTCTGGGACAGTATATTATGCTGGCCCAAATATATTTGAATGAGTCGGTTTCGCAGCAAGAACTGGCCGATCACCTGCAAGCCGACAAATCAGCGGTGATGCGACAAATCAACACCCTGATAGAAAAAGACTACGTGAAACGCCGGGTTAACCAACAAGATAAACGCAAGAAGAATTTGATATTAACCCCGGGAGGTCATAAAATTTTCGCCTTCACCAAATCGCTGGCACTGGAAGTCTCGGAAGAACTATTGACAGGTACTAACAGCAACGAACAACACATTTTTGAACAGGTTATTCAACGGATTATAAAAAACGGCAGCTCAGAAGACGAAACTTTAAGATAAAACAATGATTAAGGTAAGATACAATATGAAGACAATTAACGCATACAAAATACTGGCAATGGCATTAATAATGGCCGTAACTGTTTCATGCTCCAATACGCAGCAAAAAAAACAAGATGCTCGCATGCCTCCCAAAACGTACAAAACCATAGAGCTGCAACCACAGTCAATCACACTGTACCGCGACTACCCAACAACTTTGCAGGGCCAGCAAACCGTCGATATACGGCCCAAAATTTCGGGTTACATCGACGAGATATTAGTGGATGAAGGAGCGCAGGTTCAAAAAGGGCAAATATTGTTTCGTCTCTTTGCTAAAGATATACAGGCCAGCTTACGGTCAGCCCAGGCGCAGGTTAAGGTCGCAGAAGCCGATGTCGCCGCTGCCAAAATCAATCTGGAGAAAACCAAACCATTGGTTGACAAAGACATCATCAGTCAGTTCGACCTGGCCACAGTAGAATCAATGGTACAAGCCAAAGAAGCACAATTGGCTCAGGCCAAAGCGATGCTGGCCAATGCCAGCGCAAATTTGCAGTACACCCAAATAACCAGTCCCACCAACGGCATCATCGGCAATTTCCCCTACCGCGAAGGAAGTCTGGTGAGTAGCAACAGCACAGCCCCACTCACCACTGTGTCAAACACCACCAATATGTACGCCTATTTTGCCATGAACGAAAAAGAGTTTCTCTCGCTGATTAAAAATCTGGAAGGCACCACCCTTCAAAAAAAATTGAGCACGTTGCCTGATGTATTGTTGGTATTGGCCGACAACTCCATCTATAACCTGTCGGGCAAAATTGAAACAGCCAGCGGACTGGTAGATGCACAAACCGGCGCCATCAATATCAGGGCTGCTTTTGCCAACCCGGCCGGACTGTTGCGCAGCGGAAGCAGTGGTTTGGTGCGTATCCCAAACCACATCGATTCCACCATCATCATTCCACAAAAAGCCACGTATGAGCTGCAGGGTAAACATTTTGTATACGTGGTTGGCGACGATAATAAAGTCAAACATACCAGTATTAACATTTTAGTTGGGAACCTAAAAGAGGCCTATGTGGTGACCGATGGTTTAAAGGCCGGCGACAAAATTGTGATTGAAGGCATTGCATCGTTAAAAAACGAAGAAGAAATAAACCCTGAAATCACAGAAACGCCAACATATTCAGACGATTTAACAACAGAAAACCGGTCCAACAACTAATTTATAAAAAACCGATGTTTAAAAAATTTATAGAGAGACCGGTATTGTCATCGGTCATATCCATTATCATTGTAATCCTTGGGTTGTTAGGTTTGTTTAATCTGCCCATCGAACAGTACCCCGACATAGCACCGCCAACCATCAGCGTTACAGCCAACTATACCGGTGCGGATGCCCAAACGGTTTTAAAAAGTGTTATCACACCCCTGGAAGAGCAAATTAACGGCGTGGAAGACATGACCTATATGTCGTCAACGGCCAGTAACGACGGTTCGGCCACTATACAGGTCTTCTTCCGGCAAGGTATTGATCCCGACATGGCCGCGGTGAATGTGCAAAACAGAGTCGCACGCGCCACCGGTCTGCTTCCCGAAGAGGTGATCCGATCGGGCGTGATAACTGCCAAGCGACAAAACAGTATGTTGATGGTTTTTTCGCTATACAGCAACAACGAAGATTTCGACGAGACTTTTCTGCAAAACTACAGCAAAATTAACCTGCTGCCACAAATTCAAAGAGTACGTGGCGTTGGCGAAGCAGTGGTTTTTGGGGCCAAAGACTATTCCATGCGTATCTGGCTGAAGCCCGACGTAATGGCCGCTTACCAATTAATACCGGCGGATATTATTGCCGTATTAAACGAACAAAACCTTGAAGCAGCTCCGGGCCGACTGGGCCAGCAAAACAAACAATCGTTTGAGTATGTTCTTAAATACACCGGAAAATTATCGCGTCCCGAACAATTCGAAGATATTGTCATAAAGGCCGATCAGACAGGTAACATACTACGGCTGAAAGACGTGGCCCGGGTTGAGTTGGGATCGTTAAATTATTCCACCTCAACGTTGGCCATGAATAAACCCGGCATTACCATGGCCATTTTTCAGTCGCCCGGATCAAATGCCCGTGAAGTAATTGTCGACGCTCAAAAGGTTCTTGACGATGTGTCACAAAACTTTCCGGAAGGGATAAAATATACCATTCTGGTCAACTCCAAGGATTTTCTCGACAGCTCCATCAGCAGAGTACTGGAAACCCTGCTGGAAGCTTTTCTACTGGTATTTATTGTGGTCTTTGTCTTTCTGCAAAATTTCAGAGCCACACTCATACCAGCCATTGCAGTTCCCGTGGCCATCATCGGCACCTTCTTCTTCCTGAATCTGTTTGGCTTCACCATTAACCTGCTGACATTATTTGCGTTGGTACTGGCGATAGGTATAGTGGTTGATGACGCCATAGTGGTCGTTGAAGCCGTCCATGCCAAACTCGACCAGGGCGCCAAAAATGGAATGGAAGCAGCCATTTCGGCCATGAACGAAATTTCGGGCGCCATCATCTCCATAACGCTGGTAATGGCTGCCGTATTTATACCAGTCACATTTATCACCGGCACCACGGGCGTTTTTTACAAGCAATTTGGTATCACACTGGCAGTGGCCATCGTTCTTTCGGCCGTCAATGCACTGACGCTGAGTCCTGCCCTGTGTGCTATATTTCTGAAACCGCACAGCAACAACCCTTCAGAACAAAAAGGATTTCTGAAACGCTTCTATTCCGCATTCAATACGTCCTTCGAATACATGACGGTACGTTATAAAAAAACCACCAACTTTGTGATTGCACGTAAATGGCTGGCCATTGCTACAATATTGGTATTCTCCGGCGGATTATATTTCTTAATGAGAACCACCCCCACCGGATTTGTACCCGCCGAAGACCGTGGTTTTATGATGATTGACATCAGCATGCCGCCGGCCACCGCATTGGAACTCACAAAAGAAGTAACACTGGCCGTTGATCAGTTGGTGAGCTCTACGCCCGAAATTGAGAGTCGATCGATGATCGTTGGCCGATCAATAATCAGTGGGCAGGGCAGTTCATACGGCATGTTATTTTGTAATCTGACGCCGCTGGAAGAACGAAAAGGAAAAGGACAGGACATCAACAGCATTATAGGAAAACTTTATGCTGCCACGGCAAAAATTAAAGATGCCCGTATCATCATTTTCACACCTCCCATGGTTCCCGGTTTCAGCATCTCCGGAGGCGTTGAACTTAAGCTGGAAGATAAAACCGGCGGCGACATCAAAAACTTTGAACAGGTCGCCGAACAATTTTTGGGCGCCCTGAATCAGCGTCCTGAAATTCAATATGCCTTCACCTCGTTCAACACCCATTTTCCACAATATCAGATTGATGTAAATGTGGCCCGGGCCCGACAGTCGGGAATACTGATCAGCTCGGTGTTAAATGCTTTGCAAGGTTACATTGGAGGCGTATATGCGTCCGATTTTAACCGCTTTGGGAAACAATACCGTATTATGGTACAGTCGGAACCCGGTTCACGAGGCAACCCCGAAGACCTCAACAACCTGTTTGTGCGAACCGGCAACGGAGAGATGGCTCCCATCACGGAATTCATCACCCTGACACGCGTGTATGGCCCTGAGAACATTGACCGGTTTAATATGTACACCTCAATTGCGGCAAATATTGCACCTAATTTTGGCTACACATCGGGGGATGCCATTGAAGTCATTCGTGAGGTCGCCGAACAAACACTACCTCCGGGCTATGGCTACGAATTTTCAGGCTTGACGCGCGAAGAAATCGCCTCCGGAAACCAATCGATCCTGATCTTTATTCTGAGTATTATCTTTGTCTATTTCCTTCTGGCAGCTCAATACGAAAGTTTTATACTGCCACTCTCAATATTATTATCGCTACCGATAGGTATAGCAGGATCGTTTCTTTTTGCGCGAATAATGGGCGTTGAGAATAACATTTACCTGCAAATATCGCTGATTATGCTCATCGGGTTACTGGCCAAAAATGCCATTCTGATTGTTGAATTTGCTGTGCAACGACGACAAAAAGGAATGAGCATCATTCAATCGGCCATTGAAGGCGCCACCGCGCGTTTACGTCCCATCCTGATGACCTCTTTTGCATTTATATTCGGACTACTGCCGCTGATCATTGGCGGAGGTGCCGGCGCAAATGCCAATCGCTCCATTGGCGTAGGTGCCATTGGCGGTATGATTGTCGGAACGCTGATAGGAATTATGGTCATTCCTTCAATGTATGTGATATTCCAAACGCTACAGGAAAAGATCAGGAAACCGGTAACAGAAGCCCCGACAATGCACAATGAAGCAGAGTAACCTACTGAAAAATTTAAAAATTATGAGTCGCATTTCAATAAACCATCTATTTCTGCTTATAACTGTAACAGGCGTATTGGGGGCGTGTAACACCCCTAAACACTTTTTACAGGATTCGATAGACACCCATCAGCTTTACGGAATAAAAGACACCGACAGTACCAACCTGGCAGAATTGTCGTGGCAGGAACTTTTTACCGACGATTTGCTTAAACAATACATTGCCGAGGGACTGCAAAACAATCCTGACCAGCAAATCGCCCTTGAACGGGTTAAAGAAGCCGAAGCCTATTTCAAACAAAGCAGGGCGACACTCTTGCCCGGAATTGATGCCGCAGCCAGAGGCAATTACACCCGTAATTCTGAGATTCTATTTCCCAATGGACCGCGCGAAACCGGGACTTACCAGTTAGGTTTGGAAGCTGGCTGGGAGCTCGACATCTGGGGCAAATTAAGGAGTGCCAAACGGGCCGCTTATGCCAATCTGCTGGCCACCGAGGCCGGACAAAAAGCGGTAGAAACCCGGCTGATTGCCAATATCGCAACGGTCTATTACAACCTCTCAGCGCTGGATGCAAAACTGGTCATCACGCAACAAACGGTGCAAAACGATAAAAATTTGGTGGAGACCATTAAAGTGTTAAAAGAAAGTGGTCGGGTCACAGGAGCTGCCATCGTGCAGAGCGAGGCGGTGCGTTATGCGGCTGAAGTAACCCTCCCCGATCTGGAACAACAAATCAGGGAGGTACAAAATGCACTGTGTCTGCTGTTGGGACGCACACCCGAAACCATCCCCCGTCATTCACTATCTGCCCCCATTGATGCCTCACTGTTGACGACCGGCGTTCCGGCACAACTGCTCGACAACCGGCCCGACGTGATGCAGGCCAAATACGATGTGATGAGCGCCTTTGAAATGACCTCCAGCGCCAGGGCTTATTTTTACCCGGCCCTGACACTCACGGCCTCAACAGGTTTTGCTTCCGACGACCTGAATAATTTACTGGATCCGGCAGCCTTTGCAGCAAATATCATTGGAGGCCTCTCCGCCCCTATTTTTAACAAAAGAGGCAATATAACCCGTTTGAAAGTAGCCAAAGCCAAACAGCAGGAAGCATTACTGAACCTCCGGTACCTGTTGCTCAATGCCGGACAGGAAGTGAACAATGCCCTGGGGATGTACCAAACGGCCACCCGAAAAATTGACCTAAGGCAGCAACAAATCGACGCCCTGCGAAAATCGGTGGATTATACCCGCGAGCTTTTAAATTACGGGTCGGCTTCGTACATTGAGGTGTTAAACGCGCAGCAAAGTCTTTTGGACGCGCAGATAAATGTGGTAAACGACCATCTACAACAACTCAATGCCATTGTTTCGCTCTATCGCTCCCTCGGTGGCGGATGGAAATAATCAAAATCTGATAAAAAACATCGTTCCAAACGGACAACACACCAATGAAACGTCATTGTTTCTTCGGATCAGAAATTACGCTGCGAAACCAAACAGTGTAAAGCAATCCAAATAACATAAGCCCGATGAGAATACTTTCTCACCGGGCTTCATAATATAATCTGTCAGCAACGGACTAAAACAGCCCACTGCAAGCAAAAACACTAATTCAGTAATTGATTCAACACCTTCAACATTTCGTCAAATTCCTCGCGGCTAAAACCCACTGAAGCGTATACCACTTTTCCATCGCCATCAACAATGTAATTACGTGGTATGTAGTTAAGCGCAAATTTATTATAAATGCTTTTATCCGCATCGGGATACATTTCAAAGCCAAGTGCATTGGCCGCTTTAAACTTAAGCACCTCATCGGCTGAATGACCACGCCCAAAAGACAAAAGACGAAAGTCAGTGCGGTCTTTATA
Organism: Geofilum sp. OHC36d9; assembly: GCF_052400685.1. Classification (NCBI taxonomy): domain Bacteria; kingdom Pseudomonadati; phylum Bacteroidota; class Bacteroidia; order Marinilabiliales; family Marinilabiliaceae; genus Geofilum; species Geofilum sp. OHC36d9. The sequence goes on from NZ_JBQTGJ010000009.1 coordinate 89,829, forward strand.
TTTCGCCCACACTTCATTTTGCAGCAAAGGCATTTCCTGCTTACAAGGGCCGCACCACGTGGCAAAAAAATTAATCAACACAACTTTCCCTTTATAATCAGAAATAGATTGGGACGTTCCTTCAGTACCGGAGATCTCAAAATCAGGCACCATCTGGCCCTTCAACACAACATCATCGTTCTGGCCCATCAATGACCCCGATAAAAGACCTAAAAACAAAACAACAAAAAAATATCTAATCATAGCGCATCGAATAATTGGTGTTCAAATAAAACATAAATCCAAGTCAACTCCAAAAAGTCAGCTTATTAAAATAACAATTCCAAAGACACTGAATACGAATAACCGCATCTCAAACCAAAGCCTGGTCATAAACCATGTGTTTGAAATATTAAAATCAAAACGTTTACGTTTCGTAAATGACTGTTTTTATGGCAAAAAAATAAAGTCGCTGGACTTTATAGATAAACACGAATTAACCGACTTTTCGAAGTGTGTCCAAAGTTAAAACACCCTTCACCAATTCCCCGCAGAAGAAAACAGTGCTGCCAAACAGTAAAAAAGAGATATTATTGCAGGCCAACAATTTAAACATTTCAGACCATTGAATTAAACAGACAAAAGGTGCTACAAACACAATTTTTCCATAACTTAGTCATCCTTCGACGTTGATAGTGAGTGAATCGGGAACATGGTGTTTTCTTGCTGACACAACAGACAAACGAAGACGATTTAAAAACCGAGTAACAAGACCGTAAGTAACCATGATTTCTATTTGTATTCCAGTTTATAACTATATCATCGTTGATCTTATAAAAAAACTCTCTTCTTTATCAGAAAAGGCCAATGTTCCTTGCGAAATCATTCTGATTGACGACTGTTCAGAAAATAGTTATAAAACCATAAATGAAAGTGTTAGCGCAAAAACGACCTATATCAGACTGGGAAAAAACATCGGAAGGGCAGCCATCAGAAATCAGTTCCTAAAATATGCCAGATATGACCATCTTCTGTTTCTGGATTGTGACGTCGTTATTACTTCTGATGATTTTTTGGATAAATATATTGATGCTTTGAAACAACACCCCAATCAATTGATTTGCGGTGGCCGCGAATACCCGGTGTTACCGCCACCTAAACATCAGATTCTGAGATGGCAATACGGCATTCATAAAGAAAGTAAGACTTACGTCGAACGACAGAAAAATCCTTATCGATCATTCATGACCAATAACTTCGTCATTCATAAAAAAATATTAGAGACAACACCTTTCGATGAAAGGCTTAAGGGATATGGCCATGAAGACACGTTATTCGGTTTTGAATTAAAAAAACGAGGCATCGGCATCATCCACATTGACAACCCGGTGGTTAATGGAGATCTGGAGAATAACGATAAATATATTTCTCAAACGGAAAATGCGATACTTAATCTGACCCACATACTTAAAATGGTTAATTATGACAAAAGCCTCATTGAGGACATTACGCTACTGAGGGTTTATTACAAATTATACAACATCCGGAATTTGATTAAAGCTCTGTTTATCCTGACGAAACCCATTATAAAATACACGTTGCTCAATGGCTATGTAAATCTGTATCTCTTTGATTTTTACAAACTGGGAACCCTCACCACATACATGAAACAAGCTAAAACAATTGCTTCACACACATAAGCTTAATTAATTTTGACGAGTTCCATTTGGCAATACGCCCCACTATTTAGTGCCTGTCCATAAACTACGACTTTGGACAACCGTTGAACATTACTGAGGACAACCGTTGGACATTACTGAGGACAACCATTGGACATTACTGAGGACAACCGTTGGACATTACTGAGGACAACCGTTGGACATTACTGAGGACAACCATTGGACATTACTGATGACAACCATTGGACATTACCTGACGACTGTTCATAAACTTTAAATATTTGAACTATAAAGTTCAGATTCAAGGCTTTCGAAGTCATAAAAATCAAGAAGTTTACCTTTAGTAAATAACTGTTTACAGGACAAGCATCATGCAAAAATTGAGCTTTTCCAGCAAAAGAAACGACATTACAACCCGGAAGCCAACTATTTTTAAAGTATATTTGTTGTCATAATTAATAACTAAACATCAAACAGATTGGTATTTAAAGGCAAACATATAAGTGAATTTCTGATTCTGTTTGCAGGGTTAATTATATTGACTCATGCCGTTATTCCGCACCACCATCATTTTTGTATAGAAGCACATCCGGGATCCCCGGCATGCCCAAATCCCCATACAGACAAGCACAACGAAAATCAGAATACGCACTGTCATGCTTTTAATCTTCTGATTTTTGAGAGAACAAATATTCCCGTTAAGCTCGCGCCTTTTGAATTTGATTTTCATTTTGATCTTTTCGCCATTGCAACAAATCCAAAGACGTCTGTCGAAATAAATGCTTTCTACAGGACTTGTTGTATCAAGCTTATTCTGCAAAAACAATTATTCTGCACCAGCTCTTCCTTAAGGGCTCCTCCTGTTGCAGCCTGATATTTCTTCCGGTTTTCATCCCTGGAAATATTTTTTCGGAAATCGTTAATTTCTTTAGTTAGAGCCTGTCTATAAACTAAGTGTTTGAAAAGCAAAATTCAAATACAAGGCTTGCGATATCACAAAAATCAAAGCACTTACTTTTCGTAAGCAACTGTGTTTATGGCCGGTATAACAAAACCATTGTCTTTACAGACACAACTTAGTAGTCTGTCCATAAGCGATGTATTTGAAATCTAAAATTCAAATACAAGGCTTGCGATGTCATAAAAATCAAAGCATTTACTTTTCGTAAATAACTGTTTTTATGGCAAGTATAACAATATCGTTGCCTTTATAGGCACACACTAACTAACAAAACTTATCTAAAACGAAACATCTGATGATTAATCGTATCATATCATTTTCAATAAAAAACAAAGTCCTCATAGGGCTGATGGTTATAGGCCTTATAATGGGCGGCCTGTATTCCATGACCAAAGTACCGCTCGATGCCACGCCCGACATCACCAATAATCAGGTTTTAGTCATAACAACAGCGCCCAACCTGGGAACTGAAGACATTGAGCAATTTGTAACCTACCAGGTAGAGCTGGCAGTAGCCAATCTTCCCGATGTGACTGAAATACGAAGCGTCTCAAGATTTGGGCTCTCAGTTGTAACCATTGTCTTTAAAGAAAGCGCCGGCACCTACCTGCCCCGCCAATTGGTAAGCGAAGCATTGGCCGAGGTCAAAGAGAAAATACCCGAAGGATTTGGGGATCCGTTTATGGCCCCTATCAGCACCGGATTGGGTGAGATATATCAATACACTCTGGAGGTGCAACCCGGGTATGAATCGACCTATGACGATATGGCCCTCCGCAGCATGCAGGAATGGATCGTTAAACGACAAATGGCCATGTTACCCGGCGTTGTGGAGGTTAACTCTTTCGGTGGCCGCAACAAACAATACGAAGTAGCCATCAATCCCGACAAACTCCGAAGCATGGGCCTGACCATCTCCGATGTCTTTGAAGCACTTGAAGACAATAACCAAAACACCGGTGGCGCCTATATTGAAAAAAACTTCCAGGCCAACTTTATCAGAGGCGAAGGATTAATGAGATCGATGGCTGACATTAAAAACACGATGGTGGCAAACAAGGCAGATCACCCCATCTTTATCAGAGACATCGCCGAGGTAAAATTCGGTAACTTCCTGCGCTATGGTGCATTTACCAAAGATGGAAAAGGAGAAGCCGTAGGCGGTATTGTGATGATGCTTAAAGGCGAAAATTCCAATAACATCATTAAAAATGTAAAAGAACGAATGGCTTTAATTCAGAAATCCCTGCCCGAAGGGGTTGTCATAAAGCCATTTCTCGACCGCAGTAAACTAATCAAAAGCACCACCTCCACGGTAGCCGAAAACCTTTCGCTGGGTGCCCTCATCGTCATCTTCGTACTGGTTTTATTCCTGGGCAATTTAAGAGGTGGTTTAATTGTGGCATCCACCATTCCTCTGGCTTTGCTTTTTGCTTTTATCATGATGAACTTGTTTGGCGTGTGGGCCAACCTGATGAGTATGGGTGCGCTCGATTTCGGAATTCTGGTTGATGGAGCGGTCATAATCGTCGAAAGTATGATTTTTCAGCTTCATAGTAAAAACCTCATCGGCACAAAGCCCGACCAGGCACTACGCGATAAAATTGCCGGTACGGCTGCCAGTAAAATGATGAACCCGGCATTTTTTGGACAGCTTATCATTTTAATCGTCTTCATTCCGGTTTTAGCCCTTCAGGGAATTGAAGGTAAAATGTTCATCCCGATGGCCATGACATTTGGCTTCGCCGTTTTAGGCGTGGTTCTGTTATGCCTCACTTACATACCTATGATGGCAGCCAGGTTCCTGCAACCACCCAAAAATGATAAAAAAACGTGGGGCGATAAAATCATTGCCAGACTCGAAAAAAGCTATGCCCCCATAATCAGCTGGTCGCTCAGGAAAAGCTGGATAGTATTAAGTATCGCCTTTGTGTTGTTGTTATCCAGCGGATTAATATTCACACGGATGGGCGCCGAATTTATACCGACCCTTGATGAAGGCGACTTTGCTTTTCAGGCCTTTTTGAAACCGGGAACTTCGTTAACCGAAGTCACAAAAACATCCACCCGTCTGGAACAAATCGTATTGGAGAACTTCCCGGATGAAGTGGAAAGCATTCAAAGCAGAATTGGCGTTGCCGACTTACCCATGGACCCGATGCCCATTGATATAGCAGATATATTTGTGATATTAAAACCTGAAAATCAATGGACAAAAGCACGCTCAAAAGAAGACCTGATCAATAAAGTCAGAGAAAAAGTCAGTGTCGTGCCAGGTGTCAATTTTGAATTCAGTCAACCGGTTGAAATGCGTTTCAACGAATTGTTAACCGGCATTCGGGAAGATGTTGCAGTGAAACTGTACGGTGATGACTTGGATATGCTGGCCGACAAAGCACAGGAAATAGCACAGCTGGTTTCCGGTATTGAGGGTGTGGCAGGTGTAAAAGCTGAAGCAACCAAAGGGCTTCCTCAAATCACCGTTCATTACAACCGCAATAAACTGGGGCGTTACAACCTGAAAATAAAAGACCTCAACACCATCATCGAGACCGCTTTTAGTGGTGGCGTAGCCGGACGTATTTACGAAGGAGAACAGATGTTCGACCTGGTGGTACGGCTGGATGAGACTCATCGTCAAGACATCGACAACATAAAAAATCTGTTTGTAAGCTTACCCGACGGCCAACAAATACCGCTGGAAGAAGTGGCTGAAATTAATTATCAGCCGGGCCCCATGCAAATCAGCCGCGACAATACCAACCGACGAACCTATGTCGGGATTAATGTTGAAGGCAGAGATATAAAATCGCTGGTGGCCGAAATTGAAACAACGCTGGAAGAAAAGCTCGATCTGCCCGTTGGTTATTACATTCGCTACGGTGGCGCTTTTGAGAACCTCGAAAGAGCTTCAAAACGGTTGTCGCTTGTTGTTCCGCTGGCACTCGCCCTCATTTTTATGCTGGTCTTTTTCGCCATAAAATCGTTTAAACAGACCCTCATGATTTATGTGGCTGTTCCGTTTGCCGCTGTAGGCGGACTGTTTTCTCTTTACGTGCGGGGTATGCCCCTTAGCATTTCTGCCGGTGTTGGTTTCATCGTTTTATTCGGGGTAGCGGTACTCAATGGACTGGTGTTAATTAGCGGGTTCAATGAACTAAAAGCCGAAGGCAGATGGTCCCTTTCCGACATCATCAAAAAAGGGTCTATCAGACGTATCCGCCCCATTTTATTAACCGCCTCAACCGACATACTCGGCTTTTTACCCATGGCAATATCGACATCGGCAGGCGCCGAAGTTCAGCGGCCATTAGCCACAGTAGTCATTGGCGGAATGCTCACATCCACACTATTGACCCTTATTGTGCTGCCTATTTTATATAAATTTGTGGAATCGGCAACAAACAAACCCGCATCGTTCCGACCATTGACAAATGCGCTTCCATTGCTATTAATAACAGCAGGCGTCGGACTTTCCGGTAATGCCAATGCCCAAAATTCATCGGTAACACTACCGCAAGCCATTGAACGGGCCATAGATAATTATCCGTCCATAAAATCGGCTGAACTGGAAGTGAGAAAACAGAAGGCGCTAAAGGCCACGGCTTATGACCTGGGTACCACCTCGGTAAACACCGGCAAAGAAGAAGTGGGCAACGGCGCTCCGGGCATCCAAAACAAAATTGCAATTGCCCAGTCCGAGATTGACCTCTTCGCCATTCCGGCCAAAAGCAACCTGGCAAAATCGCGTACAAAACAAGCCCTTGCGGCCCAAAACATAACCCAACTGGCTTTAAGTCGCAACGTGAGTATAGCCTGGTACAATGCGGCACTGGCCAAACAACAATACCAGCTTCTGAAAGAACTCAACACCTTGTACAACGATTTTCAGAAAGCCGCCCAGCTGAGGTACAAAACAGAAGCCAGCTCCAAAATTGAATATCTGTCGGCTTCGGCAAAACACACGGAAATGCAGGTCAATGTTAAAAAGGCCGAGAGCAACTATTGGGCCGCATTACATCAACTAAACCAATATCTGCTTTACCCCGAAGTTGTGGATGTCGACATACAGCATTTGGGGCACGATACTTTTAAGCTGGTGTCACAAGCCGATTCTTTAAACAAAAGCCCTTTAATTGACTACTACTTAACCGAAACTGATGTAGCAGAAAAAACATGGAAAGCAGAGAAAGCCGGATTACTACCCAAAATAAATCTGGGTTATAAATTACAATCAATTGATGGTCTGTCGGGATATTATGGCTGGGAAGCCGGCATATCGGTTCCTTTGTTATTCTTCTCTCAATCGGGCGAAATAAAGGCATCCAAAATGGAATTCCAGATCGCCCACCAGCAGTACCAGCAAAAAAAGCTGAAATTAAGAGCGGAATACTATCAACAAATGAGCCGATACATAACCTTACAACAAGTCATCGACTATTATCAGACGGAGGCCTTGCCTCTGGCCGATGAACAGATCAAAACGGCACAACTGGCCTACCGTCTGGGCGATATCGACTATGTTCAGTTTATTCAGAATACAGAAGCTGCCATTCGCACAAAACAAGATTTTTTAACACAGCAGGCCGAATATTTTGAATTGTCGGCACAGCTCCAATTTCTAACCGGTAAAAACACTAAATAATGAGACCTACAAAAACAGGAATAGCAATTATAGCCATCGCAACGTTAATGGCATGCAACAACAAACAAGACAACAACCATAATGAAGAACAGCACCACCACGACGAAGAAGGAGTCGTCATCTTAAACCAACAGCAGCGTGACGCCCTGAAATTAAAAACAGGCACTTTTGAAATGCGCAACCTGACAACGGTGGTAAAATCGAACGGACAGCTGGTGGTTGCACCGTCAGACAAAGCCGACATCACCGCCGTTATAGGTGGAAATGTAAAAGAAATAGACGTATTTCACGGCGACAAAGTGCGTAAAGGCCAGCAACTGGCACTTCTCGAACATCCTGATTACATCACATTACAGGAACAATTTTCAGAAACAGCCAATCGACTTGATTTTTTAAAACAGGAATATGAACGACAAAAAGAGTTGTTCGACAACAATGTGGGCGCCGGACGCGACTTCCAACAGGCCCGGATGGAGTACAATATTGCAAAGACTAAATACGAAGGGTTAAAATCGCGCCTGGAGCTGTTAAATATCTCGCCCGACAACGTGATGGCAGGTAAAATTTCAAGCACCATACCCATCTATTCGCCACTAAACGGATTTGTCAGTGAGGTGAATATTAAGTTGGGCACTTATGTTGATGCCAAAGACAAGCTATTTGCGGTGTCGGACAACAGTGCCATTCATGCCGATTTTATGGTTTACGAAAAGGACGTCCATTTACTCAGTGTGGGCCAGAAAATTCATTTTACAGTGGCCAACCGTCCCGAAGAAGAACTGTTGGCGACCATTTTTGCCATCGGCAAAGAATTCGACGCCAACCTGAGAGCGGTTCATGTTCACGCCAAAATCGATAAAAATGTCCCGGGTCTTATTCCTGGCATGTACCTGTCCGGTCATATACATACCGACGAAAAATATACCCGCACACTTCCAAACGATGCCATTGTCACGGAAGGAATCAAATCATATATTTTCACGTCTGACCCTGAAGCGGTGACGCATCATGAACACGATGAAACAGACCGTGAGGCCGACAGCAACAACCCCTTGGCCTATAAAATGGTTGAAGTAATACCCGGCATCAAAGACGACGGCTACACTGAAATAAACCTCATCACCCCATTGCCCGAAAACACGCAAATAGTTCTCAATGCGGCCTATTATTTACTGGCTGACATGAAAAAAGAAGAAACCGAACACGAACATTAATTTTCAAAATACGAAACTAAACCATTTCATTCTTTGTTTTACTATAAGCTGGCAGGAAAAGAGTCCCCTTTCCTGCCAACTTTACCTGTGTGACTGACAATCAGGTCTTGACTTAAATTGACTATTAAAACATAACAATTTATTAAACACCCAGTTAGTACTTGCAAGACAACTCAGGTATGTAATAAATATGTTCTGATTCAAGACTTGCAAAATCCCAAGGCGTAACACCGAAGCCGGACTTTTAATTATTGCTTTTATGCACAGCGATAATTATTTTTGTATTAGCACTTTAAAATTAAGATAAAATGGAAGCTCAAAACAACGAATGGTCAAACTGGATTAATATTATTAAGCCATACACCCGACCCAGCATTGCTAAAAGCTGGTGGCAGGTAATAAATTCTTTTGTCCCCTACGTGATTCTTTGGGTAATAATGGTTTATTCGCTCCGTTATTCATATTTAATCACCCTTGCATTATCAGTCCTTGCAGCGGGTTTTTTGGTTCGTATTTTTATCATCTTTCACGACTGCGGGCATAACTCCTTTTTTAAATCACGCCGCTTAAATAAGATAGTAGGAATCATTGCCGGCGCACTGGTATTTACGCCATACCACAAATGGCACTATCAGCACATGGTGCATCACAAAACCGTTGGCGACCTTGACAAACGTGGAATGGGTGACATTAAAATACTGACGGTAAAAGAGTACAAAAACAGTACAAAAAGACAACGACTTTTTTATCGTCTCTATCGTAATCCTATTATCCTGTTTCTAATTGCCCCATTTTTTCTCTTTGCCATATTTTTCCGTTTCCCGGACAAAAAGCTATCCAAAAAGATTAATCTATACTCTCACATAACAACCGTATCAATCATTGCAGCCATCACCATCATATCCTTCATGATCGGCTTAAAAACGTATGTTCTGATACAGATTCCCGTATTGTATTTTGCTTCAGCGTTCGGGGTTTGGTTGTTCTATTTGCAGCACCAATTTGAAGACGTGATGTGGGAACGCACCACAAACTGGGATTATACCACCATTGCGATGGATGGCAGCTCATTTGTAAAATTTCCCGCCATATTACAATGGTTCTCGGGTAACATCGGGTTTCATCACATCCATCATTTAAGTCCCAAAGTACCCAATTACAATTTGGAAAAATGTTACAAAGAAAATCCTCTGTTTCAAAAAAAGCCCATGACTTTCATGGAGAGTCTGCGAGCAGCAAAATACAGCCTTTGGGATGAAGAAAAACAAAAACTGGTGAGTTTTAAGGAGGCTTTGTCGTGATTCACACAAAAATGGATAGAGACGCAATGAATTGCGTCTCTATCATTACCGATACACAAACAATAAATTCAATAACAAATTTGATATCAATTATTCGTAGTTTTAAAACGGGTGTTACCGTCGATGCCCGTAAAATAAATTCTGTTTTCGCCTGATAACCGCGATTCCATGACCATATCAGCCGTAATAATAAATCATTTCAACGAATTAAAAATATATTATAAACAATCCCGCAAATTGGCAGGATAATAATATTTAAAAAAGTTCTGTCGATTATTTGCTGTTTGCAAAGAGGTCTCGCTGTTAAAATTTATTTCGTGCCTGAAGAATCCGACGGCAGATAAAAAACTTCATTTTTGAGGCTTTCGAAACCTGAAAAATATAAATTTACTGATGCAAATACCCATTTTAAAAGCAAGCATAACAAAGTAGTTCTCTTTACAGACAAACACTAATTAGTGCCTGTCCATAAACTAAGTGTTTAAAATATAAAGTTCAAATTCAAGGCTTACGAAGTCATAAAAATCAAGGCGTTTACTTTTCGTAAATGACTGTTTTTATGACAAGCGTAACGCAGAAGTTGACTTTATAGACAAACACTAATTAGAGTCTGTCCATAAACTAAGTGTTTAAAATATAAAGTTCAAATTCAAGGCTTGCGAAGTCATAAAAATCAAGGAGTTTACTTTTCGTAAATGACTGTTTTTATGACAAGCGTAACGCAGAAGTTGACTTTATAGACAAACACTAATTAGGCACCATACATCAGGAGAAGATGTGTCTCTTTTCCTTAAATTTGTATTTCTGTTTTATCAAAGCGAATTAAAATGCCTGATGACAATAAATTACTATATTATTTTAAAAAATGGTCGGATATAACAGATAAGGATGAACCAGTTATTTTAAGTTCATTCGAATCGGCATCTGTCAAAAAAAAGAAAGATCTTCTTGTTGCAGGAGATACATGCAAATACATCTATTTTATTACCAAAGGTTGCTTACGCTCTTTTTATATCGATTCAAAAGGGGTCGAACACATCTACCAAATCAGAATGGACAACAACTGGATTAGTGATTTGGAAAGCTTTTTTACTCAAAAACCATCAAAATACAATATTGAAGCAATAGAAGATACACAAATGTTACGTATCTCGTTTGAGCGAATGGAACAGCTATATACTGAAGTTCCCAAATTAGAAAGATATTTTCGCATACTTTTTCAAAAAGCATACATTAACGCGCTAAAGCGCTTAAATGCAACCATGTGGGAAACGGCAATGGATCGTTATAATAACATGCTGAAAGAACATCCGGACATGTTTCAACGGGTGCCATTAGCCTATATTGCTTCTTATCTGGGAATTACACCTGAAAGCTTAAGCCGTATCCGAAAGCGCCGATAGCACCCACTTTATTCGCTTCGGTTAACCTACATCAATTTCATTTCTTACCATAGGTCAAGTGTTCGGCCCCCCTTGTCACGTTACCTTTGTATTGTAATAATTAATTAAAACCAATTAATTTTTTGCGATATGAAACGAGCATGAGATGGATTTCTCACAAAGGAGGGTCATTTCAGTGGCGGGTTCCATGTGGCTAAAACAAACAAATTAGAATCTTATGAAAACAGTAAAATTATTAGGAATGCTTTTGATAGCAGGTACATTATCCACTTTTGCACAAAAAAGTGAAATAAAAGTAAACGAGTCGGTTGTTAAATGGACAGGCAATAAAATTGGAGGTTCGCACAACGGAGAGATTCAAATTAAAAATGGATATTTTGAATTAAGAGAGGGTGATATTGTGGGCGGAAAAGTCGTTATGGATATGAATACCATCACAAATAACGATGTTGAGGATGAAGGCTACAATCAGAAATTGGTTGGTCACCTGAAATCGGACGATTTCTTTGGTGTTGAAAATTTTCCGACAGCGACTTTTGTAGTCAGTAAAGCAAGCAAATTTGAAAACGGGAAAGCCAAAGTATCCGGAACCATAACCATTAAGGGGAAATCAGAACCCATCACATTTGATGTTTTCAAAAAAGACAATAAATACGCAGCGCAATTAAAGATTGACCGTTCTAAGTTTGATGTTCGCTATGGCTCCAATTCATTCTTTGACAATCTGGGTGACAAGGCTATTGATAACATATTTATTCTTGACATACAAATTGTTATTTAACAAAGAGCAATCATCTCATTTTAAAATGAAAAGAGCCATGAGAAATTGGTTCGCACACAGAGGGATGATTAATTCCGGCGAGTTCCATATGACAACTGAGAGACAAAATATAATCATATGAAAAAAATAACAGAATCGTTTTCGAATAGCTCTAAAATGCCCGTCCTTTTTATAGGGCATGGAAGTCCAATGAATGCCATTGAAGAAAATGAATTTGTACAAGGATTCAGGAACGTATCGTCGCAAATAAAAATGCCCAGGGCCATTTTAGTCGTCTCAGCGCATTGGGAAACTGCCGGGACCAAAATAACTGCCATGCCAAATCCGCCAACCATTCATGATTTTGGCGGATTTCCACAGGCACTTTATGAAGTGCAATACCCGGCACCGGGCGACCCCAACCTGGCCGCTGAAACGCAACAATTGATAAAAAGTGCCGAAGTGCGGCTGGATGATAATTGGGGCCTCGACCATGGGGCATGGAGCGTTATTCGTCACATGTATCCTAAAGCCAATGTGCCGGTAATCGAACTCAGTATTGATTATCGTAAAAATCCGGCCGAACACTACGCTTTAGCAAAAGAGCTAAGTATGCTTCGACACAAAGGCGTCCTGATTGTTGGTAGTGGCAATTTAATACACAATTTACAAATGGTAGACTGGCGCAGAATAAACGAAAATTTTGCTTTTGACTGGGCTCAAGAGGCTAACACCAAAATAAATGAATACATATTGAATGGTGATCATCAAAGCTTAATCGACTTTTCAAAGCAAGGTAAAGCTTTTCAATTAGCCATTCCCACGCCCGAACATTATTTGCCATTGCTTTATGCTCTGGCACTTAAGGATGCAAAAGACGACATCAGCCTATTTAATAACCAGCCCATTGGAGGCTCTTTGTCAATGACATCCGTTAAAATAGGCTAAAATTACAATTGTCTGAACAGATGCTTTTCTACAACTTATAGAAATACATTTGGCAGACCAATAAAAAAACAATGATCAAATGAAACCTCCCTGATAAAAGTTCCCACACAAAGAGACAATTATTACATGAAGCGTCATTTGGTACTAAACATTAAAATTGAAACAGATGAAACGAGCCATGATAAAGGAATGCTCACACAGGTGAATGATTATTCCGGCGAGTTTCATATGGCAACTGAAAAACAAAATATAATCATATGAAAATAGCAGTAACAGGAGCCACAGGCCAGTTAGGCCGTTTGGTTGTAATTGAATTAAAGAAAAATATTTCCAGCGATAATATTGTTGCATTAGTCAGAAACCCGCAAAAAGCTTCAAAATCAGGCGTAGAAGTCCGCGCTTTTGATTATACCAGAAGCAATGAATTAGCTGACGCTCTGGCCGGTATCGATCATTTATTACTTATATCGGGTAACGAAATTGGCCAACGCGCCGCTCAGCATTCAAATGTAATTGAAGCCGCCAAAAAAGCGGGCGTAAAATGGATTGTTTATACCAGTCTATTGCACGCCGATACATCAACATTAAATCTTGCCGGCGAACATCTGGTCACCGAAAAAGCGTTGAAAGAGTCTGGCATTGACTATACAATACTTAGAAATGGTTGGTACACCGAAAATTACACTGCGTCGATTGAAGGTGCCATTGCCGGCGGTGCATTTATTGGAAGCGCCGGTAATGGAAAAATAGCATCAGCAGCCAGAGCCGATTATGCCGCGGCAGCAGCAGCGGTGTTAACCGACGAAAACCATAAAGGGAAAGTTTACGAATTAGCCGGTGACCAATCTTACACACTGAGCGACCTGGCGGCTGAAATTTCTAGCCAGACGGGTAAAAATATCCCTTATAGAAATTTAACGGAATCAGAGTATGTCAAAATACTTACAAGCTTTGATATCCCAAAGGATTTTGCAGCAGCAATCGCAAGTTGGGACATCAGTGCTTCAAAAGGCGATTTGTTCGACGACGCCCACCAACTTTCAAAATTGATAGGCAGACCAACAACCTCATTATCCGACTCTGTTAAAGAAGTATTATAATAAAGAAAAATTGCCTGTCTTTACGCCATAAACTCTATTCCAGTTTTGTAAAGACAGGCAATTTCAGTTCTGAAACCCGCCTTGAAATATCCATGAAAGTAATTATGCCATCGGAAGTATTTACTAAAAAGATGCCACATCCTTCCGGTCAATTAGAATAAAAATCGATCTATTTCTGCATTTTAAGTCATTCTGACGATTGCTTTTTTATTACTTCCCCAAAACAATAAAAGCAAACTTTGAAACACCCATTTCAGAAATCCGTGTTAACAAATCAAGCCACAAAACAACAGTTTCTTTTAGCTGGTTGAGAACAAATTTCAGTCACGTTTTGAGTGTCCTGAAAAAGAGCCTTGCTCCTTTCGGTAAAAAGGACTGCTCCTTTCAGGTAAAAGGACCGCTCCTTTTGGGTAAAAGGGCCGCTCCTTTTGGGTAAGAGGACCGCTCCTTTTTACACCCTCATGGAAAGCTTATGAACAGGAGCTTCCAGAGGGGCCCAAAAACTGCTTAGAAAAAAAATCTTATGAAATCAGTGCTTCAAAACAGTGGGGCAAAAGCACTAAATCAGGGACAAAATGAGCCCCAGGTTTGTAACACAGAGGTACACAAAGAAGACACTGAAAGGCATAATCTCAATCCATTTCATTTTTCACACTGAGAACAGGCCTAAAACGAAGCACCAGCCATCAACATAATTAATTTTCTATGCTCATTTTCTGCTCGTAAGAAACCCGATTAGGGCAAAAACTAATCTTCTTTTGACAGTTTTACGAAATTTATTGAAGGTAAAATTATGGGATCAAATCCAGATTGTAGAGTTAAATTTGATATGTACGCCCTTAAATAGGGAAAGGCAATCGCAGGTGCATTAATTTTAGGGAAATTAGAAACTTTGAACTCTTCCGTGACTTCTTCCTCTAATGAAAAAATAAAAGTAGCCTCAATACTTAGGTTAAACCTTTTATCTTTTATTTCAACAGTAAAGCCAACACCAAAGGTCTTATTATCTTCTTCCGGGAAGAAATTACCACTGTTCAAGTTAAAAGAATTCTCCTTTCTGGTCTCATCATTAAGAACAGAAAGACTCAACTCTTGAACTTTCCAATTCTCTAATTGTATTTTCATATCTATGCAGCTAATGGAGATGTTTCTGAAACTTGATTAGTATCAATTAAGTCGTCATTAGAAGTAGCATAATATAATTTATTAATTACAGAAAAAGGTTGATCATCTAAGGCTAAAATATCCTCTGACTTAAAACCATATTTTGTAACTGCCAAATTATACAATTCCTCTGGCGTTATATTTTCAAAAAAATGGTCGATTTTTGATTTTATATCTTTAGATAATTTCATTTTTCACGTCTCCTATCTTAACAATTTTAGTACCTTCAATATTCTTTATTGGATCATATACAGTACAAATTGTACAATTTGGTGTTCTCAATCTTATTTGTTTCTTCCTTTCTCTTGCAAACTTAATGTAAAAATTTCCTTTTACAACATCAACTGGTAATATACCTTCATTCCGTGCTAAGTTAATTAATAATCCATCCAAATAAATAATATTCTTTCCTGACTTTTTAATTGCACGCTCAAAAGCTTTAGTTAAATATTCTAAAACAACAATGCCATCCTCGGAGGTCAGGTCAAGCAAATTATCATCCTCTACTTTAAGCGCAGATCTCAATACGCTAAAATGATTATATGTGTATTTTTTTTCAAAATTATTCCACGCTTGAACTATAGCCCACTTTTTTGCTTGTTCATCAGGTTTGGAGCTAATTCCTTTTATGAAAAAATAAACCCCACTCCCTAACCATTCATCATTACCAACAGACAATTCATAATTATTGTCAATTATCTTTCTGGCAGATGCTACACTAGTTCCATGGTAACCTATAAATTGCTGCATTGTTCATAAAATTTCAAACAAACATAACAAAAAAATTATTTGTCTCCCCCCCCTAAAAAAATAAAAACAGCTTTAAATATTAAATCAAGAAGCTATCAATCAAAACTTTTGCACAAAGGAAAATGGGAATAAACGCCCGTTAAGTAGACTTCAACTAACGCTTAACAAACCAATACCAACATGGGATGCAAAAACATTGGTGGATTAACCATCGTCACTTTCACGACAATCGATTACACTCCCTTTTTTCTCAATCCATTTCATCCTTTACACTGAGAACAGGTATAAACCGATGTGCCAGCCATTAACATAATTAATTTTCCATATGCATTTTCCGCTTTGCGAACCTTTGTGTTTCTTTGTGATATTTTTTTCTCATCAATAAAGCCCCATTTTTTTTGTTACTTTACTTTCAAATAGATTATTACAACAGGGCGCTCACTTTTTTCAATCTTCAAGACGAACAGACTTACAAAAAAGCCAAAACACCAAAGGAAGTTGAACATATGAGTTCCATGTGACCTTAACAAACAAATTATAGACAGATGAAACGAGCCTTGGGAATAGCTTCACACACAGAGGGATGATTAATTCCGGCGAGTTCCATATGACCTTAAAAAACAAATTTTAAACATATGAAAACCATCTTAATTTTACTGATTACATTGTTTTCTTCATTTTCATTAACAGCTCAGGACATTACAGGGCAATGGAACGGACTTTTAAAAGTCCAGGGAATTCAATTACGGGTTGTTTTTAATGTATCAAAAACCGATGATGGATATCAGTCCACAATGGATAGCCCCGACCAAGGGGCTAAAGGCATACCGGTGACAAGTACCACTTTTGAGAATAACCTGATTAAATTTGAAGTTGCAAGCGCAAAAATTGAGTACCTCGGCGAATTAAAGGATAACGAAATAATCGGAACATTTAAGCAAGGTGGTCAGGAATTCCCGATGAATTTATCCGGCAAAGCCATTGAAAAAGCCGTTGTAAAACGACCACAGGAGCCAACAAAACCTTATCCATACTACTGTGAAGATGTCACTTTTAAAAATACAAAAGCAGACATCACACTATCAGGAACATTAACTCTACCCCAAAACAAAGGGCGTTTCCCGGTTGTAATTCTAATTTCAGGTAGTGGCCCACAAAATAGAGATGAAGAATTATTAGGACACAAACCTTTTTTGGTAATATCTGATTATTTAACCAAAAACGGAATTGGCGTTTTAAGATATGACGACAGGGGCGTTGGGCAATCAAAAGGCACATTTAAATCTGCTACTTCGGCCGACTTTGCAACGGATGTGGAGAGTGCGGTTGCTTATTTAAAAACAAGAAATGAAGTGACTAAAATTGGCCTGATTGGTCACAGCGAAGGCGGATTAATAGCACCAATGGTTGCCAGCCAATCTGAAAATGTGGCTTTCATTGTTTTATTGGCTGGCCCGGGAATTCAGGGAGACCAAATACTGCTATTGCAACAAAAACTAATCGGAAAAGCAACTGGAATAAGCGATGAAGATTTACAGAAAAACGAAATCATCAATAAAAAAACATTTGAAATTGTAACCAAATCAACCAATCCTGATCAATTAAACAGTGACCTTACCAACTACCTTAAACAAATATTAAAAGACGGTCCCGCAGAACAAAAGCCGGAAGGTATCAGCGATGATGAATTTGTGCAACAGCAAGTCGAACAAATCACATCCCCCTGGATGCAATACTTCCTCAAATACGATCCGGCCCCGGCATTGGAAAAAGTAAAATGTCCTGTTTTAGCACTCAATGGCGAAAAAGATCTACAAGTACCACCAAACGAAAATTTAGGAGCAATCAAAGAGGCTTTAACAAAAGGAGGTAATAAAGAATTTACAATCAAGGAATTACCAAACCTAAACCATTTGTTTCAAGAATGTAAAACAGGCTCACCACTCGAATATGCCACCCTTGAGCAAACTTTTTCGCCAATAGCACTGGAAGAAATGACAATGTGGATAAAATTACAGACGGAATAAAACGCCTGCCAATAAAAATCTAAAAAAGATCATTACAGAAATAATTAATTACAAATTTTAATTGGAACTTACACAATAGATCTGAAATTATGTACATTTGTACCGCAGTGCACTTCTATTCGTAAATCAAATTCGCTTTAGTTTCTGCACTTAAAAATATTAAAATAAAACCTAGACAAAGCTCTAGGTTTTTTATTTTATCTCTTTCCGTTTGTAAATATCAAGTATTCTGACTCATCCGATTTCCGCTCGTTATTCCATTTGACTTAAATGAAAAATTTGTTTTTTGCCGGACAATAGTCTTCAGCAACATCTTGGATGAAAAAAAATTAAGACATTCAAAATCAATACCTGTCGACCGCTCAATCCTAAAAATATTTGAAGACTATTGGGATTTTGATAAAAATGCATACCTTTGTTCGTCTTTTTACGAACACTATGGATATAAAATCAGTGACAACCGATAAACAAATACGAATTGCACGCTATGCCAAAGCAATGGCACACCCCGTTCGGGTATATGTAATGGAGTTGCTTTCGTCGCAAAGCTGTTGTTACAGCGGCGACCTGAGCGATGAGCTTCCCATTGCAAAATCAACCTTGTCACAACACCTGAAAGAATTAAAAGACGCCAGATTGATTCAGGGAGAAATAGAATCCCCCAGAATTAAATACTGTATCAACAAAGAAAACTGGAAAGAAGCTCAACAACTTTTTAAACAATTTCTGAGAGTATAAAAAAAATTTGCAAACAATGTTCGTTGTTTTGCGAATAACGAATAACAAAATATAAGCAAAATGAATTTGAACAATTTAAAACCAGCAAACATGGATATCAAAATTTTAGGCACAGGCTGTGCAAAGTGCAAGGCTCTGGAAAAAGCCACCCGCGAAGCGGTAGCACAAACAGGGATAAATGCCACTATTACCAAAGTAGAAGACATTGTTGAAATTATGAAGTATAATGTGATGACGACCCCTGCCCTGGTTATTGATGACAACATTGTTGTGAAGGGAAAAGTGCCGTCGGTAGATGAAATCAAGAAATTTCTAGTCTAGTAATCAATTCAAAAAAGGACTCAAGATGAAAAAATTAATCAACACGCTAAGCCTTATCTTTTTTGCAGGCGTTATGGCTGTATCGGCACAATGTTGCAACGGAGCAACAGCCAATGACAATTCAACCGGTACAAAAGCAACCGCTTGTTGCGCCAATAACCAAACATCAAGCGAAGTAAAAGCTTATTATTTTCATACAACCCGCCGTTGTGCCACCTGTCAGGCGGTAGAAAAAGTTTCTAAAGAAGCGATCAAAGAGTATTATGGTGACAAGGTTATTTTCCAGTCCATCAACAGCGACGAAGACAAAAACAACGAGCTGGTATCAAAATATAAAATTAGCGGTACCGCACTTTTAATTGTTAACGGCGACAAAACGGTGAACCTGACCAACGACGCCTTTTTAAATGCCCGTAACAATCCCGACAAATTGAAAAGTAAATTAAAATCAACCATTGATTCAATGATGTAACGATGGAGGTATTACAAAATTTTCTGGAGACATCGCAGTTTCCAATATTCACGGCATTTATACTGGGACTTATGACCGCCATAAGTCCCTGCCCGCTGGCAACCAATATTACGGCCATTGGTTTTATCAGTAAAGACATTGTGAACCAACGCAAGGTATTTGTTAACGGCTTGATTTACACATTAGGGCGGGCCATTTCGTATACTGTCATAGGCGTACTTTTCTTTTTTGGAGCCAGCCAATTCGAGTTTGCAGGCTTCTTTCAGGAGTGGGGCGAAAAAATATTAGGTCCTCTTCTTATTGTCATCGGCTTGTTTATGCTTGGCATTTTAACACTCAAAATACCCGGTGTTGGTTCGTTGACCGAAAAGATGGAACGTAAATCGAACAACGGCTTTTGGGGCGTTCTTTTATTGGGTGTGGTTTTCGCACTGGCATTTTGCCCATACAGCGGGGTCCTTTACTTCGGGATGTTAATACCCATGACAATCAGCAATGCCAGTGGCTTGTATTTACCACTGTTCTTTGCCATAGCCACCGGTATCCCGGTCATTTTATTCTCATGGCTCATTGCATTTAGCGTAGGCTCTATCGGAACGGTATACAATAAACTGAAAAACTTCGAACTCTGGTTCAGACGTATCGTTGCATCTCTGTTTATTGTGGTTGGCTTGTATTACGTCCTGACGATTTATTTATAAAAAAATTTACACCAACTGTTCGTGTTTTAACGAACAATAAAAAACAAATAATGAATCAATTGAATTCTTTGATACCCAACAAAAGCAAAACAAAGGATGTTGCGTATGCACTTGAAAACCCCGATGCCAATCAGGGTAACAAAAGAAAAATACGATTAGTCATTTCAGTTGCCATTGTTTTACCACTTTTAATAGCTCTGTATCATTATTTACCGGGTCTGGTCGATACTTTTACTTTTGATTACATAAAACTCAACCCGGAATCACACTTAGGAGAAGCCGTCAATTTTTTCTTTTACGATACCATAAAAATATTAATACTGCTCTTCTTAATCAGCAGTCTGATGGGCGTTATAAATGCGTATTTCCCCGTGGACCGGTTACGGATTTATCTGACAACCAAAAAAATGTACGGACTGGAATATTTCTTTGCATCCTTTTTCGGTGCCGTCACACCATTTTGTTCATGTTCATCCATTCCTCTGTTTATTGGCTTTGTAAAAGGAGGCATTCCTTTGGGCGTCACATTCGCCTATTTAATAACCTCTCCGTTGGTCAATGAAGTAGCAGTAGCCATGTTTTTAGGCTTATTTGGTTTTAAGGCCACCGTGATCTACACCGGAACCGGCATTTTAATGGGGATGCTTGGTGGTTTTATTCTGGGAAAACTCAAACTGGACAAATACCTGAGTGATTGGGTACGTGAAATACAAAATAATTCCATCCAAAAAAATGAAGAGTGGAATGAGGAGAAATTATCCTTTTTAGATCGTCTTCCAACCATTATTAAAGATGGATGGGATATTGTTCGCAAAGTACTTTTGTACGTCATTATTGGAATTGCCATTGGTGCTGCAATGCACGGTTACATCCCCGAGAATTTCTTCACAGAGTTTTTATCGGCCGATAAATGGTACGCCGTACCGCTGGCAGTGATACTTGCGGTTCCCATGTATGCAAATGCGGCAGGTATAGTGCCTGTCATACAGGTATTTGTTGCCAAAGGGGTACCGCTGGGAACAGCCATTGCTTTTATGATGGCCGTGGTCGGTCTGTCGTTGCCAGAGGCGACTTTACTGAAAAAAGTGATGAAATGGAAACTGATAGGAGTTTTCTTTGGCACCATCACCTTGTTCATTATTATCCTCGGGTTTTTATTCAATATTGTGCTTTAAATAGTGTTTGTCTATAAAGTCCAACTACTGCGTTACGCTTGCCATAAAAACAGTCATTTACAAAAAGTAAACTCCTTGATTTTTATGACTTCACAAGCCTTGTATTTGAACTTTATATTTCAAACACTTAGTTTATAGACAGACTTTAAATAGTGTTTGCCTATAAAGTCCAACTACTGCTCTACGCTTGTCATAAAAACAGTCATTTACAAAAAGTAAACTCCTTGATTTTTATGACTTCACAAGCCTTGTATTTGAACTTTATAGCTCAAACACCCGACTTTATGGACAGGCACTAAATAGTGTTTGGCCAGGAAGTTAACTTCTGCGTTTATGTACAGGCTCTAAAATAATTATGCTAATGCTCGTTTCATCTGATAACTAAAACAAATTATAAACAGATGAAACTCCCATGGGCACCTCATCACATAACATTGAAACAGCACACCATAAATCATTGAATATCAATTTTAAACAAAAAAAATTATGGCAACTAAAAAAGTAGAAATACCTGAATGGACATTCGAATTTCACGGACACAAGTGTCCCGCAATGCCAATTGGCTATAGAGCCGGCTTAACGGCCATGAAAAAACTTGGCGTTGAAAAAGCGAGTAACAAAGAGTTATATCTTTTTTGTGAAAATGGCCCGGCACATGCAGCTGCGTGCTTTTTAGACGGCGTAATGGCAGCAACAGGTTGCACGTATGGAAAAGGACTGGTAGAAAAGTTAAACTATGGGAAAAATGCGATTGTTCTGGTTGATCTAAAAT
Organism: Geofilum sp. OHC36d9; assembly: GCF_052400685.1. NCBI lineage: Bacteria > Pseudomonadati > Bacteroidota > Bacteroidia > Marinilabiliales > Marinilabiliaceae > Geofilum > Geofilum sp. OHC36d9. The sequence continues at coordinate 111,939 of NZ_JBQTGJ010000009.1, forward strand.
CAAAACAGGCCGTAAGAGTTTCTACAAGACCCGGGTTCTTTGAACAGGCATTGAACTCTGAATTTGTGAAACTTCGCAAGCAAAAAGTGGAGCCTAAAGACATTAAACCTGAATTGGTCATGCCACTCATTGAAAATGTAAAACAATTGGACGAAGAGGTTCTTTTTTCGGTAAGTGAACTATTCGAAAAAGAGGTGCAACTACCAAAGGGAACTTTTGACTGGCACCATTGCTCAAAATGTAATGAGATCGTATTTGATAATCAATCAAAAATTATTGATGGTCAAAGAGTCTGCATTCCATGCTCAGAGAACTAATCTAAAAAATACGACTTCTGCGTCAGGCTTGCTTCCCAAATGCTCATTTACACCAGTAAACCAACATTTTTCGTACTTTGCAAACCTCAAAATAAAGTTTTCTTATCTGCCACCGGAGTTTTCGTACAAATACCAGTTAACCCCATACAGAGAAGTTTAGAGCGAAGACGTTACACCTTTTTGCTGCCCTTTGTTAATCTCTCGCGGATTTTTGGGGCAGCAATTATTTTGTTTCCGATAATGAAAACTAAAGTGAAGATGACATTTTTCAGAAATAACACAGGATGAATCCAATAACATCCCTGCATAATCTCTTTCATTGCTTTTGGGCAACGCAAAGCAGACTCGCAACGAATTAATAAAAAACAACAAAAATATTAATAGATGGATTATTTAATTGGAGGTATCTCCTTTGTCGCAGCCTTCCTGTTTTCACTGGGAGGTGTAGGCGCAGCCATTATACTAATTCCCATTTTAGTGTCATTGGGTATTCCCATAGGTATAGCCAAACCTGTGGGGCTTTTCTATAACACCGTAAGTTTAACGGGAGCCAGTATCTCAAACATCAAAAACAAAAGGCTTGATTTCAAAATCGGCATCCCGATCATTCTCTTTTCTTTTATATTTGCCATTATAGGCGCCTGGGGATCGCAATTCATCCCTAAAAAAATCATATTGGCTTTATTTATTGGGTTTTTACTTTTCTCAGGGTTTATGTTCCTTTTTCACAAAAAGAAAGAACAGGCATCCTATCGCGAAGACCGCCCCTATAAAGCGCTCTCTGCCATAGGCGCGTTAGCCGGTCTGTTATCAGGTCTATTGGGCGTTGGTGGTGGGGGAATTATATCACCCTTAATGTTAATGCTTGGATTCAATCCCAAAAAGATTGCCTCCATCACGGCTTTTGTGGTTCCGTTTTCTTCCTTCGCAGGATTTTTAACTTACTGGTCAATGGGCAGCGTGAACTGGCGCTTGTTAGCCATCGCTTCAACGGCAGGCATCATCGGAGCCACGCTGGGCACAATGTTTATGCACAAAAGGCTAAACCCCCAAACAGTGAAAAGAATTTTGGCCATTATTCTTTTAATGATGGCGGTAAAACTGGTTTGGAATATCATTTAACAAAATTTTCAATCGAACACGAACTATTAAAACATATAATCATGGAAGATGTATTAAGAAAAATGGACTTGTCGTTTACAGGAACAGGTCAACACAAAATTATGCCGCAAGCTTTTCTGGAAAAGGAAGATGCCATATTGCTTGACGTCAGGTCAAAAGAGGAAGTTGAGGCTTTGTCGTTTAATTTTAGTTTATGGAAAATAAAGGTGGTTAACATTCCCATTAATGAACTCCCCGATCGTTTAAACGAATTGCCCAAAGACAAATTCATTGGTACTTTTTGTGCCTCGGCAACCAGATCGGCCTGGGCATACATCTATTTATTGTCAAAAGGATTTGAAAACACAAAATGGATCGATGCAGGAAATGAAGATTTTGCGGCCTTGATAAAACCGGGTTCGGTCTTCAAAAAAACAAAATAATGCGTTATGTGTTACTGAACTAGTATCAGCAAGTAGTCTGGAGTGCTTGATAAGAAATTTTCAATTTCAGGATTTTCGAAATCCTAAAAAAGTAAATTTACGCCCGTAAAGAACTATTTTTAGGACAAGCATACCGCAGAAGTTGAATTTTTCTTGCAAGCACTAATTAACTGAAAATTATGGGCAATACAAAAGAGCATCACCATCACCACCACGAGGTAAGCGGCAAAAATCTGGGTTGGTCTATTTTCCTGAATGTGGCCATCACGGTGGCCGAAGCCATTGGTGGCATAATATCGGGAAGTATGGCGCTGCTGAGCGATGCCACACACAATTTCAGCGATGTCATTTCACTCGTTGTGAGCTACATTGCCAATAAACTCACGAAAAGGAAGGCCACCGAAAACCAAACCTATGGCTTCAAACGCTCCGAAATAGTTGCCGCATTTATCAATTCGGGCACGCTAATGGTTCTGTCCATTTTTATTTTCTATGAAGGCATTCAACGCTTCTTCGACCCGGTAGAGATTGCGTCCAACTGGGTCATCTGGCTGGCCCTGGCTAGTATCGTGGTAAATGGTCTGAGCGTCTTATTTATACAACACGATGCCCGTAATAACATGAATATCAAGTCAGCTTACCTGCATCTGCTGACCGATATGATAACTTCGGTTGCCGTACTTATTGGTGGTGTGATTATGAAATACCTGCATTGGTATTGGATCGATGCCATTTTCTCAACTGCCATTGCCATTTATTTAATTTATACCAGTTGGCATATCTTTAAATCGGCGCTTGAAATTATCATGCAATTTACCCCTTCAAATATTGACGTTAAAGATATTGCCAAATCCATTGAGGCCATTGCTCAGGTGAAAAATATTCATCACGTTCATGTTTGGCAAATTAATGAACATGACATCATGTTTGAAGCCCATATTGATTTAATGAAAGACATCAAAATAACCGAATTTGAGCCCATTTTATTAACAATAAAAGAGATGCTGTCCCAGTTTGGTATAAATCATATAACCATTCAACCCGAATTTTCTGTCGACGACAAAAAGCAACTCATCTCTTAACAACAGGGCGCCTTACAAATGAAATACAGACTCGCATTTTTCCAGCGTCACAAGTCTTAAATTTAAACTTCCTAACTCAAACTCCTGACTTCCTGACTTTATGGACAGACACTAAATAGAGTTTGTCCATAAACTAAGTGTTTGAAATATAAAGTTCAAATTCAAGGCCTGTGAAGTCATAAAAATCAAGGAGTTTACTTTTCGTAAATGACTGTTTTTATGACAAGCATAACGCAGAAGTTGACTTTATAGACAAACACTAAATAGTTGGTTAGTCGGCCACAAAAACAAAGCTTATTTTTTTGTTTTGACAACACTATGTCGTATGTTTGCGTCATACAACACGCGAAACAAAAAAATGGATAAAAGAGAAATATTTGATGATGAGTTGCAGGAATTAGCTCAGTTTGCCAAGGCTATCTCACACCCTGCCCGACTGGCCATTCTGAAATACTTATCAGAGACAAAAGCTTGTATTTCAGGCGACATTTCAGGCTTCCTGCCCCTAAGCCGCACCACGGTCTCACAGCATTTAAAAGAACTAAAAAATATAGGATTAATCCATGGAGAAGTGGAAGGACTTAAAATAAATTATTGTTTATCCGGAGCCACCATTAAAAAATTTAAGACCCTTTTTAATGATTTTTTTCAGGACGAATCCTTTTGTTGCAATAATCAGTGTTAACGCCTAAAACAGAAAAATATGAAAATACTAATTCTATGCACCGGCAACAGCTGCCGCAGTCAAATGGCTCACGGCTTTTTACAGTCGTTCGATTCAAACATCACCGTTCGTTCAGCGGGAACAGAAGCCTCTGGTAAGTTGAACAGCAAAGCCGTGAAAGCCATGGCCGAAGCAGGTATCGACATCAGTCATCACACCTCCGATCCGGTAGAAAAATACCTGGGGCAGGAATGGGATTATGTGGTTACCGTTTGTGGTGGCGCAAACGAAGCCTGTCCGGCATTCACAGGCAAGGTAAAAACCAGGTTACATATTGGCTTCGATGACCCGTCGCATGCCACAGGAACCGAAGAGTTTATCTGGAGCGAATTTATTCGTGTTCGCGACGAAATAAAAACTGCTTTTTATAAACTATATACCGAACAAATAAAACCGCAATTATAGGTTATGGCAAAAAAAAACATCGGATTTTTTGAAAAATACCTGACACTTTGGGTCGCTCTTTGTATTGGAGCGGGTATTTTAATTGGCAATTTTGCCGGCGACAGTGTGCTCTTTTTGAGCAAAATGGAACTTTACAAAGTCAACATCCCGGTGGCAATTTTGGTTTGGTTAATGATTTATCCAATGATGCTGCAAATTGACTTTTCGAGCATTAAAAATGTTGGCAAACGCCCCAAAGGCCTGATTCTAACATTGGTGGTAAACTGGCTGATTAAACCTTTTACCATGGCCTTTTTTGCCTGGATATTCTTCACCAAAATATATGCTGCCTATATAACCCCCGAGTTAGCCGGAGAATACATCGCGGGTGCAATTCTTTTGGGAGCAGCCCCCTGTACCGCCATGGTTTTTGTGTGGAGCTATCTCACCGATGGCGATCCGAACTACACCCTGGTTCAGGTTTCGGTAAATGACCTGATTATTCTGGTCGCCTTTGTCCCCATCGTAGGCTTTCTGCTTGGCGTGACCAACGTTAAGGTTCCATACGATACGCTGGTTACCAGTGTTCTGATTTTTGTGGTCGTTCCCTTGTTGGCGGGTTATCTTACCAACAAAAGTTTAATTCGACAAAAAGGGGCTGACTGGTTTAAAAAAGTCTTTCTGCCAAAGTTCAAACCAGTTTCCATAATCGCCTTATTGCTTACGCTGATATTACTTTTTGCCTTTCAGGGAAACACCATCACAAATAATCCTCTCATCATTTTGCTGGTGGCCGTTCCACTGATCTTACAAACTTATTTCATTTTTTTCATCACATGGATAAGTGGAAAAAAGCTAAAACTACCACACCCCATCTGCGCCCCTTCGTCCATGATTGGGGCAAGCAACTTTTTTGAATTAGCCGTTGCGGTGGCAATCGCACTGTTTGGATTGCAATCACCAGCCGCTCTCGTCACCGTTGTGGGCGTATTGGTTGAAGTGCCGGTAATGCTCTCTTTGGTTGCTTTGGCCAATAGATGGAAGTATTAACATTTCTTATCAAACAGTTTATCATGGAAGCACAATTTCGTGCTTCCATGATAAATACAATCGCTTGAAAAAATTAACTTAGTGTGCACTTAATGTCTACTATGAAAGCAATAACCATCTTCGTTTTTATAACACTAATAATGAATCAGGCACTTGCTGCGCAGGATTTACAAGCGGTAGATGAAACCGTAAAATCATATTCGCATTCATTCAAAAAGCCGGAAAAACTGGCAGAACTAATAAACCGTGATTTCACAAAACCTGAAGAAAAAACGCGGGCTATTTATGCCTGGATTGCTCTGAATGTAGAATATGATGTTAAGGCTTTAAAAACAAGCACCAAAAGCATCAGCTATTCCTATAGCACACCGGAGGAAAAAGCAGAGATTGAGAAAAAAATAGAAAACGACTTAGCGGCAAAAACTTTAAGAACCAGAAAAGGCGTCTGCCAGGGTTATTCCACCTTATTTAAGGTATTGTGTGATTTATCCGATATAGAATGTAAAATCATTACAGGTACGGCCAAAATAATGCCTCAGGATATAGGGAAAAAAACAATGCAGACCAATCATGCCTGGAATGCGGTAAAAATTAATGAAACCTGGCATCTGGTGGATGTCACATGGGGAGCAGGTCATTTGGACACACAGGACGGCCGGTTTGCAAAGAACTACACCGATGTCTACTTTTTCATGAAACCTGAAAAATTCTTTCTAAAACACTATCCCGAAAATCCGGATTGGTTACTTATAAAAAAGACGGCTTCAGACTTTGCCAACTTACCCTTATACTATAGCTTAAATACAAATATTGAAATTGCAGAACCAAAAAACGGGGTTATTAAAATGCAAAAGAACAACACCGTTACCATCGCACTAAAAAACAGAAAAAACGAAAATATAACTTTCAGTTTTAACAATACGGTAAAAGCTAAAGAAATAGTACCGAACATCAAAAACGGTGTATGTTATTATAAGGTAAAAGCCAGTGCCGGTTTATTTTTAACCATCTATGTAAATGGCAGTGCTTTTGCAACATATAAACTTGACCGCCATTAACTGCATAGAGGCATTGCTCCAAACCACAGTCGTCTAAAATAACTAAGGACACTTTTCTTCTCCCCCCAAAAAACAAATCCGCCACACGTTTAAACAAACCGTTCCTTCCATCAGAAATCCAACGAAAAGAGCTTCAACACCGCTGTGTCATTGAACTATCACAATATTTATATTTTTTTATGACACACCCCCCTCCAAATTTTAATAATTTCGAACCTTCAAATTTCTATTTCAATTCTTTTATCATTGACTGCACAGGCATGAAATTCAACCATCTTGTATTAAAAATATTAATATTCACATTAGGTCTTTTCGTTATGGCTTTTGGGGTCGCATTATCGGTAAAAGCCAATTTGGGAGTATCCCCTATTTCTTGCATCCCATACGTATTCAGTTTAAAAATAGCCTATACACTGGGGCAACTAACCATCTTATTCAATATTCTGCTAATTCTGTTTCAGATTGCACTGTTACGAAAAAAGTATCGTTTAATACAATTGGTGCAGTTACCTGTTGTCTTCGTGTTTGGATTCTTTATCGATTTAACACTCCATATGGTTTCCGGCATAAATGCAACCAATTATATATGGCAAACATTTTGGTGTTTACTAAGTTGTGTTGTCATCGCTTTGGGTGTTTTTCTCGAAGTCAAAGCAAATGTCACCTATCTTCCCGGAGAAGGATTAGCTATGGCTATATCCCAAACCTTTAAAAAAGAATTCGGAAAAGCCAAGATAGGAGTCGATAGCGGCATGGTAATCGTTGGAATTATTAGTTCATTATTGTTTTCACATAAAGTAGAAGGCATTCGGGAGGGAACCATTGTTGCCGCCATTTTAGTCGGCTTCATTGCCAAATTTTTCAGTACCAGATTAAAAATCATTGACGTATGGCTGTCTCCTAATATGGCCAAAACTGCCAATTTAGAAACGGTTCCGAATAAGCCCATTAAAAATCTGGTCATTACCATTTCGCGGGAATACGGTAGTGGAGGGCACGAAATTGGTCAGTATGTGGCTAAAAAATTAGGCTTACCGTTTTATGACAAAAATATAATAACCCTAACTGCAAAACAAGGTGGATTTACCTCCGAATACATTCAACAAAATGAGCAAAAGTTAGCTCACGCTCTCTTATTTGAACTGTATGAACAAAACTATGCCTATGTGAACGAACAATGTCCGCCTCTCGACGCTCTATTTTTAGTTCAAAGTAAAATTATAAGAAATATTTGTGCGAAAGAATCGTGTGTTATTGTAGGGCGCTGCGCCAATTTCATACTAAAAGACAACCCCAATAGCTTCAATGTTTTTATTCATGCAAACAGCCAATATCGAAAAAAGAAAATTGCAGATGAATATGGCCTCAAAACGATAGTTACAGATAAAGATTTGGAAAAAACAGACCGCGAACGGGCCAACTATTGCCTCCATTTCACAGGTAAAAACTGGAACGATGCGTCCAATTACCATTTAACAATTGATAGTTCAACCTATAAATCGGAAGAAGTGGCCCAATTAATAATAAACGCGGTGAATAAAAGGGGAACATAATTGTTCATCCGAATCAATATTTAGAACATTCCGGACACAATGGCCGCAGCTATAAAAACAGGCGATGAAGTCAGGGAATTCAAGGCTTGCATAGAAGTTGAACGTTACAGACAGACCCTGTTTTGGGCTTACCCAAAAACTCTTTTGCAGATAAAAATCGAACCATGAAAAAGATGCCTCACAAAGAAAGATGATTATTTTGACGAGTTCCAGATAGCCACAGACAATCAATTATAACTATGTGATAGCTTCATTTTTTGCCCTTCGTAAATAACGTTTTCCTGCTAATACTATTTAATCCATAAAAAAAAATTCAGCTTCATTCAGTTCGACAATGATATACAACAAAATAAAAGGTCACCTTGCTATGACCGTAGCCAATATCTCGTGGGGATTGATGGCACCTCTGTCAAAAAGTGTGATGCTGTTTGGAACAGTCAGCTATTTGTCGCTGGTTGCATACCGCTTAGCAGGTGCAGCCATCGCATTCTGGGTGGCCTCGTTGTTCATAAAAAAAGAGAAAGTGCAACCACGCGACTTTCTGTTCATTTTTGCAGCCTCGTTGTTTGCCATAATATTTAACCAGGGTGTATTTATCATGGGCGTCTCCTACACCTCTCCCATCAATGCATCCATTATAACCACGCTGTTACCGATTATGGCTATGGCCATTTCGGCCGTATACCTAAAAGAACCCATAACCATAAAAAAATTAACAGGCGTAGTTATTGGAGGCGCCGGCGCAACAATTATCATCCTCAGCAGTTACGGAACATCGGCTGCCGGCGGCACAAAAAACAACCTATTTGGCATTGCTCTTTGCTTTATGGCACAATTCAGTTACGCCATTTATTTTGTGATATTCAAAAAATTTGTGGAAAAATATTCACCCATTACCCTTATGAAATGGATGTTTCTATTCGCTGTTTTATGTTACGCACCATTCTCCTTGCATGAAGTATGGACGGTTGATTATGCCGCCATTTCACTAACGACATACCGCGACATCGCATTTATTGTTTTCGGCAGCACTTTTTTGTCGTACCTCATGATTCCCATTGGGCAAAAGAATCTCCGTCCCACAGTTGCTACCATGTACAACAATGTACAACCCATAGTGGCTTCTATTGCTGCAGCTGCAATGGGTCTCGACACCTTTGGCCCGATTAAAGCGTCTGCCATAGGCCTGGTTATACTCGGTGTTTACATCGTAAATAAAAGTAAATCCCGCGAGCAACTGATAGAGACGGCCGACTTTAAACAATAAAAATTTATCCTTCGTCTAACGCTGGCACTTAACCCCACAAAACATCAGACAAATAAATAATTAATGCCTGTCCATAAAATCCGGATTTGAACTAAAAATTCAATTTAAGGACTTGCAAAACCCGATAAGTGAAAGATTACTGAAGTAAATAACCATCTTTTAAATACGTAAAACAAAAAAATGGCGCTTTCGTGATGACACAATTTAACGCTCAAAACTTATAGACGAACCCAATACAAGTATTATCCAAATGGTTTTGCACATATCCATTGTTTACCCCAACTTCGAAGGATGAATGATCGTCTCCACTCACAAATGATAACACAGAAGGTAACATCAGGTTAAATCCCCAGCTTTCACAGAAATCATATTTAATACCGGGCCGAATCAGCATTCCAATGGTGCTATAGCTGTCAATAGCATCGCCACTATAAAAACTGATTGGCAGCTCGCCTTGTCCAAAAAACGTAAAATTTCCTGCGTTAAAGATTGAATAGCGAGCAAAAGGAACAAGATAAGTACCCTTGGATTTATTGTCAGAATTATCTTTCGTTGATGAAATTCCTAACCGGCCACCTAACGCCCAATTACCCGCAATATTATAGCCAAATTCAGGCAACAAAGTGATCCCTGAATTTTTAACGCCATACAATTCCTGTTGCCAAACAGAAACAGTACCCCCTATCCACATTTTAGCATTTTCCTGTGCAGTCATGATTCCGGCAAAAAACAAAATCATACCAGTGAAAACAGATATCTTTTTCATGTGTTAATTATTTAATTTTTAAGGTCACATGGAACTCCCATGAAAATAATCATCCCCCTGTGTGAAAAATCCTTTATCATGGTCGTTTCATAAAATTTAAATTAGAATACAATCCCCCCAAAAAATGATCACGCTCTCAGGATAAAGAACAAACTCTTACAAATTCATAAATTAAACTCTGCCAAAAAATTTGCCAAATCATCATATTACATCCTAATAAGATCTTTCATACACCATATCACCTTCACAATCTGAAACATACAGATTTTTATATCTCAAACAATAATCAGAATAATGCAACGTTTTATTCGGACAAAATCCCCTGATTGGAGAAAACATCCACAATAACATCAGGCAAGAGTAAGTAGCATCCATAAAGCCGATGTACAAATCCACCTATTAAACAATTCGGACCTCGTATTCCGGGCAAAATATGAATACATCATCTGTATTTGCTTCAATTGAAAAAAAAGAAATCTCAAATATCCCTACAAATGTCTACGACAATTATGCTTACGATTTGACGTAAAAAGTTCAAATTCCTTATTAAAAGTTAACTCTATTCGAGCATTAGAGCCTCCGAACTAAACAGACAATCATTTACCAACCAAACTATTAACAACCACAACAAAACCGCCATTAACGATCATATACAACCTTTCATTTTTAATTTATCTGCTAGAATCGGCTTTTTCACACTATCTGGAATCATTCTAAAATACTAACTTATAGGGATTGTAAAACCACATCCCCCGAGATACTTTTGACATAATTTTAAGCTATCAAAACAAGGGGAATTAAAAATGAGGCATTTTTTTAAACCGATTATTATAATCTGTATTTCATGGAATAATATTTCAGCACTTGTTGGCCAGACTAAGGAGAATACGATCCATGGCCAGGTGTTTGACGACAAAGGACAACCGGTCGCTTACGCTACCGTTGCCGTACAAAACTCGGCGATAGGTGCCGTGACGAATGACAAAGGATATTTCTCTCTTATTACTTTCGGTAATAAAGAGATACACCTGATAACAAGGAGCATCGGTTATAAAGAGTCACAACAAACGGTGAATTTTAATACCGCAAATACTCAACATGTCAATATCTATCTGGAAGCCAGTGCGACGTCTCTCAATGAAGTGGTCATATCGCACAAAAGCAAAACGACCATAAAAAAAGAATTACCCTACGCCATTACAGCCATCGATGCAACGCCGTTACAGGTAAGAAACCTAGACATCAACCAGGTTTTGAATACCTCAGCCGGAATTCGCATACGCGAGGAGGGCGGACTGGGTTCAAATTTTAATTTTTCGTTAAACGGTTTTACAGGAAACCAGGTAAAATTCTTTCTGGACGGGGTACCAATGGACAATTTTGGAAGCTCGCTTACTTTAAATAATATCCCCATCAACCTCATTTCAGGTATTGAAGTATACAAAGGCGTAGTGCCGATACATTTAGGCTCTGATGCATTGGGAGGTGCGGTAAATGTGATAACAAACAACAAAATTAAGGACTTTATTGATGCCTCGTATTCTTACGGATCCTTCAATACACATAGAGCGGCGATTGTTAGCCGACACACAAATTCAAAATCCGGAATAACCTTCAATGTCAATGCCTTTTATAATTATTCGGACAATAATTATGATATGACATTAAGTGTTGCATCCATCGAAAATGGAGGTAAATATGGAGCACCTGAAAAGATAAAGCGTTTTCATGACGCCTACAAATCTCAAACGGCGCAAATTGAAGTAGGTGTTATGGATAAAAAATATGCTGACAAACTATTGTTGGGCCTGATAGTGTCGGGAAATTATAAAGAGCTGCAAACAGGTCACAATATGAACATCGTAATTGGCGAAGCCTTTGTTGAAGACGATGTATTGATACCGACTTTAAAATATCAAAAAAATAATCTTTTGGTGAATGGCCTTTCGGTAAACGTATTTGCAAACTATAATATACGGCAAGCACTCAATGCAGATACCAGTAGCTATACATACGACTGGTATCAAAATAAGAAACCCAAAGGGCTTACTTCTACCAGCGGTGAGATTTCCTGGAACAAAACACTTTTTCGTTACGATGACAATTCAGCTCTGGTCACTGCAAATATCAGTTATGAAATCAACCCCATGCACGTCATATCAATAAATAACACCTATAGTAATTTCACCAGAGTTGGAGAAGATCCCATAAGCCTGACAGCAGTCCCCTTCAGTAAACCAAATACGTTAAGAAAAAACATCTCCGGTTTAGCCTACAACATTAACCTGTTGAACAATCGCTTCAAAACAATTGCTTTTGTGAAACAATATTTAATGCAATCAACCAGCTTTGAGGGAGACCGATACAACAAGGAAGATACCACTTTAACAAAGATATCGACATCGTATAACAAACAAGCATACGGACTGGCCTCTACATTTTTCATCACAAAAACCACTCAACTTAAAGTGAGTTATGAAAAAACCTTTCGTTTACCAGAAGCCAAAGAGATGTTTGGTGATGGTTTATCTCTGTTAAGCAGTTTAAATATAAAACCGGAAGATAGTCAAAATTTCAACATTGGCTTATTGAGCAATAATACGATCAATAGACATCAATTTGTTGCCGAACTTGAATATCTATACAGACTGCCTAAAAACATGATAAAATACAAAGCAGATGGAAATGATGGATATTACGAAAATCAAGTCGCAGTTAAGGGATACAGCATTGAAGGCGGGTTAAAATACAATTTCAAAAATAAGATACATATTGAAATTAACGGCACCTATCAAAAAATGGTTCATGACAATAAAAAGACACCCGAAGGTGGAACAAATTACCTGTATAAACAGCAATTAGCTAACATCCCGTACCTCTTTGGAAATCTAATGTTAGGTTATCAAATTGGAGACTTCTTAAAACCAAAAAATGACCTATCGATAAATTGGACCACTATTTTTGTTGAGGCTTTCTATTTGAAATCGCCGGCCAATGGAAGTCCGGCAGGAAAAAACGATATCCCCAGACAAATCTCCAACTCATTGAGTCTTTCATACAGCATCAATAACGGACAATACAATGTATCAGCAGTCTGCACAAATTTAACAGACAACGAACTTTACGACAATTGGAAATTACCCAAACCGGGACGAGCCTTTAACTTAAAACTCAGATATTACTTTTCTAAACATAATAACTAAAAAACAATTCAATGAAAGCAAATTATACAAAACTCAAATTGTGTCTGCTTGGCACATCAATGCTATTATTCATCGGTTGTGAAAAAGAAGATTCTTCAACCACCCATAAAATAGCGAACTATATCATGTCTTTAAGGACGGTAGGTGCAAATGACGAAAGCTCTGACTACCTATTGACTGTAGAAAATATAATGTCAGGCGAAATATCGGCTCAAGGAGTCGGAGTTGAATTAGTAGGCTGGAATTATACAGGCAAATTCGGGGATACATTTTTCTCATTCGGTTATGACCTAAACGAATGTATCGGTTACAAGATTGAAAATAACGAACTTATAGAAAAAGGAAAATTTGTATTTGAACGATTTGACGTGATAAATCCATTGGATAACAACACTTTTATGGCAATAGGAGCACCTTGGGGCGGAGGTTCTTTCGATTGTCAATTACAAATTGTGGATATTGATGACATCTCTATTTCGAGAACAGTACTACACCCGATCTATATTTCGTACGACCCTCAAAATGCAGAAATTCAATTAAACGCATGGCCCACAACATCTTTTATTGATGGCGATAAACTTTATGTTTCCTTTTATACACTGAATGGCGAATCATGGCAAACCCCTAATACAGATACGGCATACGTTAGTATTTATTCATATCCTGAGTTAGAATTTATTAAAACCATTAAAGACGACAGAACCGGACCTATTGGGTACTATGGCGATCAACCTTGTATAATAACTGATGAGTCAGGTGACCATTACACCTTATCATCAGGTGCTTACTCGGCTGGATTTACGCAAGTGACAAAAAAATCTGCCATTTTAAAAATAGCTTCAGGAACAGACAGCTTTGATTCCGACTATTTCTTTGATGTTGAAAAAACGGGTTACAAAGTTACTTCTGCCATATACGTAAAAAATGGATTGGCAGTCGCAAACGTAATTTCAACAACAACTGATGAAGCTGCCGGACAGGTAAGTCAATGGGGGTTATTCTCGGAATCGACACCACTACTAAACACAGCAATCATTGACTTATATAACAAAACCATAACGATTGTTGATGATGTACCCTTACACGGCGGACAATATCAAACGCCATTTCTTTTAGAAAATGGCAAAGTATACTGTTCTGTTAACAATGGTATCGACACCTATGTATATCAAATCGACCCGGAAAATGCCATCGCGACTAAAGGGGCTAAACTCATAGGAAATCAGTTTCAAGGACTATACACAATCAACTAATTATTGTCGGTGCATAAAGAGAGTCCACAAAACAAACTCTTACCACAGAAACTAACATAAACGGTAACGATGCTTCAATATTAACAATTTTGAAACATCGTTACACATTAAATTAATTTATGAACCAAACTTGATTGCTAAGACCAATAGCTGACAGAACAAAGGCAAACAGAATGCGTGCAAAAAAACATTATGCCCTTAACATATTAAAATTGCACCGTTGTTAATTAGTGCTTACCCAAAAGTCCAACTTCTGCGTTATGCATATCCTCGAAATAGTCACCGACACCAGTAAACGCACATTTTTGTGACCTCGCAAGCCTTGAACTGGAACATTTCTTATCAAGGACCTGAATTTTCTTGTTGATATTAATTGGATGATAAGAAAAATAAATATGAAACGAGCCATGAGAATTGATTCACACACAGAAGTATGATTATCCTGGCGAGTTCCATATGGCAACTGAAAAACAAAATATAATCATATGAAACATTTTTTTGTAAAGTTGCATCTGATACTGGGATTGCTATCCGGTATAATTGTGTTTATTATGACCATTACAGGTGCCTTATACACCTTTAAAACTGAAATAGAATCAATAACGCAAGCTTACAAAAAAGTATCGGTAGAGAACCGGTCGTTTATACCACCGTCACAGGCTTTAGAAATCGGGGAAAAGGCAAACCCCGGCGTGGCTATTCATGGTGTTATTTACCGAGATTCAATTGATGCGCTCGAAGTTGTGTACTATCAAGCAAACCCCTTGTATTATGGGGCATCCTATTTAAATCCATACAGTGGCGAGGTCATTAAAACAGTTAATTTTATCAACACCTTTTTTGGCTTTGTCTTACGAGGACATACTTCCTTGTGGCTACCATCAAAAATAGGAAAGCCAATAGTTGCTATAGCCTCAATTATATTTCTGCTGATGATAATAACAGGCCTCTTTTTGTGGTGGCCCCGAAAAACAAGTACGGGAAATTTTACATTCACCAAAGGAGCTTCTTCGTCATTAAAAAAGATGGAAATGCATAAAATAGTTGGCTTTTATGCCGGTTGGATTGGACTAATACTCGTATTGACCGGAATGACATGGTTGTTTGATGGCTTTGATAAAATAACTTATAAGGCAATGGGCGGGAAAAAAGAGGTATCGTACTCAGTTCCAAAATCAGATCTCTCAACGAGAAAAGATAAAATGCTACATCAGGCGTCCATTGATATCCTTTATAATAGAATAAAGACATTGAATCCGGCGCTTCATTTCATAGAAATTCATGCCGTTAAAGACTCATCATCATCTGTTTTAGTTGAATTGAATAGGGATCCAACGACACATTGGAAAATGGACTACCTGTTTTTTGACCAATACACGCTGGCCCCGATTAAGCCAAAACATATATACGGTAGTTTTGAAGATGCACAAATTCCCGATAAAATTAAACGCATGTATTATGATATACATACAGGAAGTATCGGGGGTATATTCGGAAAAATAATTGTTTTTCTGGGAAGTCTGTTTTGCGCAAGCTTGCCTGTTACAGGCTTCTTAATGTGGTGGAAAAGAAAAAAGGAAAAGAGAACTTTTGTAAAAGAATTAAACCTGTAAAATCAATGGAAATATTTAAACGACTCAAAACAAAAAAGAAAAAGGAGAAGCCGCTCCTCATTTTATATGGTACAAAATCTGGTAACGCTAAATTAATAGCACAACAAACACAAAAATATTACCAAAAAACAGGTATCGAATCTCTTTGTAAAAATATGGCCCGATATCAGCCGAGCAAACTAAAGGAAGTAAATTACTTATTAATAATTATAAGCACACATGGCGATGGCGCACCACCGCCATCAACAAAAACGTTCTTTAATGAATGCATGAGCAATGCAATGCCAGGCCTTTGCCATCTTAACTATTCAATTTGTGCATTAGGTGACTCTGCGTATGAAAAATTTTGCCGGGCTGGGAAAATCCTAGATAAACGTCTTTCGAATTTGGGGGCCACGCCCTTTTACCCACGAAAAGATTGCGATACGGAATTCTCAAGGGATGCCATTCAATGGATAAAACAAACGGCTTTATATTTTAAAAATGAAAACTTCGAAATAAATAAGAAAGAAATCAACCTACCCGCAATTGCTACTAACAACCAATATTATGCAACAATAAAAACTCGCGAAATAATTACAAAAGGCAAAAATGTGACACCTGTTTGTCATTTAGTTCTGGACATCTCAAAATCGAATTTAAAATATTCTGTTGGAGACTCAATAGGCATTAAACCAAGAAACCCGTTATGGTTAGTCGAACAAATAATAAACGAATTTAACTACACCTCATTAAAGACAAATAATATTGATCTTATTAAAAATAAGCTGCTCAACGATTATGAAATAACCCAAATCTCAAAAAAAACGTTGCAAAACATTTATGCAACAACAAAATCGAAATCTTTAAAATCACTATTGGAATCAAAAGACCAACTAGAAATCTTTGTTTCACAAGCCAATTTATATGATCTGGTAAAAGACTTTAATTTAGGCTTGAACATTGATGAACTAATGGTGCTGTTACCAAAATTAAAAAGAAGACTATACACAATCGCATCCAGTCAGGAGCTACATCCCAATGAATTACACCTTACAATTAAAACAATCCGTAATAATTTTCAAAACAGGAAACATGAGGGAGCTGCATCTGTGTATACCAATGAACGACTAAACATCAAATCTCCCGTCAGCTTTATATTGTATAAAAATGCACAATTCGCTTTACCGACCAATCCAAATCAGCCTATAATAATGATTGGTGTCAGCACGGGAATTGCCTCTTTCAGAGCAATATTACAAAAACGGCAAGCCCATAGAATAAAAGGTAACACCTGGCTGATATGGGGTAATAAAAAAAGCAACAACGATTTTTTGTATGAAAATGAGTTAACACAATTTCGTAAAACGGGGATTCTCGAAAAATTAAATCTGGCCTTTTCTCGTGATGCCATCAATAAACATTACGTTCAGGACGAGATAAAAATAAATTCAACAAATATAATTCAATGGATTAACAATGGCGCGCATATATTCATAAGCGGCTCAATAACCATGGGTAAATCAGTCAAACAAAATCTTGATGAAATTTTAATTTCACACAATAATTCAACCAATAGCCTTATTAGGGAAGGGAGATATCACGAGGATATATATTAAAACCAAGTGCTCAATAATCTTTAATAAGATCATCAAATTAATTAATTCTTAAAACCGTTGAAACTTCGGGCCTAAGACATCAACAGACCATTCTGCATTTTCGACAAAAAAGCAGCATTCGTTATAATCCGAAACTGAGACCTTCAAAAAAATAATTCACATCCGCTCAAAACTGTCAAAGACGTCTGTTACAACTGCCATATTCAGAAGCAAAGTATTGTCGTACAGCAATAAGCGACATCCCTTTATAGCGAACAAAACCGCTCTCGAAATGGCAGCGTCTGAAAATTAGGTAGATGTTTTACGCTCAAACAAGCATCTGATCCAAAACACACCGTGATTATTATGATTACCTGATAGATAGCCAGAATTTTACCTAAACCAAAAACTGTGGTATGACACTAATACATCCTCAAAACCAGAAATTTAAACTACAAAGTCTAAATTTAAGGTTTGCGAAGCTCTCAAATTTTGAATTGACTGGTGTATATCACCTTTGTGAGTGCAGAGTAGCGCAGAAGTTGGACTTTTCCTGCAAGCACTAAATAGTGTTTGTCTATAAAGTCAACTACTTCGTTATGCTTGTCATAAAAACAGTCATCTACGAAAAGTAAACTCCTTGATTTTTATGACTTCACAAGCCTTGTATTAGAACTTTATATTTCAAACACTTAGTTTATGGACAGGCTCTAAATAGTCAAAATGGCAATCCATCACCTACAAATTTAAAATCCTACCAAAATCTATTAATCGTAAATGTCCACTACTACATCAACCATAATTTAAAACGATTCTTAAAAACAACAAAAAAACATTCTGGCTACTATACACAGGGTAAATTAACCACCAAACATCCATCGAAAAAAATCATGATCATACGGCTCAAACATCTTCTAACAAAATAATTATTAGTTACGTATAGATTTAAAAATTAGAACTATTACTTTTGTAAAAATGACAAATTGCTTTCATTCAACAATATTTTATCAACATAAATCAGGAAAATAGCCCCAACAAGAAAACTCAAGCCCTTGATAAGAAAAATCAAAATTTACCGCTTGCGAAGTCCAAAAAAATGTAAGTTTTCTATGGAGAATGCCCCTTTTGAAAACAAGCAAAACGCAGATGCTGGATTTTTCTTGCAAGCACTAACATAGCTCTTCTATAATGGGCGCATTGTTTCTGCTCAATAAGTTCCGTCTCAACGCTCTATAAATTTAGAAAAATGCACAAATTTATATACATTCTATTTTCCTGTTTTTTTATCGTTTCGTTACAAGCACAAAAATTCGAACAAAAATTTACCAGAATATCCACAAAAGACGGACTGTCACAAAACCACGTTAAAGCCATTTATCAGGATAGGGACGGCTACATGTGGTTTGGGACAGAAGATGGTTTAAATCGTTTCGACGGAAAAAATTTTAAAACATTCAATATTGACGATAACAAAAGCAAAGGACTGGTTCACTCAACGGTAAATCATATCGCTTATAAAAACGACAATGAACTATGGATATGTACTGAGTTAGGCGTATCTATTTATTATATTAGCACACAAACCTTCTCGACATTCAAATTTCTCACCGACATAAATGTTAAAACCTGTCTGCCCGACACCCAAGGAAACACATGGTTTGGCACAAATCAGGGTCTTTATGTGTACATGAACGATACAGACCGGTTAATTGGCTATAAAAATACTAAAAAGCAAGGCAGCATCAGCAACGATCAAATTTACTCCCTCTGCCTTGATTCTGAAGAAAACCTATGGATCGGAACCGACAATGGTCTTTGCCTATACCAACCCTCTACCAATTCGTTTAAAAACTATCTTACCACTGAAAACAGCCTTCCAGGTCAGAAAACACGCGTTCATTCCATTTCCGAAGATGCCGACGGGCGCCTGTGGCTTGGATTATTACAAAAAGGTCTTTATCTATTCGAAAACAGCAAAGACCGACCCGACAATGGACATTTCAAACTGATAGAGCCAGGGAGCGTCAACATACTACTCGCCGACAGCCAAAATAAGTTATGGGTTGGCAAAAGCGGTCCGGAAGGTATCGCCATTATCGACCTCTCATCTGTGAACAACAGAACCGATTTAAAAATAAAACACTTCAAACACTCTCCATACAACGAAAAAAGCATCAGTGACAACAGCATTTCGACTCTGTTTGAGGATAAAAATGGAGACATCTGGATTGGAACTTATGCCGGCGGGGTTGATTATCACAGTCGCAAAATAAAACAATTTAACAACTTCAAATCCGTTGCCGGCGAGCAAAACTCAATTAGTTCAGACTTTGTTAACTGTTTCTTTGATGACGGCGAATTCCTGTGGATTGGGACCAGCGAAGGTCTTAACAGAATGCATAAAGCAACCGGCACAATAAAACGTTACAAGCACCATCCTGATCAGCCCTACTCAATTGGGAAAGGAGCTGTTTATTCAATTTACAAAGACAAGTTTGGATACCTATGGGCCGGAACATGGAGCGGCGGTCTTAATAAATTAGACACACAAACCAATCGTTTCACAACCTATTTGCCATCTCTTCAACCGGGAAGTATTAGTAGTCCCAACATTTATGCCATCACTTCCGACTCAAAGGGCAATTTATGGATAGGCACCATTGAGGGTGGCCTGAACCGATACGACTACGACACTGACACTTTCATAACCTATAAAAACGATCCCCACAACGCCGAAAGCTTATATAACAATTCTATTAATAACATTTACCCCACTGCCGATGGTGATATATTGATGACCTGTTACAGCTCGTTGGAAATTTTCAATCCGGAAACCGGAACTTTCAAACATTTTGTTCACGACCCCCAAAATCCACAAAGCATAGGAAGAGGACAAACACAGCTCATATTTAAAGATAGCAATAACCATTACTGGATTGGAAACAATCTGGGCTTAAACCTTTTCAACAAACACGACGGAACCTTCATTCGATATACCACTGACGACGGTTTACCAAACAACACAATTTTAGGTATTCTGGAAGATGATAATGCCAACTTATGGATAAGCACCAACAAAGGGTTGGTTAAATTCATCAAAGGTGCCTCAACACCTTTGCAACCACAATTTAAAATTTACACCAGAGACGACGGATTGCCATCCAACGATTTCACCATTAGAGCAGCCTGCCGTGGTACCGACGGCTATCTGAATTTTGGCTCATCGAGTGGTTTCACCCGCTTTCATCCCAGTCTGATTTTTGAAAATAATGTTCCGCCCAATGTTGTCATTTCTGAAATCAAAATCACTAACGCGCCAAAGCAAGAAGGGCTATTGCCCTGGCAATCAAAAAACATAAACGACCTAAGTCAAATAAAACTAACTTACCAACAAAATGATATAACAATACAATATGCAGCATTAAGCTATCTGGAGGCCGAAAAGAACCAATACCGCTTTATTTTAGAAGGATATGACACTGAATGGCACGACGCTGGCAGCTCACAGTTGGCAACATACACAAACCTCAATCCAGGCAACTACAGTTTTAAAGTATACGGGTGTAATAACGACGGCATATGGAGCAAAAAACCGAAAATTCTGCACATAAAAATAACCCCGCCATGGTGGGAAACAAACTGGTTCATTAGTTTATCCGTTTTTCTGGTGGCCTTAGGTATTTATCTGTTCATCAATCACCAAATAAACCGTGTAGAACGGCGTAATCGAGAACTGGAAGAAAAAATAGCCCAACGTACACGTCAATTATCTGAAACCAACACAATACTTGAGGAAAGCAAAGAAGAAATTTACTATCAGAATCTGGAATTGGAACAACACCGCGAACGACTGGAGGAGCTGGTTCGACAACGTACAATGGAATTGGAAAAAGCAAAAGTCAGAGCTGAAACCTCCGATCGGCTGAAAACTGCCTTTTTAGCCAATATGAGTCATGAAATAAGAACCCCGATGAATGCCATCGTAGGTTTTTCTAATCTTCTTGAGCAAACTGATTTAACCGAAGACGAACGCAAACGTTACATTCAAATTATCAATGAAAACTCAGATGCCCTTCTGATTTTAATAAACGACATCCTGGACATCTCCAAAATTGAAGCCAATCAAATTACATTTACGCCACAACCTTTTAATATCAACGAAATATTAATTGATATTGAAGCGTACTATAAACTTAACAATAGCCGAAATATCGAAATCAAATTCATGAATAAAAATGACAAAAATGAATCAATAACGTGCGACCCTTTTCGTTTTCGTCAAATTTTCTCGAATCTGATTTCAAATGCAATCAAATACACTGAAAAAGGATATGTTCGTTTTGGTTATAAAACGGGATCTGAAGAAACCGTCTTTTTTGTGAAAGATAGCGGCATTGGCATCGAAGAAGAACACCTTGACAAAATATTTAATCACTTCTATAAAGTTGAACACATCAATACAAAATTATTTCGAGGCACAGGTATTGGTCTGGCCATTAGTAAAAAGCTAACAGAACTTATGGGAGGGCGAATTTGGGTTCAATCGATCCCTCAGCAAGGATCTGTTTTTTTCTTCACGATACCAAAAAAAGAGGCCGCCACAAATAACTAATTGCAACAGGCCTCTTTCTTCCTAAACCTAATTAACCTAACCTAAACCTATGAAAAAACTTTCGTTCTTTCTCATACAAATATATGACCATAAATGAGCTCGCGCCATATTTTTTAGTTATAAAAGGTTAAAAGCTGTAAAAACCAGACAAATCAATGACTGAAGCGTAGATTATTAGACTTCAACCGTCGGGGGGTTAAAAATTATATGAAAAAGAAATACTTAAACCTTCCTTTGCCTGAACTTTACTCGATTCACTCTCATAATATCTCAGATTACTTACAATCCGCGTACTGAGAAACACATTAATCTTCATATCCAGAATGAGATTCCACTCAGCCTGAACCTTCTCATCTTTTTCGAAATAATCGTAAAAAATATTCATGGCAGAAGTCATCTTCATATCTTTGTTCATCTTCCATGTAAAGTTATTCTGCAAAGAACCCCCAGTTAAAAACTGAGATTTTTTATCAGCATCTATGCTATATCTGGTCTGATCAATTAATGTCGTGTCAGACACAACCGTGAGCCTCGACGTTACCGGAGACAGCAACAACGTGAAATTTTTGGTTTTGTAATCCATACCAGCAGCTATAGAAAAATAGCCGGGCGACATAAATGCGGAAATAGGCGTTTCTTTATCTACATCCGAACTGGCATAACCTCTAAAAAACTGACTTTTAAAGCTAAACAATAAACTATAAAACCATTTTTTACTGGCATTTAAACCGTATTTACTGGTTAAATCGATTAAATCATCATTAATTCGCGAATCAATATCCTCGCTCGAAAGAACTCCAATTTTATGAATAATACTATTTTCCCATTCAACTTTATCTTGCTTATAAACTGCATTCAAACGCAAATCACTTAACAAGGCAATAGAGCTTTGCCCCCCCTTGACCCAATTTTCGAGGTAGCTTTGAGAAAACTGAACATTCTCAGAACCACTAATGGTCCACTTACGTTGATAACCTGAAACTTTTTCCAGCGGATGTTTAGCTTTAATATCCCCGCCTCGTCGCATCACTACCTCCAGACCACGCCGCTGAGCGCCCGGATTAATACGTTCACCAAAATAAATACTCTTGGGTGGATCAGGGACTTCATCCCATCGAAAATTAACCAACCCCGGATTTTCATTGACAATTTTCCGAATTAACTCATTTCGGTTATACATTTCAGCGAAAACGCTCTGAAGCGTATCCCCCCCTCCCGGATGCTGAACAAAATTCTGATAAGCAGCCATGGGCATTTCCGCCTCATGTGTAAGCGCTTTGGTTAAGTCAGGGACTTCTGGCGCACGATAAATTACCGATAAGGTGTGCCACCAGTAGGTAGAGCCACGAATATCCTGATAATAAAAATGATATGGATTAAAAGCTTCTGATCTCAAGCCTGTCCGAACAAAGCCTCTTTCAATGGCTTGTTGTAACCTAAAAGACTCGGAATACCGGTAAAAGAAACCTCGCGATAAAAAGCCATTGAGCCCCCTGAACCGATCGTCAAAAGAGACTGTTTCATTTAAATATTGCTGATATTCAGCTTCAGTCATCCATTCACTTAACCAATGATAGGGTAACACATAAGGCTTAAAATAGCGCTGAATCTGCGTCACATTTTGCTGTGCGCTAGCCAATGATGCGCTGAATAAAAACATAAAAAAGAGCCAGAGCCAACCTGAGATCAACTTCATTTAACAAATATTAATTCGAATAGTTAGACAAAATTGGATAATCAATTAAGGCAACAATAGTACCCTCAAAACAAAGAAATGTTTCATAAAGGGCTTTAAAATTAACAAAAAGCAGCAAATACTTTGCCACCCTAATTTTGACACATTTTTTTCTTATAAAGAATCAGCAAAAAAACGTCTGTTTTTTTCGTTACGATTGCTTTCAAAATGATCAATTACAACAGTAAACTCACCTTTTTCGAGCTTCACAAGCCTTGAATTTAAACATTTCTTATAACCACCTGAATTTTCTTGCTGACTCTATATATCTATAAATTAACGTATGAAGAAGTCTTAACAATAAGGAGATTTCCATATCTGAAAATTTTTATATTGCTTTGCAAAACTCATCGTGTCAAAGCCCATTCAAAAAATCATTCTAACAAAGTATCCTAAATGAAAGATTTAACCACCGGTGGCGAAGCAAAACTTATTTTCAGATTTGCAATACCCATGGTTATTGGCAATTTGTTTCAACAAATGTACAATATCGTGGATACCGTTATTGTTGGTAAATTTTTAGGTACTGAGGCCCTGGCTGCGGTTGGAGCTTCATTTCCCATCTTTTACACACTCATTGCTTTCGTTATTGGTATAGGTAGTGGCGCAACCATAATTGTCAGCCAGTATTTTGGTGCGCGCAATTACGAACAAGTACAAAAAGCCATTTCAACAATTTTTCTCTTTATGCTGGGAGCCGCTATCATACTTTCCATAATTGGGATAAGTTTCAGCGACCGCATATTTCATCTGATTGGTGTTGGAGATGACGTCATGCCTTTTGCCACCAGCTATTTCAACATTTACATGATTGGCATGATCGGGTTTTTCGGGTTTAACGGCACATCTTCAATCCTTCGGGGGCTGGGAGACAGCAAAACGCCCATGGTTTTAATGGCGCTATCCACATTTTTAAATATTGGTTTGGACCTTCTCTTTATTCTGGTCTTTGACTGTGGCATAGCCGGCGCGGCCTGGGCGACGGTTATAGCTCAGGGAGCTGCTTTTATTGGAGCTATATTTTATCTCAACCAAAAAGATCATATTATCCGTTTCCGACTAAAAGAGTGGCACTTTGACCGATTGCTCTTTTATCAAAGTTTACGAATTGGTCTGCCAACCGGATTTCAACAAACATTTGTGGCATTGGGAATGATGACCCTCATCCGTATCATCAATAACTTTGACACCACCACACTTGCGGCATACACCGCTGCCAGCCGTATTGATGCACTGGCTTCAATGCCTGCCATGACGCTCTCATCGGCACTATCATCATTCGTAGGTCAAAATCTGGGCGCCGGTCGCAGCGACAGAATAAAAAAAGGGGTGTGGGCAACCTTGAAGATGGCATGGACAATTAGTCTTATCGTTCTCATCATCGTGCTGATATGGGGGCAGGAACTTATGCAGTTATTTAACAACGACGTTGAAGTTATTGAGATAGGCAAAGAATACCTACTGATTGTCAGCTCATTTTACATCGTATTTTCGTCGATGTTTGTAATTCATGGCACCCTCAGGGGCGCCGGCGATACCCTTGTTCCCATGTTCATAACTCTGGTGTCGCTATGGCTCATCAGAATTCCATTTGCCTGGTTGTTTTCGCAGCGGTTTGGTCAGGAAGGTATCTGGTGGAGTATCCCTTCAGGGTGGTTGGTCGGTTTAATAGCGTCATGGTTCTACTACAAAGCCGGCTACTGGAAACACAAAAGTGTTGTGAAGCGAAAGATAGATACAGACGATCATCCATTTAGTCAGAATATTTCAGAATCCTGACGGCATCCCTAAAATCTTTTATACTGCTAATGGGCGAAAAACCATCGGGAAAAAGTAACTGATGACTCTTAACCTGACTTCCCCCCACTAAAAATGGTGTTGAAGGAAACTGTAGACGGTAGTCAGCCATCTGCTTCTCCAATAAATCGGGGGAATACTGGCTGGAAAAAACAGTCATAAAAACATCGGCCTGCTTAACATTGTTAAGAATACGCAAATCGTCCGGTTTTACTGATGGCCCCAGATAAATGACTTCAAAATTTTCTTTACGTGCCATGTAATTGTAAAAAATCAATTCTATTTCATCCGTCTCGTGCTCAGGTAAAAACATAATGATCCGGGGGCCTGTGCCGGTTAAGCCACGCGCCTCATTGTCAATAGCCACAACTAACTTGCGCCTAATAAGATTCAACACAAATTGTTTCTGTGCCGAAATGACGGTTCCTGTTTGCCACAAACAAGTAACGCGATCGATAAAAGGCAATAACAAGTTTTCGAAGGTAGACTCGAAGCCCTCTTTCATGATGCCGGCCGATATGGTATTGAGAATTTTGACTTCTTCAAGTTCTAACATTCCGGCCATCAGATTCTCCAACTGAACATTTTCACTCTTCGACTCCATCGTTACATCAAAAACACGCCGCTTAATCTCATCCTCATCCATCGCCGCAATTTGCGATATTTTCAAACCGTTATGATTAAGTATTGAGATGTTAAGTAAACGACGCAAATCACACTCCGAATAATACCTTATATTGGTATTGGTACGTTTGGGCTCAATCAATTTATAGCGCTTCTCCCAAATACGTATAGTGTGTGCCTTAATCCCGGAAATATTCTCTAAATCTTTAATGGAGTACTTTCCCATGTTAAAATCTGTGAATCAATTAATGACCGTTAAAACGAACAAAATGAGATATTGTTCAATTACGGTGTGGCAAAAATAAAACATTACCGTGAAACCCGATCATTCTTAAAACCCTAATATCAGCGGCAACAATAAAAAATAATTAACTTTGTTGCTTGTAATAAAATTGTATATCCATGATTCAATCAATGACCGGGTTCGGGAAAGCCGTATGTGAGCTCTCCAATAAAAAAATTCACGTCGAAATAAAATCACTCAACAGTAAACAACTCGATTTGAATGCCAAAATGCCAAATCTTTACAGAGAAAAAGAGTTGGAACTTAGAAACCTTATTGCAGCATCGCTTCAAAGAGGTAAAGTGGAATTAAATATCAATGTTGAAAACCTGACATCAGAAAAAAATGTTCAGCTAAACGAACCGGTCATCACGAATTATTATCAGCAGCTAACGAAATTAGCACATCAGCTAAATGATAACAACAACAGTGACTATTTACGAATAGCGATGTCGTTACCCGATACACTTAAAGTAGAGCAAAATGAACTCGATGAAAACGAATGGGCACAAATTATTGAACACACCAATATGGCCATAGAGGCTATACAACAATTTCGCCGACAGGAAGGTGATTCTCTCGAAGCAGACATAAAACGGCGAGCATCAAAAATTGGAGAATTACTTCAGCAAGTCGAGCCACTGGAAAAACTACGTGTCGAAAAAATAAAAACCCGCATTAAAGACAATTTGAACGAAGTAATAGACAAAAGTAAAATAGACGAAAATCGGTTTGAACAGGAATTGATTTTTTACATCGAAAAACTAGATA
Source organism: Geofilum sp. OHC36d9 (assembly GCF_052400685.1). Lineage (NCBI taxonomy): Bacteria > Pseudomonadati > Bacteroidota > Bacteroidia > Marinilabiliales > Marinilabiliaceae > Geofilum > Geofilum sp. OHC36d9. The sequence goes on from NZ_JBQTGJ010000009.1 coordinate 139,152, forward strand.
TTTCTGAGGAAAAAGTACGGTTAAGCAATCACATCAAATATTTTTACGAAACCATTCAGGAAGATCAGCCAGTAGGTAAAAAGCTTGGTTTCATCACACAGGAAATGGGACGTGAAATTAACACCCTGGGGTCCAAAGCCAATGATGCAGAAATGCAACGCATTGTCATTCAAATGAAAGATGAGCTGGAAAAAATAAAAGAACAGGTATTAAATATTCTGTAAATAAATAGAAAGCCCCCAAAGAATGTTTAAAACAAACCGGAACCACTACCGGTTAATCTTAGATACGCTTATCTGACAAATTGATATCACAAACCATGAGCAGAGGAAAATTAATCATATTTTCAGCCCCTTCGGGTTCGGGTAAAACAACCATAGTCAAACACTTACTAGGGAAAAAACTAAATCTGGCTTTTTCAATTTCAGCCACCAGCAGGCCCCCCCGTAAAAACGAAACACATGGTGTTGATTACTATTTTCTGGATCGGGAAACCTTCGCTAAAAAAGTTGACAATGGCGAATTTCTTGAGTGGGAAGAAGTGTATGCCGGAACCTGTTACGGGACATTAAAAGAAGAAGTTGAACGACTGAGAAAAGCCGGCAAACATGTGCTGTTTGATGTGGATGTGGTTGGAGGCGTCAATATCAAGAAAAATTACGGCAACGAAGCTTTGGCCCTGTTCATTCAACCCCCTTCAATAAACGAATTACAAAAACGATTGACACTGCGAAATACCGACAGCCCCGAAATCATCGAAAAAAGAATTGCCAAAGCGGAGTTGGAGTTGACCTATGCCGACCGCTTTGATAAAATTATTATTAACGATGATTTAACCAAAGCCTGCGAAGAGACAGAGCATCTGATACGAAATTTTATCGACGACAAAATATAATTCCGATGAATAAGACAGGTCTGATGTTTGGCTCTTTTAACCCGGTGCACATTGGTCACCTGGCTTTGGCAAATTATATACTATCGTTTTCCGACCTGAAAGAAATATGGTTTGTAGTAACGCCGCAAAATCCATTTAAGGAGTCAAGCGGTTTGGCCCCAGAAAACCATCGGCTTAAAATGATGGAAATAGCCATTAATAGTGACCAGCGCTTTAAAATTTGTGACATCGAATTTAACATGCCACGCCCATCGTACACCATTAATACACTGGATAAACTCAAGGGGTTGTATCCCAACAAATGCTTCAGCCTGATAATGGGTGCCGACAACCTTTTGGCCATCGACAAATGGAAAGAACCTTCACGGCTAATGGCCAACTACCACATTATCTGTTATCCACGTAACGGGAGTGAACTATCCTCGAAAAAAGACCTGTCCAACGTCGAAATCATAAATGCACCATTGATGAATATCTCGGCAACCTTAATCAGAGACGCCTTAAAAAAGCACAAAAACATTCGTTTTCTGCTTCCTCACGGCGTTTACGATTATATCCAAAAATATAATCTGTACGGTTAATCTGAAACCTCTTTAACCAAAAGGACATAAACCGGGAAATGATCGGAATATCCTCCCATGTAATTATTTCCCACATACGTTCGTAATGCATAACCTTTATATTCACCTTCCTGCTGAACCAACATGGGGTCATAAAAAACACGTACCGAGTGAAAACAATACCCTTTATTATTCTTATCGACCAAAGCAGGCGTCATGATCAGCTGATCAAACATGTCCCATTTACCACGGTAGGGTAAGCTACCCTTTCCTTGGCGAAACAAAACTTCCGTAGCATTAAACAACTGCTCTGCTTTCAAATTATTTTTATCGAACCCGGTATTTAAATTCACGCGAACACTCTCGTTGGAGGGATTATCATTCAGGTCGCCCATAACAATCACTTTGGCATCCTCATTTATAACACAAATAGAATCGACCAAAGAACGCGTTAACCTGGCAGCTGCCATTCTTAAACCACGGCTGCGTGCCTCTCCGCCATAACGCGATGGCCAGTGGTTAACAATAAAACTCATCGGTTCTCCATCTAAAATACCCGAAACCACCAATTGATCGCGAGTATAAACTCTTTTACCATCGTCGCCGTTAATTATTAGAGGGACAGAGCGAGTGCTGGTCACTTTAAAATGGTTGGTCCGATATAACAACGCAACATCAATACCACGTTTGTCAGGTGAATCGAAATGTACAATTGCATAGTTTAACGGCTTCAAATAATCCGAATGAATTAAATCATCCAACACCGCATGGTTTTCCATTTCACTTAAACCAATCACCGCCGGCCCAGCCAAATTCTCAGGTGTTCCTAACATTGAAATGGCTTTCGCCACATTATTTATTTTTTCTTTATAACGCGCCGATGTCCATTTTTTGGACCCTTGGGGCGTAAATTCGGTATCTCGTACATTCGGCGAGTCAATCGTATCAAACAAGTTCTCAAGATTATAAAAAGCGACAATCTCAGCCTTCAGTTGTTGAGCTGCCACGTTCTGAACTGAAAAAAACATAGCAACACTGGCCACAAAAACAACAAGTTCTCTCAACATACTCAATATATTACTTTCAAAGCCGGAAAATTAATCAATAAATATTAATTCCTTTCTGACAAATCAACAATAGATAATTAGACTTTGTAAAAAAAGGCAAATTACTCATAAGTTTATTTTTGGCATTCGTGAATCGCTTCGCTTATTTCTACGACATCCTCATTTTTGAAACAGTTATTTACAATAAGTAAACGCCTCTGTTTCTATAACTTCGAACCGACTGATAAGGAGATCATGAACACCATTAAAATAATATTGCCGTGAATAAAACCTTGTCTTTGGCGATTTCTTCTTAAAGACCCAAAAACAAGGACTTTTCTTATTAAGCATATGAGTATTTCAGCTCCAGGTACTTACATTATGGACAGGTATTATCACAAAATATCGTGTATAATAAAAAGTCATCATTAAAAAATGCCAACGCCACAACAGCCACAACCAACTTATTTTTAAGGCGTTAAAAGTACTCGCCATCAATCTGCAAAACATTGAGAACCATGCAGCTGTATAATTTTAACGAACTATTGTATCTTTAGATGAAATTGGAAATAAAAAAAGTAAGATTCCAATATTTTTTATTCCTTTGTGCCTCCCCAAAAGGGGGCTATTAACCGGTATAAAATAAACAATAAAATGGGTAAAGTATTAGTAATCGGCGCCGGTGGCGTAGGAACTGTAGTAGTTCACAAAATGGCCGGATTGCCGGATGTTTTCTCTGAAATTATGTTGGCCAGTCGCACCAAAAGCAAATGCGATGTCATTGCCCAAAAAATTGGCGGCAATCGAATTCAAACGGCACAGGTAGATGCCGACAATGTGCCCGAGCTGGTTGAACTAATCAACGAGTTTAAGCCCGATCTGGTGGTCAATGTTGCACTTCCCTACCAGGATTTAACCATTATGGATGCCTGTCTGGAAACCGGCGTGGCCTATCTCGACACGGCCAATTACGAACCCAAAGAAGAAGCCAAATTTGAATATAAATGGCAATGGGCTTATCGGGATCGATTTAAAGAAGCCGGCCTCACCGCTATTCTGGGCTGCGGATTCGATCCGGGTGTAACCAGCATATACACCGCCTATGCAGCCAAACATCACTTTGACGAAATCAACTATCTCGATATTGTTGACTGTAATGCCGGAGACCACGGCAAAGCTTTTGCGACCAATTTCAATCCCGAAATTAATATTCGCGAAGTGACGCAAAAAGGTAAATACTGGGAAAACGGCCAATGGATTTACACGGAACCGCATGAGATTCACAAACCGCTTAACTACCCTGAGATTGGGCCAAAGGAATCGTACCTGATTTATCACGAGGAGTTGGAGTCATTGGTAAAAAATTTCCCTACCATAAAACGCGCTCGGTTCTGGATGACATTTGGACAGGAATATCTTACACACCTGCGGGTTATTCAGGACATTGGCATGGCCGGCATTGAACCTGTAATGTACAACGGAATGGAAATTGTTCCTATTCAATTTCTGAAAGCCGTATTGCCCAACCCCGGCGATCTGGGTAAAAACTATAAAGGCTGGACTTCCATCGGCTGCCGTATTAAGGGTAAAAAAGATGGCCATGAAAAGACCTATTATGTTTATAATAATTGCAACCACGAAGTGGCATATAAGGAAACAGGGACACAGGCTGTGAGTTATACGACAGGCGTTCCGTGTATGATAGGCGCCATGATGTATCTCAAAGGCATCTGGAAAAAACCGGGCGTTTACAACGTTGAAGAATTTGATCCCGATCCGTTTATGCACGAACTGAACCAACATGGGTTACCATGGGTTGAATTGCATGACGTTGATCTGGAGCTGTAACGCATAGAGTTACAACAGTTAGAAAACTGAATACAGTGAGGGTTTCGCAATTGTGAAGCCCTTTCTGATTTTATAAAAACAGCTATATTTACATCAAATCAATAAAAAATATCAGGATGTCCATTAGTATCACACAAATACCTACCCCTTGCTATGTTCTGGATGAACAACTGTTGCGTAACAATTTAAGTCTCATCAAATCGGTAAAAGAACGCGCCGGCATTAATATCATACTGGCGTTTAAAGCTTTCAGCTTGTGGCGGGCATTTCCCATTGTACGGGAATATATTCCCTACTCAACGGCCAGTTCCATTCACGAGGCGCGCCTGGCTTTTGAAGAAATGGGCAGTCTGGCTCACACTTATTCGCCGGCCTACACCGAGAAAGAGTTTCCGACCATACTAAAATACAGCAGTCATGTCACCTTCAATTCATTCAGTCAATTCAACCGCTTTTTGCCGATGGTAAAAAACTTTGAACGCAAAGTGTCCTTGGGCATACGCATCAACCCCGAATACAGCGAAGTGGGGACCGACCTGTACAATCCGTGTTCGCCGGGATCACGCATGGGCGTTGTTGCCAGTCAGATGCCTGACAAGCTACCGCCAGAAATTGAAGGCATTCACTTTCACTCACTCTGTGAAAGCTCTTCATATAACCTTGAAAAAACACTTGAAGCCATTGAATCGAAATTTGGAACCTATCTGAAACAGATCAAATGGTTTAACATGGGTGGGGGACATCTTATAACCCGCAAAGACTATGACGTAAATCATTTGGTGGAACTTTTACAACGTTTCAAAGCCAAATGGAACGTCGATATTATACTGGAACCCGGCAGTGCCTTCGCCTGGAATACCGGCGTTCTGGTCTCTGAAGTCGTTGACATTGTAGAGAACCACGGTATCAAAACCGCCATACTAAACGTTTCGTTTACAGCACATATGCCCGATTGTTTAGAAATGCCGTACAAACCGCATGTACAAGGTGCCCATCAGGAACCCGTTAAAGGGAAACCAACCTACCGACTGGGCGGGAACAGCTGTTTATCGGGCGATTTCATCGGCGACTGGTCCTTTGATGCTCCTTTAAAAGTGGGCGACAAAATTGTGTTCGAAGACATGATTCATTACACAATTGTTAAAACAACCATGTTTAATGGCGTACCACATCCAGCTATAGGAATCTGGAACGATAACAGCGGTTTAAAAATAGTACGTGAATTTGGATATCAAGATTATAAAGGCCGAATGAGCTAGTGCTTGCAAGAAAAGTTCAACTTCTGCGTTATACATATCCTTAAAAGGATCATTCAGATCACTTTTCACAATTCTTTAAAATGTTTAGCATGCTTGCATACATCAGCCTGTTTTTCACCTCATTTATCATTGCCTTTTCGGGTGCGATGATGCCCGGGCCGTTGCTCACAGTCACCATTAGCGAAAGCACACATCGCGGCATGGCTGCCGGCCCTTTGCTCATTACAGGTCATGCCATGTTGGAAATAGCTCTCATTATTGCACTCATATTAGGCTTAGGCCCCGTGTTTAAGCAGCCTTTATTTTTTATGATAACATCATTTGCCGGCGGGGCAGTTATGCTATGGATGGCATGGGGTATGTTCAAATCACTGCCATCGCTCACCATCGCTAAAAGCGAAACAAACAAAACAAAACACAATCTGTTGGTAACAGGCGCAATCATGAGTCTGGTGAACCCTTACTGGATAATATGGTGGGCCACCATCGGATTGGGATACATTGTTTATGCGCAGGAATATGGGACGACCGGCATTATCATCTTCTTTTTGGGACACATTGCCGGTGATTATATCTGGTATTCGGCTATCTCAACAGCAGTGAGTAAAGGGCGAAAACTCTTTACCGATAAAATATATCGCCGTTTAATTGCCGTTTGCGGTACATTTTTGGTTGGATTTGCCATGTATCTGATTGTTATGGCCATTCAAAAGCTCTAAAAAATTGAGGCTCATAAAAAGGTCTTCTTACGACCCGAATAATGAATCACAGGAACAGGAAACCACAAAACAATACAGCAACACTAGTTAGAGCCTGTCTATAAAGTCGGGAGTTTGAGCTATAAAGTTCAAATTCAAGGCTTGCGCAGCTCGAAAAATGTGAGTTTACTCCCGTAAATGACCATTTTGAGAGCAAGCGTAACGCAGAAGTTGGACTTTATAGACAAACACTAGTTAAACAAAAAATATCACATCAAAAAACGATCTCCCAACAGCTTGTTAAAATTTTCACGCACCGACTCAGAAATGGGGATGTAAACTTTACCGAAAACAATACGGTTACGCTCAATAACCTGAACCTGTTCCACATTGACAATAAAAGACCGGTGTACCCTAAAAAATTTTTTATCAGGCAACTTTTCCTCCATCGACTTCATGGTCATTTGTGTTATGACAGGATGCTCTTTCTCTTTACAAAATATTTTTACATAATCGCCCATGCTCTCGATGTAAAGGACATCCTTTAAATCAACCCGTTCAAGCTTACTGCCCGCTTTAACCATCATCGATTGAGAGGGAAGATTATCCGGCACGCTATGTGGCGACTTTGAAAGCGAAAACCATGTCAATGCTTTGTTGGCAGCTCGCACAAACTCGGCATAATTAAATGGCTTAACGAGGTAATCAAGTGCATCCACCTTAAAACCTTCGAGGGCAAACTCACTAAATGCCGTAGTAAAAATAACCCGCACACTGCCATTCAACGATTTTGAAAATTCAACGCCTGTTAGTCCGGGCATTTGAATGTCTAAAAACAATAAATCAACCTCCTGAGCAGCCATCACCTCCATGGCCTGAAAAGCGCTGCTACACTTACCTGCCAATTTCAAAAAGGGCGTCTTAGCCACATAGCTCTCAATCAAATCAAGAGCCAACGGTTCATCATCCACTATCAAACAATTAATGCTTATTGCCATACTTAATATTTTTATAACCGGATGACTAAATTTACAACAAACATTTCACCATGCAACCCTGCATCAAAGGAATAACGCTCGGGATAAATAAGGCGAAGACGCTTTTGCAAATTATCCAACCCAATTCCCCCATGAGCATCCAACGCTTCAGGATTGACAAAAACGGAGTTTTCAACCTTCACCTCCAGTACATGGTTTTCCTCATTAACATGAATCAGAATCACAGAGTTAGAATCACTGCTAGCTCCATATTTAAAGGCATTTTCAACCAAAGGAACAAACAGTAATGGGGCAATCATATCACCATCGTCTTCCACCGAATAGCTGAAGTTTACTTTCATATTTGCTCCGGTACGCAACTTCATCAAAGCCACATAACTTTCCAGGAAATCAAGTTCGCCTTTAAGCGGTACTGTATCTGAATTGGTTTCATACAAATGATAACGCATCAATTTTGCCAACCGGTGCACCGCATCCTGCGCCTTATCGGGCGATAACTGAATGAGCGAATAAATATTGTTTAACGTATTAAAGAAAAAATGCGGATTGAGCTGCATTTTTAAATTACTTAACTCCGACTTCAAATTCTCATTTTCCAGAGATTTACGCTGAGCATCCAGCATAAACCAACGGGTTGTCGCCTTTATAGCAATTGCGATACTAATGGCAAATACATACGAAAAAAACATACCTGTAAGCATAAACAGATATGGAGGGCGGCGGCGACTGATCATCATAGAATGGTCACTCTTCAGCCTGGGTATGTAAGAGTTAAAATCGGGCGACGTGAGTTCATGTCTTAAAACTTCAAAAGCGATAAATAACAATACCAGACCAAGATTGATAGCGATATAAACAAGTATTTTGCGATTAAACAGCGCTTTATCAATCAACCATAAATAATTAACATAAAACAGGACCATTGTAAATACGGTGCGGTAATAATAGTCAGGCGGTATTGACGTGTGCATGCGTCCATCAACCATTGAAAACAGAAAAGGCACCACAACCCAAAACACCCAAAAAAGCGTGTGAATAAGAAGTCCTCTTAGTGAAAAAGCACGTTTGAATGACATATAACTCATTTATAAATATTACAAAGCAATAAAACGACTCGTATCGAAGTGCTTCAATGAGTTCGGGAGCCGCTGATTTGCGAGGCGACTCAAGCCCAAAAAGACACCAATCATAGCATATAAAAAAACGAAATAACGATAAAACACTGGTTCTGCCAGACAAATTCCATTGTGCATTGAGGTAGTTATCCCTATTCCAGATTTTGCTATCGTTCTGGGTTATTTCAAAGGACAAAAATGAGGAACAAAAAACAGAAACAAAAAATTTATCGACGAAAGGATATCAATAGCCGATATACCAGACATTCTGAAAGATTTAAACAATTGGCCAGCAGCCAAAATCATCAGTCTGACAACGAACAAAAAACGGCAAGCAAACCTCAGAGCCTATAAATGTTTCAATTCCTCAAACCGAAAACAATCCATCAAATGATCGTTTACGACGCCCGCGGCCTGTAAAAAAGCATAGCAAGTAGTTGACCCCACAAACTTAAAGCCCTTCTTTTTAAGAATTTTACTTAACGCATCGCTAAGCGGCGAAGTCGCAGGCACGTCCTGAATACTCATCCAATGATTAACCACCGGCTTACCGTCAACCAATTTCCACACAAAGGAATCAAAAGAGCCTTCGTCCTGCTGCAACTTAATAAAACACCGGGCATTGGCAATGGTTGCCTGCACTTTTAACCGGTTACGTATTATTCCGGCATCACGCAATAGCGTCTCCACCTTATCTTCATCGTATAAGGCTATTTTTTCATAATCGAACTGATCAAAGGCCGCACGAAAATTTTCACGTTTATGCAAAATGGTACGCCAGCTAAGGCCAGCCTGAAAAGTGTCGAGCACCAGAAATTCGAACCATTTGCGCTCATCATGAACAGGTGTTCCCCATTCGTTGTCGTGATAATCAATCATTAACGGGTCATTACCCGGCCAATCACAGCGATGTTTAGTCATAACAAAAATTTAGCATCAGAGATAATAAATTACGGCATACGGCCTATCAAAATACCTGTAACAGTAGACATACCCTCCAAATAAACGGTTAACGAAACAGGTGAAACCTCCACCCTGTTCTGTCGCGTGGAAGCGTGTAACAAGTGCAAATCACCATCGACCCACAAAGCCAGGGCAGTGTGTGAAACATCCAGTCCGCTGACCGACGATACAAAGGCAATGATATCGCCATTACGAATATAATTTGCCACCAGGGGAAGATGATCCCTGGTGATAAACCGCATGTTGTAACCGGCAATGTGTTGTTCGGTATTTCTGATGGCCTTTATCAAAGTCGTATCATCTTTCAACTGCCTATAATACTGTGGATTTCGAGACATAAAATCAACATTGGTATTCAGCGCAGCATCGCCCAGTGAGTCACTGATTAACAACAAATTATTGTGATGCATCCACTCGGTAAAATAGTGCAATCGCGAAGGAAAACCCTCTACCCGACCATTGCGGTAACGAATGCGTACCAAAGCATCACAGAAAGCATTCCAGTTAAGCTCCTCATGACGTACAATTGTTGCCATTGCGAGCACATATTCCAAAAAAGTAGTACAATCCATCTCACGCAGATTCACCACCAAATGCTCATTGCCCGGCACTTCCAGCGTCTTTGCCACATAAGGTGTACCCAGAAACTGCCGGCCAATGGCAGGTAAAAGATTCGACCATGAGGGATCTGTTTCCGGTGCAGACTGATAACTTTTAGCCCAATCCTCAAAAATCAACGAGTCCTGAGAAGTACAAATAATATCGGATGAATGATCCACCAAACCGCCGGTTCGGGACGAGGCGTGATGGCATCCCCAAAAAATAAAAATCGAAATCAGCAAAGACAGTTGGCGCATAATCATTTGATTATTTTTGTAAAAATAAGGAATGAAGTCGATTTAACAGTCATACACCCATATTTTATGCGCAAAATAAAGATCTCCTTTTGCCGTTTATACCGTTTTACGATAATTCCGCACGGCCAATGACACCAATGCCACCGCCAATACGGAAATAGCAGTAAAAGGCGCTAACAAATCCCTGAAGCCCGCACCTTTCAACAGAATGCTTCGAACAATATCGATAAAATAATAAACAGGATTAAGCGTGTTGAGCCAACGTCCCCATTGCGGCATATTATCCACAGAAGTAAAAATTCCACTCATCAGGATAAACACTAAAAGGAAAAAATAGCTTACAAAAGTAACCTGTTGCTGCGAAGCCGAGAAAGTTGAGATCAGCAACCCCAACCCCAGTAAACCGATCAGGTATATGGCCGCCATGCCAAATAAAAGCCACAAACTCCCAACCATGGGAATACCGTATATCAATTTACCAATGAGCAGGCCAAAAGCCAGCTCGAACAGCCCTATAACCCAAAAAGGAACCAGTTTGGCGATGATAAACTGAGACTTGCGAACCGGCGTCACATTCATTTGCTCGATGGTACCCATCTCTTTTTCACGAACAAGGTTGATGGCCGTCAAAAACATTCCTATAACAGAGACTAAAATCACAAGAATGCCCGGAAACATAAAAAATTTATAATTCAATCCCGGATTAAACCAATACCGTGAAGAAACCACAATGCCCCCACCGGTTGCAACAGTGGCCATCTCTACCTGCAAGTTACGTCCCAAACGGGTTATAACCTGTTGCAGATAAGCATATCCCAGTTGAGCCTGCTGCGAATTAACCGCATCGGCCAAAACCTGTACGGTGCTGTTATTATTAAGCGTCAGCGACTTTTCCAAGCCGCGAGGAATAACCAATACCAAATCGGCGGTACTCTTTTCCAGCTCATCAACCGCCTGTGTCACCGTTTGATCGTTCACCGCCACCACAAAAAACGGCGATGCCTGTAATTCAGTCAACAACTGTCGGCTCAGCTGTGAATGATCACTATCAACCACCTCCACTCTTAAATTCTTCATTGTCATGGTAGCGGCATTCACCAAAATCAATAACTGCAGTACCGGCAGAATAAATATCAGCGGCAGAATGGTTTTATTCCTGAATATCTGAATAAACTCTTTTTGAAGAAGATATAATATTGTTCGCATCACCAAAAATTTTAATAAAAAACACGACGTTTACTTGCTGACATGAAGTTGTGCCGGCCCATCAGTTTACTGTAATCGAATTTTAAAATTACGAACACTCAAAACCATGAAAACAACAAAAAATGAGATTAATATAAGCAGCTCTTTCCATATAAAAATCAATTCACCGCTTTTAAACATCACTGTTTTCATGGCCTGAATGTACCAGCGTGCCGGCATAATGACACTAATTACCTGCAACGCCTTTGGCATACTGGCAACCGGATAAATAAAACCAGACAACAATATGGTTGGCAGCATCAACCCAATCATAGAAATGAACATAGCTACCATCTGACTTTTAGCCACCGTTGAGATAAATATTCCCAGCGATAAGGCCAACAAAATGTAAATAAAATTTATAATCAACAGCCAGAACAAGCTCCCAACCACCGGCACCTTAAACACAAACACGCCTATTACAATGATGGTTAAGGCATTAATAAATGACAAAACCACATAAGGCGTCACTTTTCCCAGTATAATCTGAAATGGTTTAAGAGGAGAGATCAACAACACCTCCATGGAACCGAATTCTTTTTCGCGGGTTATTGATATGGATGTCATCATGGCTGACACCAATATAAGTACCATAGCCATAATACCGGGAATAGACATGTAGACCCCCTTAAGCGCCGGATTAAAAAACATCCTTATTTCTGTTTCAATGGATCCGTGAGCGGGAAATGTCTTCTGCTCCGCCGCATATTTGGAAACAACACCGGATGCATAACTAACCAGCATTTGAGCTGTATTGGCATCCGAAGCATCGGCAATAAGCTGAATACGACTTCCTTCGGGACGTATCATATTATTTCCAAACCCTTCACCAATGACCACTGCCATTTGAAAATCACCTTTGCGGAAGGCACTCTCAATTTCGTGCTCACTCTGAAGATAATCAACCACCCTGAAATAACCTGAAGCACTCAGACGATCAACCAACTGCCGCGACGAATAATCATGTGCCTTATCCAACACGCCGATTCTGGCATCCTTTATTTCAGTTGAGATAACATATCCAAAAATCAAAAGCTGTGCTACAGGCATAAGAAACAACACCAACATGGTGCGATAATCACGAAATATGTGCATTGCTTCCTTCCTGATGAAGGCTATTAGTTGTTTCATATGTTTAAATTTATCTTTCAATGGTCATATGGAACTCTCGATGAATTTTAATCATTCTCCTGTGTGTATTTTAGAATGCTAAAATTCATGTTCGTTTCATATGATTATAATTTGTTTTTCAGTTGCCAGATGGAACTCGCCGGGATAATCATACTTCTGTGTGCGAATCAATTCCCATGGCTCGTTTCATTTTAATAATTATTATTTCGTGTTTGTCTATAAAGTCTACGACTTCGCAAGCCTTGGTTATGAATTTCAGACTTTAAACACTTTGTTTATCGACAAACTTGATGTTGTGCCTGTCCATAATATTTTGAGTTTGACTATAAAAAGTGTTTGGTCGTCTTTTGGTTTTAACTTTCATCCCCACCAGTATACCATAGGCCAGAAACTGAACCATGGCAAACAGCCACAACCACCAAATTCCGTTCAAAAAATCAAGAACGTTAGTACAGACAATAGACATCATTTTAAACATTTCGGGTCAACTTCAGGAAAACATTATTCATATCTGGTGCGTTGAATTGTTTTTTCAGATTAGCCGGGGTATCCAGTGCGCTGATACGTCCGTCGACCATGACGGTGACACGGTCACAATACTCCGACTCATCAAGATAATGCGTGGTTACAAATACCGTAATGCCATCGTGAGCCGCCTGGTAGATAAGTTCCCAAAACTGGCGTCTGGTCACCGGGTCTACACCACTGGTTGGCTCATCCAGAAAAACAATTTCGGGACGATGCAAAATGGCCACAGAAAAAGCCAATTTCTGCTTCCACCCCAACGACAATGTTCTGATAAGCCGGTTTCGGGCCCCTTCAAGATTCAGCCGAACAAAAATATCGTTGGCTCGCGCATTAATGTCCTGCTTGCTAAGACCATATATCGCTCCAAACAACCTGATATTTTCGAACACCGTTAAATCGTCGTACAATGAAAACTTCTGACTCATGTAACCAATGCGCTTCTTCACCATTTCGGGTTGTCGGGCCACATCATAGCCTGCCACCATTGCAGTGCCGGATGTTGGCGACGTCAAGCCACACAAAATCTTAATAGCTGTAGTTTTCCCGGCTCCATTAGCGCCCAGAAACCCAAATATCTCCCCTTTATTGACGTGAAAAGTGAGATGATCATTGGCCGTAAAACTGCCAAATTTCTTTACCAGATTATCAACCAACACCGACTTATCTGTACCATTATCTATTGTGTCGTCTCTCATTCGTACATCATTTAATTTACAGGTAAATTGAACCTTTCATTTCAAATTCCCCTTTGCATTATGTGACCCATCATCCCTTCGGCTTCTTCATTTCGCCATCAGCGCCATAAAACGATCTTCGATGCCGGGTTTAATTTCAGAGATAGAAACAGCCACATGCCCCTTCTCTTTCAACCAGGCAAGTAAGCCATCTGAAAAGTCACCACCATCTTTAAAAGAAATATGCAGCTCTTCACCAAACGGAAAAACAGATACCGAAGCATCAAAAGCCCGGCAATCGTTAATAAGTTGATACATATCAGGACCACGTACGCCAAACAACCGCCCGGAAAAACCGGCCACAACCTTTGCCGGGGTTGCAACATCCATAACACGTCCCTGCTGCATCAGCGCCACGCGATCACACAAGGTGGCCTCATCCATGTAGGGAGTTGACACCAAAATGGTTATGCCATATTCCTTCAGTCGTTTAAGCATCTCCCAAAACTCACTGCGCGAGACGGCATCCACACCGGTGGTCGGCTCATCCAACACCAGCAAACGAGGCTTGTGAATTAACGCACACGACAGGGCCAGCTTCTGCTTCATACCTCCCGATAGCTTCCCGGCAGGCCTGGTTTTGAAAGGCTCTATCTGCTGATAAATATCTTTGATGAGATAGTAATTTTCGTGAATGGTTGTGCCAAACACCGACGCAAAAAACGCCAGATTTTCCTCAATGGATAAATCTTCGTACAATGAAAATTTCCCGGGCATGTAGCCCACCATCCTCCGCACCTTAAGATAATCGGCAACCGGATCAAGCCCCCATAACCGCACCGAGCCACTGTCGGCCAACAACAAGGATATCAGAATACGAAACAACGTACTTTTTCCGGCACCGTCGGGACCAATGACGCCAAATAATTCGCCATCGTTCACCTGGAAGGAGATGCCCCGCAAGGCTTCTACATCGTCAAATTTTTTAGTTATATCGGTAACTTGAATCATCGGCTTTTCTTCTATCTCGTGTCTGCAAAAAAACTCCATCTTTTTTTGTTAGGCCCGCTTTCAAAATGAGCATTTTCAAGAGTCAACTCACATCTTTTTGAGCTTCGAAAACCTCAAATATGAAGCCTTCGTAATCTGTCGCCGGAGTTCTCGGGCATACACTACCATTTATTACAATTACATCACACAAACACATTGCGTTTTAGGGCTTCGCAAGACTTGACTTTGAATATCTCTTATCTGCCACAAGCCTTTTCCTGCAAGCACTATTTGTCAAACAGTACTTCGCCGGGCATTCCAATCTTCAACACACCATCCTTATTGGGTACAATCACCTTAAAGGCATAAACCAAATCAACACGTTCTTCTTTGGTCTGAATAATTTTCGGTGTAAACTCGGCCGATGACGATATCCATGAAATTTTTCCGGTGGTAACGCCATAATCATTTTTGCCCTTGTCGTAACGGACGGTCACTTCCCGACCTATTGTCACCTCACTCAGGTGACTACCTGACACATAAGCCCTCAACTCAATATTATGAATATCGGCCACCTTAAACAAAGGCTTGCCGGGTGCCACCATTTCGCCCGCCTCAACATATTTTTGAAGCACCGTACCGCTTACAGGCGACACCACACGACAACGTTTTAATTGTTCGTTCAACATTGCCTTCTTAGCTCCTATCAATGCCGTCTCAGCCTTAAGTGCTGCTTCCTGTGATCGCACCTGCGCCAATTCACGCCGGGCCACCAGCAGTTGCCCCGTAACCTCATCATACGAACGTTGAGTAGCGGCACCGGCATCGAACATCTGAATCACACGTTGTGCCTCCTTTTGCAACATTTCAAGCCGGGCTTTTTGTACCTCAATGGTCTTCTGAAGCTGCATGGACCGTGCCTGAACCGATAGCGCCGAAGCATCCAGCTGCTGACGGTTCAACACAAGCATCACTGTATCAATTAATCCCAACTTCCGATTGGCAGTAACAGCATCGCCTTCGTTGAGTTCAAATTTCAGCAACCGGCCGTTTTCTTCGGCACTAACCACCACCTCATCAACCTCAAAATTACCATAAGCATCGGCTTCCGGATAACCCTTCCCGCAAGACGTAAAACCGCCCAATACCAATATAAGAAGTAGTAATCGGGACCAAACTGTATTGTCAATTTTTTTCATCTGTTTATTATTTGATTTTTAAAATCACAAGAAACTCACCATAATTAATCAACCTCCTGTATGTGAAATAATTCATGGCTCGTTTCTTACCAAAACATTTTACTTTAAACCTTTGAATAGAACTCTTCGCTTGTCATAAAACAATCATTTATAAAAAAGAACCGGAGACTGCTCAGAACGTCGGTTAATCTTCATTGGTCCCTATCTGCTGACGTTGAGCCAGACTGTGCAAATAGTTCAGGCGATGCAAATCCCTGTCGAGCCGCGCACGTGCTTCAGCATTCAATTCAGCCAGATAATCGGCCGAAGTAATGGCTCCACGCTTTAGCTGCGTACGATATTCACTGGTCACTTCGCTTTGAAGCTGAATTATCTCTTCATCCTTCTCCATCATTTTGCGGTACTGCTCCGTCTCACCGGCCGCCTGTAAAAAATCCCGCTGCTGCTGAAGCTCAAAACTCTGCTGCTGATAGTCCACCCACTCTTTCTGATTTTGTAATACCCCGCGGTTACGGCGTGATTGCTTCCAATCCCATGGCGTCCACTTAACCTTAACCCCCACCATCAAAAACGTATCGAACTCATCCTGAAGCATATTGTAGCCCGGGTTGCCATAACCGGCCTGAGCAAAAGCAGCCATAACGGGTAACCGATTGCGCCGGTACAGCATAATCCCGGCATCGGCCTGCGACTTCAGCAAATCAAACTTCTCATATTCAGCACGTTGTAAAGGCGTTTCAAAAGTAGCATCCCCGGGCTCTGCCAATTCAGAAATGTCAATACCATCCTGTCCCGTGAACAATGCCAGACTGCTCAACAAAGATCGTTCTGCTTCGTCCAAAGCAATTAGCTTTTGCTGTATGCGTAAGCGTTCCACTTTCAATGCCTGCACCGATGATTTTAACACGGCCCCATTTTCAAAGGCCACCTGCAGTTCGGCCAGCCTGGCATTCAGATCGTTAGAAACATAATCCAACTGTTTCTTCTGCGCCTCAAGCATCAAAGCATTAAAAAACAGCTGAGTCACCGCACTTCGCACCTGCTGTAAGGTAGCTTCCACATCCACCAGTTGCAAGTCGCCACTGATTGCTTCCGCCTTTGCGCGCAGGCGGGTGCGACCGCCATCGTACAAAGTCTGAGACACATCCAGTGCTATCTTGTATTGGTCTTTGGGTGCCGACGGAATGCTGAACGACATTGAAGTAATGCCCGTTACATGTGGCACATCGCTTTGCCAGGTAGCCTGTCCCGACACATCCAATTGAGGCAGCCAGGCACTCTGAATATTTTTAACCTTCAATTCAGACGCTGCAATCAATGACTCACGCCCCTGCAATAACGGATAATTCTCACGCGCCATGCGCCAGTAGTCATCCACCGAATGTGTCTGAGCCGACAGCAAAAGCGACCCATTAAATAACAAAACCCCTAAAATTGCTTTCCACATAACAATTATTTGTTTCAAATTTTAAAACTTACGGATTGACCAATATTGCCCGACAAATAAATTCATACAAAGCATCACGACGCTTCTCAATAAATTCATCATACTCGTCCGTCGACTCCCATAACATACGACACAAAAGCGGTTTAGAAATAAATGGGAAAACACATAACCCGACAATGTTGACAAAAATCTCCCGCGGATTCATTTTAACAACTTCACCAAGATTCATCCGTTTTTGAAAGAAATCAACAATAACCTGAGGCTGAATACCAGCCGTCTTCAATAAGCCTTCAATTCTCCCGGGCGAGCGGTTAATTTCACCGACTACAAACATAGGCAGATATGGCATTTTTATTAAAATATCCATGTAACCATTAACAGCAGCCCGAATCAATCCCTTCACCGATACATCGCCTTTGGCCATTACCGGCTCAAGAGAAGGCCAAAACCGCTTAAAAGCATCACTAAAAATAGCTTCAAACAAATTATCCTTACTTCTATAATAATAATGTACCAATGCTTTGTTCACCCCTGCCTCATCAGCAATTTCCTGCATTCTGGCACCATCAAAACCCTTTTGTACAAAAACCCGACGCGCGGCTTCAAGAATCAGCTCCTCCGGTGTGGGTCCCTTTTTGTTATCTTTAATATCAACCATCTAGTTTAACTATTTAGTTTAACCAACTGGTCAAATGTATTACAAACTATTGGAAAGAGCAAAAAAATTTAAATAAAAGGAGATTTAATCGTGCCGAAAAGCAACGTTCTACTGAACAATAATATAGCTGTTAAATAACACTAAAACTAAATATTGTATAATTCTATAATATAGCTACATTCACAAAACAATTACAAACATGACATAACTCATAAATTTTAAAAGCTATGACACAAACAATTACAATTTATGTTGACACAGAAAGCATGTTAAAATTCTTCGGCAACGATTCTGTCTGGGGAACAATGGACAAACCTTTCAAAACCGACCAATTCTGCACCTTCGATGCGCCGGACGTTTACTGGAAGGGACGACAAATTTTATCAATTGATGAAAATTCACATTATAAAATTAAGATTATTGAATCATTAACAAAATTAAAGTTATCACTACTAAAAAATTCAGGAAATACCACCTCTCCCAAAGCAGAATTAAACCTGTCAATGATATCAGAAAGCTTACCCACCATTGAAGACTGGGCCGGCATTTTTGATTTAGAAAAGACTTCATACAGGTATAGCGTTGACGGGCACTTCTATGTTGAATCAGACGAAACGGATTCTTTTGATTTATACACAGCTAAAAAAATGACCTGCGCAAACAACCTCCAATATGCCATACTTTTCAAAATTGACGGCACCAATAAAATAGGAATTATTGACCCTTTAATAGGAAATACCACAGAATCCATACCTCCGGGAAAAGTAAAAAAACTATAGATGATACGATCTCAACTCTTGTTTATCCTGATGGGAATGTGCATAACCTGTGTGTCACAAAACAGATTTCACATGGATAGCCTGTTACAAATAGTTGAGGAATTAGAAACCGACGATGAAAGAATAGATTTTTTACTGTCGAATGCGCAAACATCAACAGATTCGGAAGGTTTATCCTTTGCCCGACGAGCACTATCGCTGGCCGAAAAAAATAATTTTACCTGCAAAGTGGCTCTTTCGTACGAACTAATAAGTCTTTGTCAAAGAAAATTAGGAAACTACCCCGAAGCTGTTGATGCTTCCTTTAAGGCACTTAAAATATATGACGAACTGGGTTGGCATAACAAGATGGCCGGAATACAACTCCAATTAGGTTCCCATTATACAAATGATCAGAACTTTGAAAACGGTAAAAAATACATTAAAAAAGCCATCAAAAACTTTCGACAAAGGAAGGACACTGCAAACCTGGTTTTAGCGCTAATTAATATGGGTGAAACATACCGTTTAACCAACCAATACGACAGTGCTGAAGCCTGCTTACTTGAATGTCTGCAAATAACCAACAATAATAAACACATAGAAGGCTATGCCACCGGAAACCTTGGTCTTGTTTATTCAGAAACCCAACAAAATAACAAAGCCAAATACCATCTGAAAAAAGCCATAGCCATACTCTGTTGTCTCAACGACAATTATTCAGTATCTGTTTATCAATCGGGCCTGGCCAAAATTCTCATTAAAGAAAAAAAGAACCGCGAAGGAGAAAAACTATTGCTAAAATCACTTTCCCTTGCAAAGAAATCGACACTCAAAGAACAAATCAGGGACATCAGCAAAGAACTTGCTCTATTTTACGAAAACGCTGGTCGGTATCAGGAAGCACTGAAATACCGCAAAGAATTCGAAATTTATAACGACAGCCTGGTTAATATCACAAATACCCGACGCATTGTTCAAATAGAAAGCCAATACTTGCTTGAAAAAAAAGAAACCGACATTCAGTTGCTTAAAAAAGGCAACCATAACAAACGGATACAACTCATATTTCTGACAGCAGGCATTTCAATCTTACTCATTTTATTATTTATTCTTTACAGGCTAGAATACTCAATAAAGAAAGCCTACCAAAAAGTATCACAACAAAAAAGTACCATAGAACAAAGAGATCAGGAAAAAGCCATTTTGTTGCGCGAACTAAATCACAGAGTAAAAAATAACCTGCAAATGATTTCGAGCATGTTTTCGTTGCAGGCAAGACAGCTGAAAGGTCAGCCCGCCGCCGAAGAACTTGAAGCGGCACGCCGTCGTGTGGACTCGCTGATGCTGATTCATCAAAAGCTGTATGCGAAAGATAGAGATATCGGCACTCACATCCGACTCAAAGACTACATCACCGAATTGGTTAATAATTTAACGTTTGGAATGGAGGAGCAAGTCAGCACCGAAATTTATGTAGATGACGTAACCATACATATTGATGTGGCAATCCCAATCGGGCTGATCATCAACGAACTTGTAACCAACTCATTAAAACATGCAACCAATCAATGTTCTATAACAAACAAAAAACTAAAACTTAGTCTGCTGCTATTTGAGAATCATTCGAATGTACATTTAATTATATCAGACAACGGAACAGGCATTTCCGACACAAACATCCCCGGCCATCGCTCTATAGGCCTAAAATTAATCCACTCACTAACCAAACAGCTCAATGGTACTATTACTCAGGTCAATCAGGATGGTTGCCGCTGGGAATTGCAATTTGAGCTTCAAAAACTTCAGAAACTATGACCCAAAAAATAAAAATTCTTATCGTTGAAGACGAAATAATGATTGCCGAAGACATCGCATTACGATTAACCGACATGGGCTATCAAATAGCAGCAACCATTGACAATGTAGACGAGGCCACTACTTTTTTGACACAAAATATGGTTGATATTTTACTACTCGATATCTCGCTTAAAGGCGATAAAACAGGTTTGGATCTGGCCGGAATTGTGAATAAACAGATCCACATACCATTTATATTTCTTACTTCGCTGGCCAACGACCAGGTGGTTAAGCAAGCAAAGCTGGTAAACCCTGCCGCTTTCCTCTTAAAACCTTTTAACGACCGCCAGATAAGCATCGCAATCGAAATGGCACTTTTTAACTTTTATGGAAAAACCCAACTGTCAACCGCCCCAAAAACGGAACAATCGAGCTTTAACAAACGGCAGACAGCAAGTCCCGACTGCCTTTTCTTCAAAAAAGGGACACACTATCAAAAAGTTGCGCTACAGAATATCCTCTGGCTTCAGGCCGAAAGTAATTATACAACCATCTTCACCGAAACAGAAAAATACACCTATTCGTGCGTTCTTAAACATTTTGAGGACAAATTACCTGCCAACCAATTTGTCAGAGTGCACCGCTCATATATTGTAAACATCTGCAATGTTAGCGGACTGGAAGGCAACACATTACTGATCGGCAAAAAACGCATTCCGGTAAGTAAAACATTCAGCAACAACATCTTTGATCAATTCAAAACGCTATAAAACAAACACCCATCAATGCGGAAGCTGAGCACGCAACACTTTTTCGTACCCCTCAACCAACTGCCTGAAACCTTCGGGCATATCCTGCGGCTTAATCACAATTTCAATGGTTGCCGTTGAGGACTGCGGCTTTTCCGAATTTTCAAATATCTTGCGTATGGGCGTACTGCTTCTGCCAAACCCCACCTGGAGTTCATCATTATCAAGCATCACCTCCAAATTGGTGGTAAACTTAAATTCATCGATCTGCGATGTTACCATAGGCGCTAAAGTAAGTAAAGGCACCTGTATCTCTTTAACCACAACACCATCGTCGGTAATTTGCGGATAGGTCATTGTGACCGTTTGCGGCGTCAAAACCTCCTTATCACCCAACCTGCTTTTGGTGAAATAAGTGTTCATGACTCCGACGTTGTTATCTCTCAATGCCTCGTTGGCCTTAACTACGGCATTTTGAATGGCATCAACAAAAGCTTCAAATTTAATCATAGTAAAATTTATTTTACGGCTTGACGAAAAGCCTGTTGTTTCACATCCTCAAACTTATCCATTGTATCTTTGACCTGGTCACGACTTTCTTTAGCCAGACTGATTTCTGCATGACAATTCTGACAAACAAACTTACCTCCTTTCAGAAGGGTATATATATCAAACAATATTTCACTTTGACATTGCGGACAATTTATTTTTTGCTCATACATAAACTATACGTTTTATTTATTTGTTATTTAAAGCATTAACCGAAACATTCTTGGAATACACCTCAATAAGAGCTGTTACTCCCACAGGCAATGGAAGAGGCGCGGCTTTCATCGTTACAGCCATTTTTGAATTATTTTTTTTCTGATACTGACTTTTTCCACTCTGAATCTGAGCTTCCCTCGAATCATAGCTAATAGTGCCAGTCAATTTTACCGCTGCCTCTGCCCCTTTGTTAAACACATTGGGCTTACCAGCCTGCAACCTTAACCGATCACTCTTCTGATAAATAGACGTTATCTCCATATCAAAAGCAACATCAACATCCTGCACGGCCAATGAATTCATGGGAATAAGCGTCAGTAATGGCACCTCAAAATTGGCTTCTATAACTTTCAACTCCTTTTCGCCATTACTCTGATGCACTATTTCATGCCTCGTAATAGACAACGTTATCATAACCGGATGATAGACTTCGCCATCCTGAGCAAAACAGAAATCCATTAAAAACTGGATTTGATCTCTGGCCATCATTGAGTTAGCCTTGACTGCCGCAATAAAAGGCGCAGCCAGGATACCTTCAATATCGATACCATTACCCTGGTAATTTTTGGGATTAATTGTGTTAGCCATACTGGTTATTCATTAAATCTGGTTCAATTCCACGGAAGAAAACACATCCCTTCCGTGGAAAATTTAAAAACCTACTAAGCTGAAGCTGGTACTGGCATAGTTATAGGCTCAATAGCTTTGGTAAAGGCCTCTATAATCGTATTCACGCCTTTGGGTAAAGGAAGCTGTCCGGCTTTAACATTCACCGAATACTTGGCTGAGTTACTCTTCTCATAATGGGTATTATGTGTTGAAGAGTCCTCCTTATCGTAACTGGCCGATCCTTTAATGGATACAGACAAGGGCCCCCAGCCGGCTTTTGCTTCAAACGAGGCTTCAGCTTTAATGGCTGTCTTCGATGCTTCGGATTGTTCTTCAACAAAACTGGATTTCACTTCCATCTCAAAATTGATATCCACAGATGTCACAGCCAAAGAATTTAAAGGCACGATAGTCATTAGAGGCAAATTAAAAGATGTCGTAACAGATTGAATTGTTGCCGGATCAGCCGAGGTATCGCCGGGTGTTAATACGCCGCGGGTCAATTCCATCTTAATCATGATAGGAAGATAAGAATCGAGAGCCGGGGTACCTGTTCCGGGTGTCTTAGCGAAACAAGTGTCCAGCAAAAATTTGGTCTGAGTAAGCGCCATGGCCTGATTGGCCGTTGCCGCAGCATTTAATGGGCCCCCAATGAGGGAGTCCATGGGTAAACCCGAGAACTGCTGCGCCATTGAAACAAGATTTGAATCCATAATGAGACATTTTAATTATTAAATAAAGATTACCCTTCAAAATAACGGAGACACATAAACGAAATCAATTCAATTGCGTAGAAACCCATTAACAGCGAGTGACAAACCAAAATTTATGAGTAAACAGAAAGCCCCTGCCGATCAAACCAGATCAACAGGGGCTTTGTAACAACTAAATGAGATCTACTACTTTCGCTTCATTTTCATAATCAGGTAACCGGCAACCGTCACCAGAGCACTTAAAATAACCGGTGTCCAGTCTGCCTTACTAACTGCCACATCCACCCCAAAAGCATTAAAACTGCCGGACTGTTGATAGGCTTCATAGCCAAAATAAGCCAATCCAATAACGCCCAGTATTAACAAAACAACACCAACATTTTTCATAACATTCGATTTTAAGGTTAATAAACAACTATGTATCTGTTCATAAAGACAAGCGCATGATAAGAAATGTTCAAATTCAAGGAATACCTAACCCGAAACATGTGAGTTTATTCGGGTGAAAGATCATTTTGAAAGTTGGCGTAGCGTAAAAAGCAGAGCTTTCTTACTGATGCAACCAGGTGGGTCAATTGTCAACAATTGTCCTTGCATTTAAGTAGCCTTGATAAAACTCCTCCTGGTTTTCGCGAAATAGCAACATGGAGTTGTCAAGCTTCAACTTCAGGATGGAATTACCCTCGTCGAACAGCTCCTCTATATTGCTGAGAGCCGCATATTTTTGACTCAAAATGGTGCGCGGCTCACCGATGAGGGCGTTATAATCGTCGACGCTGGCGTTGATGCCGGTAATCACCTCCGGGGTAACGCCAAACTCAGCCAGGGCTTCGATGTTTTCTTCGGCTTTTACCGTAATGTTTTTTACGGTGGCACTCAAATCCGATTCCCGTAATTTTATTATTTCCGACCGGGTTATTTTAACCGCATTGACCAGATCTTCATCGCCTTGCTCGCTGGCAATGATTTGTAATATTCCCGATAACATGGAGGTCTTGGCAGCAATGGTTTCTTTCAGTTGCCCTTTTTGTTGGGTGACACCAACATTTAAGTGACTGCTCTCATTTTTAGACTGAATACGGGAAATAATTTCGTCGAACCCGTTTTTGTACGTGACAATGCGAGGAATACTGCTCCAGGTGGATGCATTGGAATCAAGGAAAGATTGCGTGCTCAAAAACATCCTGAATTGGTTAGTTTGTGTTTTGTTCATTTCATTTGGTGTTAGGTGAATATTTTATTTTGCAAACACAATTTAACACATAATAAATCAACTTCCAATAATGTCTATTTTTTTTATAATGAATACAAATAAAAAAATAACACCTGTATACCTGACACTTACAACTATTAAACAGAACCGACTTAAGATAAAGTGTCGTTTATTTCAAGGATTTTTCTTTCTGTCATTTTAACAGTTCATTGACAACCGTCGGGCATCCTCAAATTCGTGACTTAAACCTATAATTCCTGACTTGCCAACCTTATTTCCAGACCTGCAAACCTCATTTCCTGACTTGCGAACCTCATTTCCCGACTTGCGAACCTCATTTCCTGACTTGCGAACCTCATTTCCTGACTTGCGAACCTCATTTCCTGACTTGCGAACCTC
>NZ_JBQTGJ010000010.1:0-142091 GCF_052400685.1 Geofilum sp. OHC36d9
GGCTTGCGAAGTCATAAAAATCAAGGAGTTTACTTTTCGTAAATGACTGTTTTTATGACAAGCGTAACGAAGTAGTTAACTTTATATTTCAAACACAATTTTAGTAAACACGTAGTTGATTTCTTACAGCATAACACCTGTAGTGGAAAGGGAACCATCGGAAATCAACTCTTCATACAGCTAACTATGCTACAGATTAAGACTTTGGTGTTTAATCCTTTTCAGGAGAATACCTATTTATTATTTGACGAAACAAATGAATGTGCTATTGTAGATGCAGGGATGCTCTCCGATGCCGAAAACCAGCTGCTGGTTGATACCATTGATCAATTGGGGCTGAAGCCGGTGAAATTATTGCAAACTCATTTACATCTCGACCATGTTTTTGGAGCTCGTTTTGTGTCCGAAAAGTATGGGCTAAGTCCCATAGCACACGCGGCCGATGAATTTTTAATTGATCAAACCGTTGAAAGTGCCCGTCAGTTTGGGGTGGCCATTGCCGAAAATCCGCCAATGCTTTCGTCAACACTGGTTGATGGCGATATGGTAACCATTGGCAATTCTTCGCTGGAGGTGATTCATCTGCCGGGCCATTCACCCGGGGGAATCGGGTTTTATCAACCTCAGGAGAAGTTGCTTATTGCCGGTGATGTTTTATTTAATGGCAGTGTGGGGCGTAGTGATTTGCCCGGTGGTGATCACAGTGTTTTGATTAAAGTTATTCTGGATCGTTTGATGCAGATGCCCGATAATGTTGTTGTTTATCCTGGTCATGGACCGGTAACCACCATTGGACAAGAAAGAGAGTCTAATCCTTTTTTATGATATTTTAAATTTTTCCTTTATGAGTCTTAGTCCATTTGTTAGTCGTCATATCGGTCCGCGTCAGCAGGACGTCGATGACATGCTTCAAAAGATGGGGCTTAACGCCCTTGATGATTTGATTGATCAGACGGTGCCCGGATCTATCCGGTTGCCCGAGGTCGCGCGCGGAGGTCTTCAGGAGGGGTGGACGGAAGCGCAGTTTCTGGACGAAATACAACAACTGGCATCAAAAAATAAATTGTTTAAAACTTATATCGGCATGGGGTATTACGATACCATAACCCCGGCTGTTATTATTCGCAACGTATTGGAAAACCCGGTGTGGTATACTTCTTATACGCCATATCAGGCTGAGATTTCGCAGGGGCGATTGGAAGCGCTGTTAAATTATCAGACGGTGGTTTCTGATTTGACGGGACTGCCTGTTGCTAATGCTTCGCTACTCGATGAGGCCACTGCCGCTGCTGAGGCTATGCTGATGATGTTTAATACCCGTAGTCGTGAACAGCAAAAATCGGGCGTTACAACTTTTTTGGTGGATAAAAATGTGTGGCCGCAAACGCGTGCTGTTATTGAAACACGTGCTTCAGGTCGCGGAATTGAAGTGATTGATTTTGATTATAAAGAAGGCGTTGTGCCAGATGTTCCTTTTTTTGGTTTGATTCTTCAATATCCCGATGCCTCCGGCCATGTGTCTGATTATCGCCAGCTGGTTGAACAGTGTCATGAGGCCGGCGCCAAAGTGGGGGTGGCCACCGATTTAATGGCTCTTACACTGTTGGTTCCTCCGGGTGAGTGGAACGTAGATATGGCATTTGGTTCGTCGCAAAGGTTTGGTGTTCCCATGGCTTATGGCGGACCGCATGCGGCCTTTTTTGCAACCCGTGAGGCGTTTAAACGTTCAATGCCCGGTCGTATCATTGGCGTGACTAAAGATGTGAACGGGCATCGCGCCTTGCGTATGGCATTACAGACGCGTGAGCAACATATAAAACGCGAAAAAGCAACATCAAATATTTGTACTGCGCAGGCTTTGCTGGCTACCATGGCGGGTTTTTATGCCGTTTATCATGGCCCTGACGGATTGCGAAATATTGCCAATCAGATTCACTCTTTAACAGTTGCTCTTTTTAATGGTCTTAAATCTTTGGGGCTGTCGCCTGTTAGCGAAACTTTTTTTGATACCATACGATTCCGTTTGCCGGATAATCTACCCACCGAACAGCTGCGTCGCGAAGCTTTGAAACGTGAGATCAACTTATTGTACTCCGATTGTTTTGAGTTTGGAGTGAGTCTCGATGAAACAAAATCGTTACGCGATGTGGAAGATATTGTTGATTTGGTGGCCGATTGTATGAAAAAATCGGCACCTGCTGTTGAGATAACTCCGGTGCCGGCCATCCCTTCTTCCCTTCTTCGCTCTGTTGATTATTTGTCGCAGGATGTTTTTCATAAGTACCACTCCGAAACGGAGATGATGCGTTATATCAAGCGACTGGAGCGGAAGGATGTCTCTTTGGCACACAGTATGATTAGTTTGGGATCATGCACAATGAAGCTGAATGCGGCTGTTGAGATGTTCCCGATAACATTTCCCGGTTTTGCACGGCTGCACCCATTTGTTCCTGTTGACCAGGCCGAAGGGTATCATTTAATGATGGCGGCATTGAGAGAGGATTTGGCTGCAATAACCGACTTGCCGGGCGTTACACTACAGCCAAATTCTGGGGCTGCCGGTGAATATACCGGTTTGATGATTATTCGTGCCTGGCATGAGAGTCGTGGAGAGCGACATCGTAATGTGGTGCTTATTCCTTCTTCGGCACATGGTACCAACCCGGCCAGCGGTATCATGGCAGGCTTTAAGGTCGTGGTGGTTCAGTGCGATGATAATGGTAATATCGATGTGGCTGATCTGAGTGATAAAGCAGAAATGTATAGTGACAATCTGGCCTGTTTGATGGTGACTTATCCTTCCACACATGGCGTGTTTGAGGCTTCTATCCGCGATATGTGTGAAATTATTCATCGTAATGGCGGACAGGTATATATGGATGGGGCCAATATGAATGCGCAGGTGGGATTAACCAGCCCCGGACATATTGGCGCCGATGTTTGTCATCTTAATCTCCATAAAACATTTGCCATTCCACATGGTGGTGGTGGCCCTGGTGTTGGTCCGGTATGCGTGGCTCCGCATCTGGTTGATTTTTTGCCCGGACATCCAGTCTCCGATAACCGACGACAACCTGTTCTTGCCGTTTCGGCGGCTGCCTGGGGTAGCGCCGGCGTGTTGCCTATCACCTATGGTTATATTAAGATGATGGGTTGGGAGGGGTTAACAATGGCTTCAAAAATTGCCATTTTAAATGCCAATTATATGGCACATGAGTTACGCGAAGGTTATGGTATTCTTTACAACGGCGAAAATGGCCGTGTTGCGCACGAGTTAATTCTTGAATGTCGGCATTTAAAGCAATTATCGGGGATCACCGAAACGGATATTGCCAAACGACTCATGGATTATGGCTTTCATGCGCCAACGTTATCTTTTCCGGTACATGGAACCTTGATGATTGAGCCGACCGAGAGTGAGTCCAAAGCCGAAATGGATCGTTTTATTGAAGCAATGCGTACTATTCTGTCCGAGATTAAGGAGGTTGAAAATGGCGTAGCCGACCGCGACGATAATGTGTTGAAAAATGCGCCACATCCCGATTATGTTGTGGTTGCGGATGTTTGGACGCACCCCTATGGCAGAGAAAAAGCTGCGTTTCCTTTACAATGGGTGCGCGACAATAAATTCTGGCCGGCCGTAGCGCGTATTGATGATGCTTTTGGCGACCGAAATCTGGTCTGTACCTGTGGTGGCTCTATATAATAATTTGGTGAAGATTATTGAATAGCCTATGATGTTTCACAGAAATTATTTGGTGTCAGCAAGAAAATTTATGTGTTTGTTTATAAAATAAAAAGGTTGAGATAAGGAGTTGAACTTCTTATCTCAATTTTTTTTGTGCCGTCTTAATTAAAACAGGTTCATAAAGCCGGGACTTTATAGTCTGACTCTAATTAATGAATAGCGCATTAATTTCAGTCGCAGTTTTTTGGTTGCATTCAAAAGCCAGACTTTTATGATTGATCAGGTCAACAATAGTTCCTATGAAACATAACCCTGCCGTGAAAAAGTATAATATACCCATTCCTATTTGGTTGACCAGAAAACGATGAACGCCCGATACGCCCAGGAAGCCAATAAGGGCTGTCAGTAAAATGGTTTGTGGGTCTTTACGACGGGTCCGGTAAATACTGATGAAGTTTTTGATCTCATCCTCATTTCTGCCTTTTAGTAAATTGCTGATGAATTGGGCTTCGTCCAATTCAATTTCCGGCATGAGCTTTAAGATTTCTTGCATGATTGTTGATTTTAGATTGTTTGAGTTTTCGTTGTGTGGTAAATATATTGATAATTCTATAAATGAGTATTATAACCGCAGGTATTCCTAACGGATGAGCTTTGAAAGACGCACTGAAATTTGCTCTGAAAAGCCACATGATGGAATGCCCCAGCCCACATCCCGGACAGAAATCCCATCCCAGATTTTTAATGGGGCAGAGAGAGAAATGACTCTCTCCTGTTGGATTTGTGAAGGCCAATGCTATAAGTGCAGCGATCCAAATCCAGGCTTCCCAAAATGCGGGTTTAAGCCAATACCTAATTTTATCTTTTTTCACAGGGTAATAATTTATTCGTTCTGGCTCTTTTTATAAGTCCTTTTGAATGTTTCGCTTTTGCCCTTTATTTCAAGCTGAAAATTATTTAGTGACTGTACGAATATCTCCTTTTTTGCGTCTTTGAGAAGAAATTGTCAAAGACAAGGTTTGTCATCTTTTCTCAGTGAAGGTCACTTTATCCTTATCTGCATTGAAGGTTTCTTCTACGGTCCTTCGTGCAGGATGGGTTTTATGGTTGTTATCGGGTTAATATTGCTGTTTATTAGCCATTGGTTTACGACCGTCGCATACGCCGTCGCATTTTGTCTATAGCCGGTTATAGCCGGTTTGGTGAGCTCCAGACAGGGATGCCATCCAGCACATGATATATCAATCGATTCAGGTATATTTAATTGCGTTGAATTAATTAGGGTGATTAGTTGGCGGGCAAGATGGACCGATGATAGCATGATGGCGTTTATTTTTTTTTCAAGGAGTTTTTCAACGGCATCTGTCAGTGAATCAGCATCATTTATCTCTGTAAAATAATCGGCTGTTATATCAAACCGTTCCAGGTAATTTAGCTGATAAGTCGTTTTAATACTGTTGTGTGCATCGGGTTCGTTTATGAAGCCAATTGCCTTGTGGTGTCGGCGAATGTGATGCTGCAATAATAAATTGACGCCATATTCATAGTCGGGCCGAAGCGAAGGTAGCTGATAGTCGTATTGTGGATTTACCAACAGGATAGGCGCCCTGGTCAATGCCTTGGCTAAGATGTCTTCTGAATTGGCCGGATCCACTATCACCAACGCATCGGTATGGCGATCGGTTAAATCGAATATAATGCCGGTTTCTTTTTCTTTATTGTGGTGAGTAAAGGCCGTTATTACGTTGTAATTGTTGGTATTACACTGGTCGGCAATATTTTCAGTTAGTTCAGAAGTAAACGGGTCGGTTAGGTCGGGCGCAATGAGCCCGATGGTCATTGTTTTGCCGGTGTTAAACACCTGCGATAAAAAGCTGGGACGGTAATCCAATTCGTTGGCGATTCGGAGTATTTTTTCCTGGGTATTTTTGTTGATCTTATGCGTGTCGCCTTTGCCGTTGAGGACAAAGGAGGCTGTTGTTTTTGATACGCCTGCTGCCTGTGCTATTGTTTTTAAAGATGCTTTTGTCATACTAAACCGGTTAAGTCACTACAAACATAGTGCTTTCTGCAATGGTTGTCAACGACAATGCCTAAAAAAACGATTTTGTTTTTAGGCAAAAAAAAACGCCGGCTTGTGACCGGCGTTTTTTCTAATTCGAGGAGTTATTATTTTTGAACTTTTACATCAATTTCAATGGTGCTTGAACCACCTGTTCCAGAAACAGATACCACTTTGAAGAGTCCTTTTTTCCCTGCAGCTGTAGTAAAGGCAGCTACATCGTTTACTTCAAGTCCGGCTACGGCTGAACTGGTTACGTTTTCTTCTTCTGAAATGACTGCATCATCTTCCATGGCATCAAATTCAGAAGCTGAGACTGTTGACATCGCAAATTTTGTGCTGTTTTTTGTTGCCCATGTTGACAGCCCATAAGTAGCATTGGTATAAGTAGCTATCGCACCTTCGTCATTAGGTGCAGCAATGGTGGCATTTTTTGTTGTTCCATAATAATAAACAAAATCAATAATGCTTGAATTTGTTTTGGCTTCATCTTGTTTGTATACGAGGCCGGTGGTGGTAGCAAAAAAGCTGCCGGGCGTAGCCTCATAACTACCAAGAAGTTTTGCGGTATAAGTGTCTATTTCACCTGCTGCGGCAATTACTTCTACCGTGTAACTCTTGGTCTCTACGTTGCCTTTTTTATCAGTAACTTCTATGCTGAGGTATGTGGTTCCTACCTCTGCAGTATTGTAAGAAAAAGTGCCTGAGTAAGTAAGCTTGCCAAGATCGTCTTCAGATACAGAAACAATCGTTTCATTGTTCTTAATAAGTTTAATGGTTTCGATTTTGTTATCGCTTACAACATTAAAATTGAATGTTAATGTTGTACCAACGGTTACTTCTGCCGGAATGCTTCCATCAACCGCTATGCTAATGCTAGCTTCATCTTCTTCACAAGCCGTAAAGCTTACTCCCATCAAGATGGCTACAGCCATCATAGCAAAAAATTTCATTTTTTTCATGTGCAAAAAATTAGTAATTAAGATTTAAAATTTAATGATTATTCTTAGTAACTGTTTAGTTCAAAAAGGGTGTTCAATATTTGTGCCTTTTTTACATCCATAACGGAGGCAAAGTTATAATAAAACAAAGTTTTTAGCGAGATGTTTTGGTTAATGATAAATAAATAAAATCATATCGCATTTTTACAGCCCATTCTGCGATGTCTGTTGGTTAAGATAAACGAAGCCTTATTATCTGCTACCGACGACATTTTCGGACAGGGTCTCACGCTGTTTTGGACATTAGAGTAAGGGAGGCTGGAAAGTCTAAAATTTAAGGCTTACGAGGCCTGAGAAAGATGAGTTTACTGATGTAAATGACTATTTTGAGAGCAGGCACAACGCCGAAATTGAGCTTTATAAACAGACTTCAATTAGGTTAATACTTGTTTATGTTTAGTTTATGTGACCTTAGTTGCCGTTTTAAAGTTGTTAGGAATGAATTTCTATTGAACGTTTGTGTTATTTTGTTAATAAGCTATTGCTTTGGATTATTTATTTTGTAACGTAAACGTTAACTTACACTTTCATCCTAATAATTAAGATGTTTATCAACATATTTTTTCCGTTCGTCATAAATTTTGTATATCTTCATCTCTGTTTAATTAAGATGATTAAATTCGCAATTAACAAGTTTTTACAGAATGAAACGATCAGGTTTGAGAAGTGCTAACAATTGGCTTCATTCTAAACTGTCGTTCGGTCTGACTTTAGAAATTAAATAATACCGGGTAATTATATTTCCATACCACTAAAATTTTGATTTATGGGAAAGGTTTACACAAGTTTCGGGTTTATAAAATCTTTAAGGTTTGCTTTTATCTTTGTTGTATTGTTTTTGACAGGGATTTTCTCTGGAGATCTGTTGGCTCAGCAGGCAAGCAATGCAAAGCTTGTAAGTCTGAATAAGCGTATGGCGGTGATTGAGAAAAATCATCAGGCACATTTGAGTAAGTTGCAAGAGGCCGATTCGTTGATTGCTACTTCAAGTGTTTTGGCCGAACAGCTTAACGATGAAATTGTGAAAGTTACTGCTGAGATGGATGCCAAGTCCAAAAAATATAAGCAGCAGAAAAAGGCGTTGGCCAAAAAATCAAAAGAAGCAACGCCTGAAGAAATAACTCAGTTGCAGCTTTACGAACGCGAAATAGATAATCAGTATCGAGCTGACTTAAGGGCTTTTGACACCCAGATGAAAAAAATGCTGAGTGGTGTTGATAAAGCAGTTTATGCCACTAAAAAGGGTAAACAATACAAGATTCAAGCCGAATCCCGGCTAAAGGAAACAGCCACTCAGATGGCTGAGTTGCACTCTGAAATTGCAAAGTATTCGGCTCTGTCAGGCGATATGGCCGATAACAGGTAGTTTGTCATAATAAAAAAGGTTAAGAGGTAAGCGATTTACATGGTAGGCTGTGTAAATCGCTTTTTTTATTTTTAAGGACTAGTGTGTGTTAATTTTTATTAACATTTTTTATTTTTTTGAATTTTCGATGACCTTGCGATTTGTAATGGTTCGTTTCAATGGCTTTATTTGTGGGTTCAGACGAATTAAATATTGAGAAAGACGCAGGATTGATAATTTTGAGGATGGGTATGGCTATAGGGGAGACCTTTGCTTTAGTCCTTTTAATCATTAATTTTAAGCGAAATTTTTTATCATTCTTTTGACTAAATAATTGCAACTGTTTCAAAATATAAGCGTTATGCAAACAAAACTTCAGGAATTAACTGAAAAGATTTATAGTGAAGGCGTTGAAAAGGCGCAAAAGGAGGCTGAAGCTATTCTTAAGGCCGCAAATGAAAAGGCTCGAGCCATTGAAGAGGCGGCGCAGACAAAAGCTTCAGCTATTGTGGCCGAGGCCGAAGGGAAGGCCGATACGCTGAAACAGCACGTTGACTCTGAATTGAAGATGACCGTGAGCCAATCTGTTGCTGCATTAAAGCAGAACTTGGCGGAGGCTATAACGATGAAGGCGATTCAGCCTGCCGCTAAGCAACTTTTTTCCGATGTTGCTTTTCTTCAGTCAATTGTCGAAAAAGTTGTGAAGGGCTGGGCTTCAACTCAAACCATGGATTTGAAAGTGACGCTGTCAGAGAATGATCGCAAGGAGATGGAAGCATTTTTTAAAAATCAGTTGGCTGCTGAAATGAATAAAGGCCTTGAGCTTTCGTTTAGTGATGGCGTGAAATCGGGATTTAAAATAGGACCGGCCGATGGTAGCTATATGATTAGTTTTACCGATCAGGATTTTACGAATTTCTTTAAAGCCTATCTGCGTCCAAAAACCAGCGAACTTCTTTTTGGAGAGAATAAATGATACAACGAAATTACTATGCACTTGTGGCGGGTTTGCCGGATATTGTGCCCGACGAAAAGAAAACTATTTTTTCGTCGATACAATTTCGGGAAATGCTGCACGAACAGATTCACCAGTCTGATTACGAATTGGTGAAGTTGTTTTTTTTGCCTTTCGATCATCAGAATTTGCTTCATCTCCTTTTTCAGAAAGAGAAAGAATGGGATAAACGCGGCATTTTTTCTCAGGAGGAGTTAGATTTGTTACGTGATAAAAAATCGTATGAATCAGCCGATTTGACTGGTTATCCCGATTATATTGTGACATTTGCGGAGCAGTTTCATGGTGAAGAGTCGGTGGAGACTATTTTTGAGGCCGAACAAATGCTTGTCAATGGTTATTTTGAATATCTGTTGAAGCAAAATAATGCATTTGTACGTGAGGTGGCCAATTATAAAATGACGGTGGCTAATATCATGACGGCGCTGAACGGTCGTAAGCACAATTTATCTTTCGATGCCGCCTTAGTTGGTTCGGGAGATGTTGTAGCCGCTCTTAAGAAAAGTCGGGCGCGTGATTTTGGGCTCTCGGCTGAGGTGTCGGATATTGAGCAGCTGATACAAATTTTTGAAAATGAAAACCTGTTGGAGCGTGAGTTGAAAATGGATCAGCATCAATGGAATTTCCTTGATGATGCAACTTTTTTTAATTATTTCACCATCGAGAAGGTGTTGGCGTTCCTGCAAAAGTTGTTTATCGTTGAACGATGGATGACTTTAAATACAGAGACAGGTGAAAAGATGTTTAATCAATTACTGAAAGAGTATGAATCCGGCTTTCAGTTTCCTGAAGAATTTACGATAGCTTATGGAAAGAAATAAAAAGACCACAGGCAAAGTTGCCGGGATAGTGTCCAACCTGGTGACTGTTGAAGTGGACGGTCCGGTCGCGCAGAATGAAATTTGTTTTATTCTGTTCGGAAAGGAACGCTTGATGGCCGAGGTAATCAAGGTCAATGGTATTAACGCTTTTGTACAGGTGTTTGAAAGTACCCGTGGCCTTCGTGTTGGCACTCCGGTTGAATTTGAAGGACACCTGCTTGAGGTGACTTTAGGTCCTGGTATTTTGTCTCGTAATTATGATGGTTTGCAGAACGACCTGGATAAGATGGAAGGCGTTTTTCTGACCCGTGGCGAATATACCGACCCGCTAAACCGTATCCAGAAATGGGACTTTAAGCCGTTGGCTAAAGCCGGTGATTCGGTGACGGCTGGTAGTTGGCTGGGTGAGGTGAATGAGAACAGCATCCCTCACAAAATCATGGTGCCTTTTAAGATGGAAAAGCGTTATACCGTTAAATCGGTTGTGGCGGCTGGTCAATACACAGTGGATGAAACTATTGCTGTAGTGACTGATGGCGAGGGGCTTGAAATTCCCATAACCATGGTGCAGAAGTGGCCGGTTAAGATGGCCATTAAGGCTTTTAAGGAAAAACCACGTCCGTTTAAGTTACTCGAAACCGGCGTGCGGTGTATTGATACGCTGAACCCTATAACTGAAGGGGGAA
Organism: Geofilum sp. OHC36d9; assembly: GCF_052400685.1. Classification (NCBI taxonomy): domain Bacteria; kingdom Pseudomonadati; phylum Bacteroidota; class Bacteroidia; order Marinilabiliales; family Marinilabiliaceae; genus Geofilum; species Geofilum sp. OHC36d9. The sequence goes on from NZ_JBQTGJ010000010.1 coordinate 10,619, forward strand.
CAGGATTTATCCCCGGTCCCTTTGGTACCGGTAAAACAGTGTTGCAGCATGCTATCTCCAAACAGGCTGAAGCCGACGTGGTGATTATTGCAGCTTGTGGTGAACGTGCCAACGAGGTGGTCGAGATTTTTACAGAATTTCCTGAACTGGACGACCCTCGCACTGGTCGTAAATTGATTGAAAGAACAACGATTATTGCCAATACTTCCAATATGCCGGTGGCAGCCCGTGAGGCTTCAGTTTATACGGCTATGACGTTGGGCGAGTATTATCGTTCAATGGGATTAAAGGTGTTGCTGATGGCCGATTCCACTTCGCGGTGGGCGCAGGCGCTGCGTGAGATGTCAAACCGATTGGAGGAACTACCGGGACCCGATGCGTTTCCAATGGACCTGTCGGCTGTGATCTCTAATTTTTATTCACGGGCAGGGTTTGTTTATCTGCCCAATGGGGCTACCGGGTCAATTACTTTTATTGGTACGGTATCGCCTGCCGGAGGAAACCTGAAAGAGCCGGTGACCGAAAGTACCCGTAAGGCTGCCCGTTGTTTTTATGGGTTGTCGCAGGACAGAGCCGATAGCAAACGTTATCCCGCCATCGACCCCATCGACAGTTATTCTAAATATCTTGAATATCCCGAAGTACAGAAAAATTTAACGGAGAAAGTGGGCGATCAATGGTTGACCAATGTTTTGAAAGCCAAGGATATTTTGCTGCGTGGTAAAGAAGCAATGGAACAAATTAATATTCTGGGTGACGATGGCGTTCCAATGGCATTTCACGATAGATACTGGAAATCGGAATTGATTGACTTTGTGATTCTTCAGCAGGATGCTTTTGATGCCATTGATGCTTCTACGCCGCTGAAACGTCAGCAGTATATGCTTATGAAGGTGCTGGAAGTGACCGATGCCTCTTTTAATTATAGTAATTTTGAAGATGTTTCGGTATTTTTTAAGGAAGTGATTAATTTGTTCAAACAGATGAACTATTCGGAGTTCGAATCGGATACGTTTAAACAGCACGAGGCCAGTCTGAATCAGTTGCTGGATCAACGCAAAAATTAACCGAAATTCAACTCTTTAATAGTTATTAATCAAGAAAATGTAAACAATGGAAAGTCAGGCATTTCAAAAAATATATACCAAGCTGACCAATATAACCAAGGCAACGGTAACGTTAAAAGCCACCGAAGTCGGTTATGACGAGATGGCCACAGTGGCCGGTCGATTGGCTCAGGTGGTAAAAATTATGCGCGATGAAGTGACACTTCAGATTTTTTCAGGTACTGAAGGGGTTCCAACCAATGCAGAGGTGGTTTTTATGGGGCGTCCGCCTCAGCTTAAAGTCAGCGATGATTTGGGCGGGCGTTTTTTCAACGCCTATGGTGATCCCATTGATGGCGGCCCACAGGTTGAAGGCGAAATCCGCGACATTGGTAGTCCGTCGGTAAATCCGGTGCGACGCAAGCAACCGTCGCAACTAATTGCCACAGGTATTGCAGGTATCGACCTTAACAATAGTTTGGTGTCGGGTCAGAAGATTCCGTTTTTTGCCGATCCCGACCAGCCTTATAACCAGGTGATGGCCAATGTGGCTTTACGTGCTAAAGCCGATAAAATTATTTTGGGCGGAATGGGGTTGACCAACGACGATTATTTGTATTTCAGACAGGTGTTTGAAAATGCCGGGGCGCTGGATCGAATCGTCAGTTTTGTTAATACGACCGAAAATCCGCCTGTTGAACGTTTGTTGGTGCCCGATATGGCACTGACTGCGGCCGAATATTTTGCCGTAGATAAAAATGAGAATGTGTTGGTTTTGCTTACTGACATGACGCTGTTTGCCGATGCGCTGAGTATTGTGTCCAACCGTATGGACCAGATTCCGTCCAAAGACAGTATGCCCGGTTCATTGTATTCCGACCTGGCACGTATCTACGAAAAGGCGGTACAATTTCCTTCCGGCGGGTCCATCACTATTATTGCCGTAACAACCCTGTCGGGAGGCGATATTACCCATGCTATTCCTGATAACACCGGTTATATCACCGAAGGGCAGTTATTCCTGCGTCGTGACACAGAAATTGGGAAGGTAATTATTGACCCGTTCCGTTCATTGTCGCGTTTGAAGCAGTTGGTTATTGGTAAGCAAACACGTAAAGATCACCCACAGGTGATGAATGCGGCCATTCGTTTGTACGCTGATGCGGCCAATGCCCGTACCAAACTCGAAAATGGGTTTGATTTGTCGGGTTACGATGAACGTACCCTCGATTTTGCAAAGGAATATTCTAATCAATTGTTGGCTATCGACGTGAATGTGGATACCGATACCATGCTGAATATTTCATGGGATTTGTTGGGTAAATATTTCTCGAAGGCCGAAGCCGGCATCAAGCAGGAATTTGTAGAGAAATATTGGAAAGGGAAATAATTGAACCGGGCGAATGAAAGGTAAGAGGTTTTATCTTTTGTTCTCTTTATTGTTTCAAAATATCCCTTTAATCATCTAAATAAATGATTTTATAATGGCCGTTAAATTTCAATATAATAAAACCTCACTTCAAAGTCTCGATAAGCAGCTGAAGGTGCGGCGTCGAGCCTTGCCAACATTGAAGAATAAAGAGTCGGCGTTGCGTAGCGAAGTGAAACGGGCCAAAGATCATGCGGCATCTCTCGATAAAGAATTTATAGAAGAGATGGGCCGTTATGAGAATATGGTGCGTTTATGGGGTGAGTTTGACCAGTCCTTATTACGTGTGGTGGATGTGAAGCTATCGGTGAAGAAAATTGCCGGCGTGCTCACTCCGGTTCTTGATGAGGTACAATTCGAAATGGCGCCTTTTCATCTTTTTAGTAAACCATTATGGTTTGCAGATGGTATTGCTATTTTGAAAAAATTGGCCGAAGTTGCTATTAATCGTGAGGTGTACACACGTAAGATGGTGTTGCTTGATTATGCCCGGAAAAAAACGACACAAAAGGTGAATCTTTACGAAAAAGTTCAGATTCCGGGTTTCGAAGATGCCATGCGTAAAATTAAACGTTTTCTGGAGGACGAAGATAACTTGTCGAAGTCGGCTCAGAAAATTGTTAAAACTCGTCAGGAACAGGAGGTGGAATCATGATTGTACCAATGTTAAGATATTCTTTTTTGGTTTATCATGCCGATTACTCCAATTTTTTGAGTGATATCAAAGATTTGGGTGTGGTGCATGTGGCCCAGAAAGAGAAGGAGCCAACACCTGAGATGCAGGAGTTATTTCGGACTATTACCGATGTTGATCGGGTTATCCGTATGCTCGGGAAACGCAAAAGTCATCTTGAGACGGCGCCTGCGGTTGTTGAAGTACAGTCGGGTGTTGCCCTTCTGGATCATCTGAAACAACTGGAAGGTGAATTGGATAAGAATCAACAATTGTTGTCGCAGATTGAGAAAGATATGCGTCAGGTGGCCCCATGGGGTGACTTTTCGATGCAGTTGCTTGATAAACTGGCTGGGAATGGATTATCTTTTCGTTTTTTAATTTGTCCGGTACGTAAATTTGTCGATTCGTGGTTACAGGAATATCCCATTAGTGTTATAGGTGACGCTGCCGGTTATCGCTATTTTGTATATGTAATCAATGCGTCTGACGGTGTGAGCAAATCCATTGATTTACCCGGCGTGGATGAGGTGGCGGTGCCCAATAAGGCTTTGTCTCAATTGCAGGCCGAGGCCCATGAGGTAGAAGCCGAAATTGTTCGTATTGGTCATGAAATGGATGCTTTGGCCTGGTATGGATTGCCGGCCGTTGAGGCTTATTTGCTACAGCTTAAATCGTCGTTAGACGCTGCCAATGTGTTGCATCAAACAACGAATGAAGTTGAAGGCCGTGTGTCGCTGGTTGAAGGTTGGGTGCCACAGCCAAAAGCTGCTGAGTTGAACCAATATCTGGATGACAAACATATTCTGTCGGTAGCACGCAGGCCCGAAGAGGATGAAACAGTACCGGTCCTTTTGAAAAATAACCGTTTTAATAAGGTCTTCGAATTTATTGGCGATTTTTATGATATGCCGAATCATAAGGAGTTGGACCTGACGCCGTTTTTCGCGCCGTTTTATATGCTGTTTTTTGGTTTTTCATTGGGCGACGCCGGCTATGGTCTGGTTTTAATTCTGGCTGCTGCCTTAATGAGACGCAAAATGCCTAAAATGAAAAGTATTTTTACCCTGGCGATGTATCTTGGTTTGTCGACCGTGGTTTTTGGCGCACTAACCGGAACATTCTTTGGTATTAATTTGTTGGAGGCAGATATTCCGTGGCTTGAAAAAGCAAAGGCTTTTATGATTGATACCAATCAGTTGTTCTATCTCTCCCTTATTATGGGAGTCATTCAAATTATGTTTGGTATGGTCGTGAAGGTCGTGAATATAAGTATTTCGCGTGGCTTTAAGTATGCCTATAGTACCGTGGGATGGCTCATTCTCATTTTAGGTATGGGGGGCGTCTTTGGACTGAAATCGCTTGGTGCAGTGACTGAAGGCCTGGCATCATCAATAAATACAGGAATTTTGATCATTGCAGGGAGTCTTATTTTGCTGTTTAATAATCCCAAACGCAATGTGGTGATGAATTTCTTAACCGGTTTGTGGGATGTATATGGTATGCTCACGGGCTTATTGGGCGACCTTTTATCTTATATCAGGCTGTTTGCCCTTGGTGTGTCGAGTGCTATTTTGGGTTCTGTGTTTAACATGATGGCGATGAATATGAAGCCGGATAATGTGATTCTTGGGCCCATCGTCATGATTCTTATTTTATTGGTAGGGCACGGTATTACCATTTTTATGTCGAGTTTGGGTGCTTTTGTTCACCCTATTCGTTTAACCTTTGTGGAGTTCTACAAAAATGCTGGATTCACAGGCGGTGGCAAGCGTTATAAGCCTTTTGCCCGTGAGTCGGAAATCGTAAATAATTAAAAGTATAATAAACAACAATTAAAACAATTCGAAATGGAACCTATTGTATTTGCTTATCTGGGAATCGGTATCATGGTTGGTTTAGCCGGTATCGGTAGTGCTTTTGGCTGTTCTATGGCCGGTAATGCTTCTGTTGGCGCTATGAAAAAAAATTCTGACGCATTCGGTAATTATTTGATGCTGACAGCACTTCCCGGTAGTCAGGGGTTATATGGTTTTGCTGGTTATTTCTTGTTAAGTGGGTTTGGATTGCTTACCAACGATATTACCTGGCTGAAAGCTGCAGCAGTCTTCGGTGCCGGTTTGGCATTGGGTCTGGTTGCTATGTTGTCGGCCATCCGTCAGGGACAGGTTTGTGCCAATGGTATTGCAGCTGTTGGTTCTGGTTACGATGTGGCCGGAAAGACGCTTATCCTTGCTGTTTTCCCTGAATTATACGCCATTATTGCACTGGCTGCTACTTATCTGATTGGATCGGCTGTAGCCTAAACAATATCTGGACTATTCTCAACTCTCGATTAACCGGGGCATTCAAATTATTTGGATGTCCCGGTTTTTGTGTTGTATCGTTTTGGTATTGCGATATTTTTAAAATAAAATTATTCGGGATTGTTTTGTCAAGCACTTGTAAAACATTAACTTTCATTTGTTAATCGAAAAAGTGCGTTTTATGTCAGACCAATCAACACTTGATCGGATTTTTGATGAAGCGATGAGTTTGTTTGTTGAAGAGGGCTTTTCTGCCTCTATTAACAAATTGGTTCAACGTACAGGAATTGCAAAAGGAACTTTTTATCATTATTTTAAAAGCAAAGAAGAACTGATCCTGGCTCTTTATAAGCGTTTGATGTTTCAGATTGAACGCGAGTGTGTCCGGGATTATTCACAAGAGTCGGCTAAGGAATATTCGCAAAAGACGTTTGCGGCTATTGTGAAGTGGTTCATTTCTCATCCTGAGCGCTTTTATTATATCACAATTTTTGAAACCAGTCCTTATATTAAGAAAGTTATTGGTCGTGTTGAGGAAACCATGGCTGGCCCACGTAACAACATTATGCTTAAAGTCAGTTTGGGTTTAATGAAATCGTATCCGACCGATTTAATTGCGTTTTTTGATTTTTCTTTTACGCGAACGCTTGCGAATTATTTTTTAGCTTCTCCCAATCCCATAGTTTCGTTTAATAAAGAATTTGAAATGGCTTTTGGTCTCTATTGGAAGGGGGTGTCCGTTGAATAATTGCTTCTTTTTTTTGTTTGCCCCCCTTATTTTAATTGCTGTGTGGTAAATTTTACATAGAATTAACAATTTCTTTATGTTTTAATGTCGACCGTTTGGTCGGTTTTGTGCATTTTTGCATTGTGATATATCGTATTAGCAAGAATACTTAAGTGCTTGATCTGAAATATTTAGATTTAAGGCATGTGTAGTCCGAAATGAAGGAATTTTTTGGCGTAAATGATCATTTAAAATGTGAGCGTTGCGAAAAAAACCGTTTTTTCTAATCCTCATAGCTTTTTTTTATTTGGTTTTTTATTCTTATGCGGGTAAGATTAATGTAATTAAATGTGTTATACATATTCATTTAATAATAATTGCAGATGTTTGTTGTCAGACATGATAGATTTGGTACACTGAAAGACTTACTTTTTATCCTTATTATTTAAATTCGTTTAGTTATGAAAAACCTTATTGTTCTTGTTTTTTTGTTGTTTAGTCTTGTCACCTTTTCCCAGGTTACAACTTCCGGTATCAGTGGAAAGGTTGTAGGGAATGATAATGAGACGTTGCCCGGTGCTACCGTTGTCGCCGTGCATGTGCCATCGGGATCGCATTATGCGGTTGTAACCAATAGCGATGGTTATTACAATATTCAGGGTGCACGTCCCGGGGGGCCTTATGAAATTACGGTTTCCTTTGTAGGGTACAGTGCAGAAACTTATACTGACATAACGTTATTGTTGGGTCAGGTATTTGAACTTAATGTTACGTTGCAGGATGGATCTGTTGGTTTGTCTGAAGTTGTAGTCGTTGGTCGTAAGAATTCAAAGTTCAGTACTCAGAAAACGGGCGCGACGACTAATATTGGAAATGAAGAAATTACTTCCATGCCAACCATCAATCGCAGTATCTCTGATATTGCCCGTATTTCGCCTTATGCCAATGGGATGGGATTTGCCGGTGGTGATGGTCGTTCTTCTAATTTTACCGTTGACGGTGCTAATTTTAATAATAATTTCGGTTTAAGTTCCAGTCTTCCTGGTGGTGGCAATCCCATCTCGCTGGATGCCATTGAGGAAATTCAGGTTGTTATTGCACCTTTTGACGTACGGCAAACCAATTTTATAGGAGGTGGCGTTAATGCCATTACCAAATCAGGGACTAATACCTTTAAGGGATCGGCTTATACCTATTACAAAAATCAGGATTTGCGCGGAAATAAAATAGGTAGTTTTGATTTTGGCGAACGCGCTGACGAGTCAAGATCTATTTATGGTGCCTCCCTGGGTGGCCCTATTATTAAGAATAAACTGTTTTTCTTTAGTAACGTTGAGTATGAAAAGATTCCTCAGCAAGTTATTACCTGGAGGGCTTCTACGGATGGAATTACTGATAAGCAGACTATTTCGCGTGTCACCGAAGACGATTTACAAGCTGTTTCTGATTATTTGAAAAATAAGTATGATTATAATACCGGTTCGTTTTCTGATTTTCCTGCCGATGAAACGAATATTAAATTTTTGGGGCGCATTGACTGGAATATTAACAATGCCAATAAATTGAGTATTCGTTACAATTATACCAAAAATATGGCGTGGAATGGGCCCAACGGGAATTCTACCGATGGAGGATATCGCGATTACGGTAAAAATCGTGTTTCTGAACATTCGATGTCGTATGCCAATTCAATGTATTCGATGGATAATATTGTGAATTCGGCAACGGCCGAGTTACACAGTCGTATCAGTGATAAAACCTCCAACCAGTTGCTGTTTACCTATACCGATATTCAGGATATTCGTGGTTCTAATTCGTCGGAGTTTCCGTTTATCGATATAATGAGTGGTGATATCGCCACCGGTTCTGATGCTTTAGATCCATATATTTCTGCCGGTTATGAGCTTTTTACTTATAATAACGGAGTGAAAAATAGGGTCGTAACGGTCACCGATAATTTTACTTATTATATTGAATCGCATAAAATAACGGCCGGTGTGAGTTATGAGTTTCAGAATGCCCAGAATTCTTATATGCGTAGTGGAACAGGTTATTACAGGTATGCCAGTTTGAGTGATTTTTTGAGTGGTGCAACACCGGTTGATTTTGCGCTTACTTATGGCGCAAACGGCGTCTCAGATCCGGTCAATGAAGTAACTTTTTCGCAATTAGGAGCTTATGTGCAGGATGAGTGGAGTCCATCTCAAAATGTAAAATTAACTCTTGGTGTGCGTGCCGATTATTTAAGCTTTAAAGACGATTTGATGCGCAATCAAGCCATTTATGAGTTGGATTTTGACGGCAAGCATATTGATACAGGAACATGGCCCGATGCACGTGTTAATTTTTCGCCACGTGCGGGTATTACATGGGATGTGTTTAGTGATAAATCGTTTGTGGTTAGAGGTGGAACAGGTATTTTTACTGGTCGTTTACCTTTGGTCTTTTTTACAAATATGCCGTCTAACGCAGGGATGAACCAGCTATTGATGAAACTTCAAACGGTTTTTAACTCTGATGGGACAGTCAAAAGCCGTGATTCCCGTTTGGATTTGTTGAACGGCGACATGCTTACCGATGTTGATGAGATGATATCTACGTTGGGTTTTCAAACCGAGGTGACTCCCGAAGATGGAAGTGTGCCAAGCTCTGTGGCCGGCGTCGATCCTGATTTCAAGATGCCACAGGTGTGGAAGACATCTGCTGCTGTCGACTATCAGGTGCCTGTGACTTTCCCTTTGTCGGTTACGGCGGAGGGGGTTTTTACCAAAAATATTAATGCGGTAATGCAGCAAAATTATCTGGTAAAAAATCCAACCAGCACCTGGGAAACATTTTCAGGTGCTGATAATCGGTACATTTACCCAGACGATTATAAGGTTTTAGATGGTGTGAGAGATGCCTGTGTTTTGTCTAATACCAGTAAGGGGTACGGCTATACTATAAATTTGACGGTCAATGCAGAGCCTTTGCCCGGGTTGAATGGTATGGTTGCTTATACACATACCGAGATGAAGGAAGTTTCGGGAATGCCCGGTAGTTATGCCAACTCAGCCTGGAGCGGTGTGGAGTCGATAAATGGACCCAATACTGTCGGCACGCAACGTTCGCAATATGTTATTCCCGATAAGGTGATTGGCTCATTGTCGTATCGTTTGCCTTATGCCAATAATCACATGGCTTCAACAATCAGCCTTTTTTATTCTGGCTATACGCCCTATGGTAATTCGTTTACCTACAGTAACGATATGAATGGGGACGGAGTGAAGGCTGATTTGATTTATATCCCCAAGGAAAGAGGTGATATTCAATTTGTTTCAGCTGCCGATGAAGATGCTTTCTTTAAATTTATGGAACAGGACAATTACCTGAGTAAACATAAGGGTGAGTATGCCGAAGCCAATGCTGCACGTGCACCATGGGTAAATAAACTGGATTTGCGTTTCTTGCAGGATTTTTCTTTGAAAACAGGAGATCGTACCCATACCTTACAACTTAGTCTTGATATTCTGAATTTTGGGAATCTCCTGAACTCTGAATGGGGTGTCAATAAAAATATGGCATCGAGCAACTATGGCGCAATTTTGAAGTATGAAGGTAAAGACGCCGGTAATGTGCCGGTATTTTCAATGGTTCAAATTAAAGATGATGATGGGAATGATGTTTATCCAACTAAATCATATTCAAATTATTTGAATTATAGCCAGGTGTGGCAGTTGCAAATTGGTGCCAGATATATTTTCTAGTGCTTAGTGAGTTTGAGTTGTTTATAGACTGATTATTGAATTGTAAACGCGTCGCAAAACTATTTTTGCGACGCGTGTTTTTTTACAGGCTATCAATTATTTTATTGATTTTTACAGCTTCTTCCTGCATTTCCAATCGAACATAGCAGTTTCGAAGGTAAACCAACTGATTTTTATTGGTCGGATCTTTTTCGGTCAGTTTTTCCAAAATGTCTTTTGCCCTTTTGTAATCTACGGAGATTCGTTTTAGTTCTCTGCGTAGGTAGGCATAGGTCGTCGCATTTTTGTTTTTGTTGTATTTCGACATTTCAGATTGATACAGTTTCTCGGCTTTATTGAAATGATATTTTGCTTGCCAGAACAACGCCGGGGCATAATCAGGATATTTTTTCAGGAATTCCTGATGCTTAATGTACATGCTGTCTTTTTTACCTGTTGCTTCTAATGCTTCCAGATATGCATACTGTAATTCGGGCGTATCCTTGGTCTTTATTTCATCCCAAAGAATCAAAGCCCATTGATAGTTGCCTTTTTTAATATGACTGTTAAAAAGGCGTATTAATTCCTGATCTTCAAAGGAAGGAGTCGATTCAGTTGCCACAGTGTCGGTCGAAAGGCTTGCGGTACTATCTGCTTGTTGAGCATTGGTTGTGCTGAATATTGCGCTTCCCATTAGTGCCAGCGCAAAGCAAAAGTAATTGGTTTTCATGTGTAAATAATTTATTTGTGAAGGCTCGGAACAACCTTCTGCGTATTGATTGTTTGGTGTTGTTTGTTTTGTAAACACTTTGGGATGTGTTTATTATACATTATTTTTAAAATGTCCCATATAAGGCATACTCCGTGGTATTGCAAAATACCTGACTATAGATATAAAAGCCGTAACGATTGGTCTCTATTTTCCGGTTAAGTTGTACCACCGGATGGTTGCCATCTACGTTAAAATGTTGTTGTAATTTTTCGTCGGCTGTTATAGCTAGTATTTTTTGTTCACCACCTTTAACTTCTATCTGATAGCTTTTACGCAGGACATCGAACAACGATTTGTTTTCGAGGGTTCTTTGGGTAAATCTGGGTAGGTTAATGTTAGGGAGCATGGTGATGTCAAAAAATACCGGTTTTTGATTCATCATTCTCAGACGTTCAAAGTATATACAGCCCACTTCTTTCTCAGTCTGTGTCAGGGGAAAAGTAAAAGCTTCTTCCCATTTTCGGACTTCCGGAGCCATTGTTATTACAGTGGTTAAATTATCCTGGCCAACGGCCGAAGTTGTTCCTCGTAGTGACAAAATGCCAACACCTTTGGGAGCCCCTTTTACAATGCTTCCTTTGCCTTGCTGTTTACTGATGTATCCTTCATTTTGGAGCCGACCGAGGGCCTTTCTAATTGTTGGCCGGGTCACGTTATGGGTAATACTAAGGTCATTCTCGGAGGGTAATAAATCTCCTTCACGATAGATGCCTTTATTGATGTGATCTCTTAATATTTCATAAATCTGTTTGTGGGGTGGTAGGTTTTCTGGATTCTGCATGTTTAACTGTCTTGTTAATACTTGTTTTTTGTTGTTGTTTCGCAAAATTAGCAAAAATGTTTGAAACATGTATATGGAAGCTTCGAAAATCTTAATGACAAGGTTTATTCGAAATTCATAATAAATGTGAAATTATTTTATAAATTAACTTGTAATTACAAGTTCCTATCGCTATATTTGAAGTAAAATTTAAACAGGTATGGCTAAAGTTATAATTATGCCCAAACAAGGGCAGTCTGTTGAGAGTTGTATCATTACTGAGTTTTACAAGAAGAAAGGGGATTCTGTGTCAAAGGGTGATCTCCTTTTTGCTTACGAAACCGATAAAGCATCTTTTGAAGAAGAATCAACTGTTGACGGTGTTTTATTAGAAGTTTTCTTTTCTGAAGGAGATGAAGTTCCGGTTTTGACCAACGTTTGTGTTGTTGGAGCAGAGGGCGAATCTGTTGATGAGTTTCGTCCGGAAAACGGTGATGAATTGGTAGAGCTGAAGCCAGTCGATGTTGTGGAAGAGAGAACTAATACAGAGCTATCTGTCGATTCTCCGCCTTTTGAGGAAATAAAGGGTGACGCAATCGGCGTTTCTCCGCGAGCTCGCAATTTAGCTGGTAAAAAAGGAGTTAATGTGACTGATTTATCGGGTACTGGTCCACAAGGTCGGGTTATTGAACGTGATGTGGCAGGGGTGTTGGCTAATCAGAATAAGATGACACCATTGGCCAGACAGGTTGCTTCGGCTGAGAAGGCTGTGAATATTGCTGACGGAACAGGATTGGCAGGTACCGTTAGAGCGCAGGATGTGTTGGCTGTCAATCCGGTTTACGGAACTGATTTTGACGTGAAGCCAATTTCAAATATGCGTAAATTAATTGCCAAAGCGATGCGTTCTTCTTTGCAGAACTCGGCACAGTTGACTCATCATTTGGGGGCTGATGCCCGTCGTTTGCTGAAATTACGACAAAAAGTAAAAGCAGCTATCGATGCAGGCTCTCAAGCCAATATTACACTGAATGATATGATCTGTTTCGCCACCATTAAAGCTTTGAAGCAGTTTCCACAGGTAAATGCTCATTTTTTGGGTGATAGCATTAAGATTTTTAATAAGGTGCATTTTGGTTTGGCTGTGGATACGGATCGTGGCCTAATGGTTCCTGTGATTAAAAATGCCGATGATTTATCCATTCAGGGTCTGTCCAGCCAGTTTAAGGAAATTGCTGCTGCCTGTCGTAAGGGAAGTGTCAATCCTGAATTGCTGGCATCTGAAGCCGCGTCGTTCACGGTTTCTAACCTTGGTAATTATGGTGTGGAGATGTTTACTCCGGTTATAAATTTACCGCAGGTGGCTATTTTGGGAGTTAACACAATTGTTCCGCGACCAAAAGATCTGGGTGACGGGGTGTATGGTTTTGTCCCTTACCTGGGATTAAGTCTTACTTATGACCATCAGGCGCTTGACGGTGGCGAGGCAACTCGCTTTTTAAAACAAATTGCGATTGAGATTGAAACACTTGAATTTGAGTTGTAGTGTCTGATTAGAGTCTGTCCATAAACTAAGGGTTTGAAATATATAGTCCAAATTCAAGGCGTTTACTTTTCGTAAATGACTGTTTTTATGACAAGCGTAACGCAGAAGTTGACTTTATAGACAAACACTAATTAAAGGACGCGATTATTTTATTGATTGATACAGTTTTGGAGGGTAATGAGTGAGTGTTTTGTTTCTCGTTTTAAAAATAAATATTTATGTACGATTTAGCAATTATAGGTGGCGGTCCTGCAGGTTATGTCGCGGCCGAAAGGGCAGGTGCCAAGGGTCTGAAAGTGGTTCTTTTTGAAAGAAAGGATTTGGGTGGAGTCTGCCTCAATGAAGGGTGTATTCCCACTAAGACTTTGCTTTATAGCGCTAAGATATACGATAATGCCAAAGCTGGAGCTAAATATGGTGTTAATGCGGATAATTTGACCATCGATTTTTCCCGCATGATGGCGCGTAAGAATAAAGTTGTTAAAAAATTGGTGGGAGGCGTCGGTGCCAGTTTGAAGGCTTGTAACGTTGATGTTGTTCAAGCCTCGGCGGTTATTAAAGGGCGTTCTGCCGAAGGCGTTGAGCTGGCGGCAGATGGGAAAAAATATCTCACCCGCGATGTTTTGATTTGTACTGGATCAGAAGCGGTTGTGCCTCCTATTCCCGGGCTGAATGAAGCGGTTGACGTGGTTGTAACCAATCGTGAAATATTGCAATTGAAAGAGTTACCAAAATCATTGGTCGTTATTGGAGGTGGTGTTATCGGTATCGAATTTGCCAGTTTCTTTAGCAGCCTTGGGACGAAGGTTACCATTATTGAAATGCTTCCCGAAATTCTTACAGGGATGGATGCCCAAATGTCTGCCATGCTTCGTGGCATGTTGGAGAAGAAGGGTATTGTATTTTTTATGTCATCAAAAGTGACATCGGTTAAAGGACATGAGGTCTTTTTTGAAAATGAAGGGCGGGCGGCATCGGTAAAGGGCGATAAAATATTGGTGAGTGTTGGTCGTCGTCCTAACACGCAAGGTGTTGGTCTCGAAAGTATTGGGGTGGAGTTACATCGTGGCGGAATTAAAGTAGACGAACAAATGCGGACCAATATTCCTAACGTGTTTGCTGCCGGAGATGTAACCGGCTTCTCTTTGCTTGCGCATACCGCTAGTCGAGAAGGTGAAGTGGTGGTTAATAACCTATGTGGACGAAAAGACCTGATGCGTTATAATGCGATTCCTGGTGTTGTGTATACGAATCCAGAATTTTCGGGAGTCGGCTTAACTGAAGAGGCTGCTAAAGCGCAAAATGTATCGTATAAAGTGGCCACACTTCCAATGGCTTATGCCGGGCGTTTTGTAGCCGAAAATGAGGGTGGAACAGGGCTTTGTAAAGTTTTGGTGGGCGCCGAATATGAACAGGTGTTGGGTGTTCACATGTTAGGGAATCCTTCCAGCGAAATGATTTACGGTGCTGCTATGGCTATTGAGTCAGAAATGACACTCAAAGAGTTGCAGGAAGTTGTTTTTCCGCACCCTACTGTATCTGAAATTTTTAAAGAGACGGTATTTGCGTTTTGAAAATGACAGGCGATGACGTTGCATTTTTGATCAGCGTTTAAGTCTGGAATTAAATATTTATAAAGGTCGGTTAACTCAATATGTGCGGTTTAAATCTCTTCATATTATTAAGGATCGATATCAATTTGTAATTGAATAAATAAAGAAAAAAGATATGCCAAAAGTTCAATTCCTGGATCCCACTGAATCCAGAAAATCAGGAGACATTAAGTTTAGTCCAATTCCGGTTAACAAGTATAACAAAGTAGTGAAGGATGAACTCGGAAATTTCACTCAGGAGGAATTGGTGCGGATTTACCACGATATGGTAGTGATTCGAGAATTTGAAACCATGCTTAATTTGATTAAGACAACCGGAGAGTATAATGGTGTTGCTTATAATCACCCCGGTCCGGCTCACTTATCAATTGGTCAGGAGGCGGCAGCTGTGGGCATGGCTTTTACATTGACAGTTGATGATTTTATTTTTGGATCGCATCGTAGTCATGGTGAAATTCTGGCTAAAGGATTAAGTGCCATTGCTAAGCTATCGGAGTCTGAATTGAGTAACATCATGAAAGATTTCTTTGATGGTGCCACGTTGGATGTCGTGAAAAAGAATTTTAATGGTTCTGTGAAAGAGTTGGGGCGTCGTTTCCTTATTTATGGCACGTTATCTGAAATTTTTGCCCGCGAAACGGGTTTTAATAAAGGGTTGGGTGGTAGCATGCATGCTTTTTTTACGCCCTTTGGTGTTTATCCTAATAATGCCATTGTTGGTGGAAGTGGCGACATTGCTGTTGGCGCCGCTTTGTTTAAAAAAGTTAACCGTCGACCGGGGCTTGTTGTTGCTAATATAGGCGATGCTTCAATGGCTTGTGGTCCAGTATGGGAAGGTATTACTTTTGCCGCGATGGACCAGTTTGCCAAATTGTGGCCAGATGATATGAAAGGGGGCCTTCCGGTGATTTTTAATGTGATGAATAATCAGTATGGTATGGGAGGCCAGACAAGCGGCGAGACGATGGGGTACGGTATGGCAGCTCGCGTCGGGGCCGGCGTCAATGAATACCAAATGCATGCCGAACGGGTAGATGGCTTTAATCCGTTGGCAGTGATTGATGCCTATAAACGGAAACGTAAAGTTATAGATGATAAAAAAGGACCTGTTTTGCTTGAGGTACTTACTTATCGTTATTCGGGCCATTCGCCATCCGATGCCTCATCTTATCGTAGTAAGGAAGAGGTGGAAGCCTGGCAGGCTCAGGATAGTATTATTGCTTATGGAAAGCAGTTGGTTGATGCGGGTGTGGTTACAGCGAAGGAGTTGGGTGTCATTTCTGAGGATGTGAAAGCCGTTTTGTTTGATATGTTTAAACTGTCGATTGACCCAATTGTTTCGCCGGTTATGGATATTCACAAAACGCCTGAACGCATTGGTGAGATGATGTTTTCAAATCAGTCGGTGGATGCTATGCTTCCCGGGAAACCTGAAGTTAATCACCCCATGGCAGAGAATCCGCGCGTGAAACAATTGCGAACCAAGGAGCGATTTGCATTTGATAAAGACGGTAAGCCTTTCTCTAAAATGAAGCAATATCAATTGCGGGATGCTATTTTTGAAGCCCTTATCGATCGGTTTTATAAAGATCCGTCATTAATCGCTTATGGTGAAGAAAACAGAGACTGGGGGGGGGCTTTTGCCGTTTACCGCGGATTGACAGAGGCTTTGCCTTATCATCGATTGTTTAATTCGCCCATTGCTGAAGCAGCTATTGTTGGTACTGCTATTGGTTACGCTATGTGTGGCGGCCGGGTTGTACCCGAAATTATGTATTGCGATTTTTTGGGACGTACTGGCGACGAGGTTTTTAACCAATTACCTAAGTGGCAGGCGATGAGTGGAAATGTGCTTAAGATGCCTGTTGTAATGCGCGTTTCAGTTGGTTCTAAATATGGGGCTCAGCATAGTCAGGACTGGACTTCCCTGGTGGCACATATTCCCGGATTGAAAGTGGTATTCCCTGTAACTCCATACGATGCCAAAGGAATTATGAATAGTGCCCTGCAGGGTACAGATCCTGTGGTGTTTTTTGAAAGTCAACGTATTTATGACATCGGTGAACAATTTCACGAGGGAGGCGTGCCTGAAGGTTACTATGAAATACCTCTGGGTGAACCGGATATCAAGAAAAAAGGTGAAGATATCACCATTTTAACCATCGGCGCTACGTTGTATAGAGCTTTGGATGCCGCTAAATTGTTGGAAGATAAGTATGGTATGTCGGCTGAAGTGATCGATGCCCGTTCGTTGGTGCCTTTTAATTATGAGCTTGTTATAGAATCGGTCAAAAAAACGGGCCGCATTATTATTTCTGGTGATGCCACCGGGCGTGGTTCATTTCTAAATGATTTGGCACGCAATATTGGTGAACTGGCATTTGACTATCTGGATGCGCCTCCGGTTGTAGTTGGCTCGCGTAACTGGATCACTCCGGCGTTTGAACTGGAAGAAATTTTCTTTCCCCAACCCGATTGGTTCCTCGATGCTATTCATGAAAAAATTGTGCCTTTAAAGGGGCATATATGTAAAAGTAATTTTACCGATGCCGAACAAATTCGTCGTTCCAAACTGGGTATTTAAATGAAATTTGATGATGCGGGTACGAGCCATTTTTAGTTTTTTTTATGCTGAATGGTTATTGGTTCTGCTTCGGCGCAATTGTTTTATAGTTATGTCTGACGTCTGTTGATTGTTATAGTTATTGCAAATTTCTGATGTGACTGATGCCTGGTATAATCTTGGTTTTTCGGTGATTAGTATCAGTCGGGAAACCCCGGTGCTTGAGAATAAGTGTTCATATTCAAGGCTTGCGAAGTCTGACAAATGTGAGTTTATTGAAGTCAATAACCGTTTTGATGACAAGTCTCACGCAGAAGTTGGAATTTTTTTGCAAGCACTAAGTAAATGTTTATTGTCTTTTAATCAAAAGTCTGTTTTATGAGTTATTATTCAAAGTTTCCCGATAAACCGACTCTTCTAAAAAGGGCGGATAAGATCAATGACTGGACTTCCGTGAGGGTAAATGCGCATGTGCATACTCCCTATTCGTTCAGTGCTTTTGATAGTATTCCTCAGGCTTTGGATATGGCGGTTGATGAGGGCGTTAAAGTGGTGGGCGTGAATGATTTTTATACGGTTGATGGTCATGAAATGTGGATTGATGAGTGTGAAAAGCGTCGTTTGTTTCCCCTCACAAATATTGAATTTATAAGTTTAAACAGGGAAGATCAATCTAAAAATATTCGGGTTAATGATCCCAATAACCCGGGTCGAATATATTTGAGTGGTAAGGGCTTGGCTTTCCCGTCACAACTTAAGGGAATTTATTTACAACAGTTGATAGATGTAAAGAAAGAGTCGAACGATCATGTTAAGCGGATGTGTGAAAAGTTGAACACTCTTTTGTTAGCTTGTGATGCCGGTTTTTCTATTTCTCATATAGCAGTTGAAACAGTAATGACGCAGGGTATCGTCCGTGAGCGTCATTTGGCAAAGGCTCTAAGGCTAAAAGTTGAGGAGTCTTTTTCAGAGGATCAGTCGAAGGTGGCGTTTTATAAAAAGTTGTTTGGAGGGAAGGACTTAAAGTCAGATTTGTTGGATTTTGCCGCAGTTGAAAACGAAATTCGGGGTAATTTGCTTAAAGCCGGAGGCGGCGCTTTTGTGCCGGAGAGTCCTAAAGCTTTTTTAGATATGGAAGTGGTTCGTCAGATTATCTTGCATGCTGGCGGAATACCTACTTATCCATTCTTAGCCGATGATTCGAAAGGGCAGTTTACTGATTTTGAGATACACAAGGAGTCTGTCGCACTGAAATTAAAGGAACGGGGTATTTTTTCTGTCGAGTTTATTACAACGCGTAATAGTTTGGCTGTACTGGAGGAGTATGCCGGGTATTTTTACAATGAGGGATTTGTGGTGACATTTGGTTCTGAGCACAACACACCTGCTATGGAGCCGCTTGAGTTGTTTGCGCGCAAAAAAACGCCTTTGTCAGATTTACTTATGGAAATTAATTTAAGAGGTGCTGCTGTTATTGCTGCCCATCAATATCTGACAGCCAATGGCGAAAAAGGTTATGTTGATATTTCTGGCGCAGCTGATATTTCGAATCGAGGTATGTACGAAAAATTAGGGCGGGCGCTGATCGAAGAAGCTTAAAATTATATTCTATGACACTTGTGTCAATTGTCTGTATTATTTCATTATGTATAGCTGTTAAGGTCTTACGAAAAGGACCTGTTATATTGAAACATGGTTTGGGTTTAGCGCTAAATATTTAAAAGTGAAATTATGAGTTTATCTGAGTTAGTTGATATATCACGTTTTTACGGCAGTCAAAAGGAGTTTGTAGTTGCCGGAGGAGGGAATACTTCGTTTAAGACCGACGATTATTTATGGGTTAAAGCCAGTGGATTCGCTTTGGCTTCTATTACTGAGGAGGGGTTTGCGAAGCTCGACCGCCGCAAATTGAATGAGGTGGGTTCTAAAGTTTATAGTTCAGATATAGTAGAACGCGAACAACAGGTGAAGTCTGATTTGACGGCAGCCAATCTGACCCCTGAACGTCGCCCTTCGGTGGAGACTTCTATGCATAATGCCATCAATTATCAATATGTTGTGCATTTGCATCCAACGTTAGTAAATGGGGTGATGAGTGCCAATGATGTGGAGAAAGTGTTTGTTTCTATTTTTGGCGAGGATGCGTTATATATTCCTTACATCGATCCGGGATATGTGTTATTTAAAGAAGTGGAACAGCAAATAAAGGATTATAGAAAAATAAAGGGCTATGATCCTAAGGTTATTTTACTTCAGAATCATGGCATATTTGTTGCGTCGGATTCGGTGGATGAAGTACGTTTCATTTACGACCAGGTTTTGTCTGATATTAATGCTAATATTAAAGAACCTTTACCCTTAGGGTCGGAAGATGTCTCTGATTTGGTTACTGATATCATTCCAGCAATCCGAATGATAGCCAGTGTCGATGGACTTAAGACTGTGAGAATCCGTAATAGTGCTTTAATAGCTCATTTCTCGTCGGGTAGAGATGCTTTTAATAAGGTTAGCAAGCCTTTTACTCCTGATAGCATAGTTTATTGCAAGTCGAAATATATTTATCTGGATGAGACGTTTGAGCCTACTGCTGTTATTCGTCAGTTTGAGAACGAATTCAGAGTCTTTGTCGCTGAATATGGATACCTGCCCAAAGTGGTTATGATAAAAGGAGTCGGGTTGCTTGCTATTGGCGAAAATAGCGCACAAACGGATATTATTTTGGATGTGTTTGAAGATTTGCTGAAAATCTCCTGGTTGTCGGAATCATTTGGGGGCCCTCATTTTATGACAGATCAGCAAATAAAGTTTATTGATAATTGGGAAGTAGAAAACTACCGGCGTCGTATTTCTTCTGTTGCATCCGGCGGACGGGTTGAAAATCGCACCATCATTGTGACTGGTGCCGCCCAGGGGTTTGGAGAAGGTATTGCTCGTGAATTAAAACAGCAGGGCGCTAATATCGTCATTGCTGATTTGAATGATGAAAAGGGATCGGCAACAGCCCGGGCATTAAATCTTTTTCCAGGAGGCAGCCAGGCTTTTTTTGTTAAAACCGATGTTAGTAAGACCGGGGATATTGAGCGCCTTGTGCGTGAAACTATAAAACAATTTGGGGCTGTTGATGTATTTATTAGTAATGCGGGCATTTTGCGGGCCGGTGGCTTGGATGAGATGACGCCTGAGACATTTGATCTGGTCACGAAGATTAATTACAATGCCTATTTTTATTGCGTTAAAGTCGTGTCGAAAGTGATGAGATTACAAACCATGTATAAACAGGACTATATGGCCGATGTGATTCAAATAAATAGTAAAAGTGGTTTGAATGGTAGTAAAAAGAATTTTGCTTATGCCGGAGGAAAGTTTGGGGGTATCGGTTTGACGCAGTCGTTTGCTCTCGAATTGGCGCCTGACAGAATTAAAGTGAATAGTGTTTGTCCGGGTAATTTTTACGATGGACCTTTATGGAGTGACCCGGAAAATGGTCTTTTTGTTCAGTACCTGCGAGCCGGAAAGGTGCCTGGTGCTAAAACAATTGATGAGGTTAAGCGGTTTTATCTAAACCAAACGCCCATAAAAAGAGGCTGTACAGTTAAGGATGTGGTGAAGGGTGTGATGTACCTCATTGATCAGGAATTTGAAACCGGTCAGGCTTTGCCTGTTACGGGGGGGCAGATTATGTTGAATTAGAATAGCTTCGATGAGGTGTTGGCACTGTATTTTGGATAATAATGATACAGGAGGTATGTTTCGTTAAGGATTACAGAATGGTTTGAAGGTGGATGCGAGCAAAGCTTTTTTCAATTTGACGGAGGGGAATGTTGAATATAGTATGGGTTGAAGAGATTGGCTGAGACCATCGGAATGCCGTTTTTTGTTTTATATAATAAAGAATTATGATGAAGACAAAAGCAATACGTTTGTATGGGAAGAAGGACCTTCGGATGGAGGAGTTTGAATTGCCTCCAATCAAGGAAAATGAAATATTGGCCAAAGTCGTTAGCGACAGTATTTGTATGTCGTCATATAAAGCGGCATCACAGGGTACTGAGCATAAACGTATCCCCGTTGATGCAGCCTTAAACCCTGTTATAATAGGGCATGAGTTTGCCGGAGAGTTGGTGGAAGTGGGAGCTAAGTGGGCTGGTCAGTTTTCGGCCGGCGATAAGTTTTCTATTCAACCGGCATTAAACTATGAAACTGGTCCGGTAGGCGTATTGAGTGCGCCGGGCTATAGTTACCAATACATTGGTGGCGATGCCACTTACGTTATTATTCCTAACGAGGTGATGGAATTGGGCTGTTTGCTTCCATACGATGGCCCGGGATTTTATCCGGCCTCGTTGTCGGAGCCGCTTTCATGCGTTATAGGTGCTATGCATGCCAATTATCACACAACACCGGGGTCGTATGTTCATAAGATGGAAATTGTAGAAGATGGGAAGATGGCTATTTTGGCTGGTGTGGGGCCTATGGGATTGGCAGCTATTAATTATGTGTTGCATCGTGAAGACCGAAAGCCATCTTTGGTGGTTGTAACCGACATTGATCAAACGCGATTAGATAGAGCAGCCAGCCTTTATACCGTTGAATTTGCCAAGTCGCAAGGAATTGATCTCAGGTATGTCAATACAAAAGAAATGGCGAATCCCGGCAAAGCGTTGAAAGCTTTAACTGGCGGTTATGGTTATGATGATGTGTTTGTTTTTGCTCCAGTTGTGCCAATAGTACAACAGGCTGATGAAATACTGGCCTTTGATGGCTGTCTTAACTTTTTTGCCGGTCCGGGAAATTCTGATTTTACGGCACCGCTGAATTTTTATAAGGTACATTATGAGTTCACTCATATTGTTGGGACCAGTGGTGGCAATACCGACGACATGAAAGAGGCGCTTAAACTTATGAGCAAAGGCCTGGATCCTGCAGGTTTGGTGACACATATCGGGGGGCTGGATGCTGTTATAGATACCACGTTAAGACTACCTGAAATACCCGGGGGCAAAAAGCTTATTTATACGCATATTAATCTTCCTTTGACAGCAATTTCTGAATTCCAAGAAAAAGGAAAAACAAATTCGATTTTTGCCGAATTGCATGAGGCCTGCAAAAAGAACAAGGGTTTGTGGAATCTTGAGGCTGAAGATATTATTCTGAAGAAGGGACACCTGTTATCGGTATAGAGCTTGTGATATTGGGATTAATGTCCTGAATTGAGAGTTTTTTTGATATATATATAGAGTGGGCCGGGGCTTTTAAACCCCGGTCCACTTTTTGTGTGCCGTTATTAGTGATAATGAGTCTTTTATTGATGTAATGTTTGATGCCTGGATTAAGACTATAATGCTTTTTGTTTGAAAGAAGTGTTATTTACTTCATGTTTTGAAAGTCTGATGAAATTAGTGTCAGCAAGACTCTCCCCCTTTTTTAGTTATTCTCGCCTTTAAAAAGGTTATTTACGATAGTAATCTATATTTTTTAAGCTTCGCAAACCTTGAATTAGAACTTTTTAGCTCAGACTTCTGACTCCCTGAATGGGTACTAATTAATATTCAATTCTTTATTTGTGTCAAAAAATGTAAAAAGAGTGCCACAATGTGTATTGCTCAATAGGTTAATTGAACCTAATTTTGATCTATTATAATGAGAACAAAAGCCTTTAAATAAAATCTTATATCAATTGAATTAAAATATTTTTTATGCAAGTATTATTAGGAGTACTGTTTCACTCAATAGGAGGCTTTGCATCCGGTAGTTTTTATATGCCTTATAATAAGGTGAAACAATGGTCTTGGGAAACCTATTGGTTACTGGGCGGTTTGTTTTCGTGGTTGATTGTGCCACCACTTGCTGCCTATCTGACGATACCGGGTTTCGTTGAGATTCTTAGCGCCGCGTCAGGACAAATATTAGGACTGGTTTACTTTTTAGGTTTAATGTGGGGCATAGGTGGTTTAATGTATGGATTAGGCGTTCGTTATCTCGGGATGTCGCTTGGAAACTCCGTTATTCTTAGTGTAACAGCCGCTTTTGGTGCTTTGGTGCCTCCTATTTATTACGATATTATGGATGTGGCCGGGAAAGAGACGTTTACGGATATGGTCAATTCTACCGGAGGATTAGTGGTCCTTGGTGGTGTGGCTGTTTGTCTTACAGGTATTGCATTGACCGGGAAAGCTGGCTTGCTGAAGGAAAAGGAATTGACCGATGAACAAAAATCAGCTAGTGTAAAGGAATTTGCGCTTGTTAAGGGTTTAATAATCGCTGTTTTTTCGGGTGTCCTCAGCGCGTTTTTTAATTATGGAATTGAGGCCGGGAAGACTTTGTCAGCTCAAGCCGCTCTGATTCCTGATCAATTATTTGAAGGTTCCAGTCGTTTGTTTGCCAATAATGTCACTTTTGTGGTTATTCTGTGGGGCGGACTTACTACCAACCTGATTTGGTGTTTTTTCCTTAGTCTAAAAAATAGAAGTTATAAAGAATATGTTAGTAAGAAGACCCCGTTATTACGCAATTATTTGTTCTCGGCCTTAGCCGGGACTTTGTGGTTTCTTCAGTTCTTCTTTTATGGTATGGGCGAGAGTAAGCTGGGTAATGGCGCCAGCTCCTGGATTTTACATACTTCTACCATAATACTAACGGCCAACCTTTGGGGTATTTATAACAAGGAATGGAAAGGTACTTCCCGTAAAACCGTTTCGACAATTACAGTTGGTATTGCATTAATACTTGTTTCAGTTATTGTGGTTGGAATTGGAAATTCATTAACCTGATAAAATTGTGACGGGGTTTCAAATTATTAAAATATTATTTTTATGGATAAGAAAAGTTTGATTGAAAAGGCTTATGAATTGGCCAAAATTCAATACGCTGCTCTCGGCGTTGATACAGATGCTGTCATTGAACAGATGAATAAGGTGCAGATTAGTTTGCATTGCTGGCAAACCGATGACGTGGGTGGTTTTGAGCGACCGGATGCAGAACTCGGAGGGGGTGGCATACAGGTGACCGGGAATTATCCTGGAAAGGCAAAAAGCATAGAGCAAATGAGGGCCGACCTTGATAAAGTTCTGTCGCTTCTGCCTGGAAAACAGCGTCTTAATTTGCATGCTATATATGGTGAGTTTGGAGGCGAGTTTGTTGACCGTGACCAGATAGAGATAAAACATTTTCAAGGTTGGATTGATTGGGCTAAAGAACGTGGGTTGGGTTTGGATTTTAATCCTACTTGTTTTTCTCATCCCAAAGCCGACTCCGGATTCACACTCTCCAGCAAAGATGAGTCTATTCGTAAGTTTTGGGTTGAACATGTTAAACGTTGTCGTGTCATTTCTGCCGAGATGGGCCGTCAATTAGGAACCCCTTGTGTTATGAATACCTGGATTCCTGATGGCTCAAAAGATGAACCTATCGATAGAAATGGTTATCGTTCTCTTCTTAAGAAATCTCTTGATGAGGTATATGCTGTTGATTATCCTGAGGAATATATGCTTGACGCTGTTGAAAGCAAATTGTTTGGTATCGGCGCTGAGGCTATGACAGTTGGTTCACACGATTTTTATTTGGCCTATGCAGTTGCAAATCATAAATTGATTTGTTTGGATAATGGACATTTCCATCTTAGCGAACAGGTGGGTGATAAGATTTCGTCTTGTTTACAGTTTGTTGATAAAGTCTTGTTGCATGTTACACGTCCTATTCGTTGGGATTCTGATCATGTTGTAACTTTAAATGACGAGGTTAAGATGATTGCTTCTGAAATTGTGCGTAATAATTTTCTGGATAGGGTTAAAATTGGTCTTGACTTTTTCGATGGTTCCATTAATCGTATAGGTGCTTATGTGGTGGGCGCGAGGGCTACCCAGCAGGCTTTTTTGATTGCAATGCTTGAGCCTACAAAAACAATGTTGGCTATGGAGGAAAGGGGCCAGTATTTTGAACGTCTGGCTTATCTTGAGGTTTTGAAAACCAGAGCTTTTGGGGCTGTCTGGGATTATTATTGCCTTGTTAATGGGGTTTCTGCTGGCGAAGATTATGTGGCCGAAATTCAGCAATATGAGAAAGCCGTTTTGAAAAAACGATAGGGTGAATTCAAGTTTTAGCCCCGGGATGTTAACTGTGGAATCATTCCGGGGTTCTTTTTGTATAGAAATAGATTGATGGAAAAGGTAATTGCCGTTTTTGATATAGGGAAGACAAATAAAAAAATTCTTTTGTTTAATGAGGAGCTGAAGTTGGTCCGGCAATCGGAAGAGAAATTTTTGGTAACAACCGATGACGACGGCGTGGATTGCGATGATATTGATCGCATTGAACAATGGATTAGCACTTCTCTGGAAATGCTGGCACATGATGGTTATCAGCTGGAAGGTGTTAATTTTTCTACATACGGTGCAACGCTGGTTTGGGTTGATGCCGATGGTCGGCGCCTGACGCCTTTGTATGATTATCTGAAACCTATTGATGAAAAGTATCAAAACCAGTTGTTTGAGGCGTATGGTGGTAAAACTGAATTTTGTCGTTGTACTGCCAGTCCATCTCTCGGAGTCATGCTTAATTCGGGTATTCAGATTTTATGGATGAAGCAGGAGCACCGGAAGATATTTGATCAGACTCGTTATTTACTTCATTTTCCGCAGTATTTGGCATCACGTATTTCCAATAAATATGTTTCGGAATTAACTTCCATTGGTTGTCATACTTTTTTGTGGAATTTTGACGAAATGAGATATCATGACTGGGTTGGAGATTATGGCGTAAAATTACCTGAACCGGTTAAAAATGATACGGTAACAGAAGTTGTTATTGGCGGACGATCGGTGAAATGCGGCGTGGGAATTCATGACAGTTCGGCCTCTTTGGTGCCATATCTTAAAGAAGTAAAAGAGCCTTTTTTGCTTATCAGTACAGGTACCTGGTGCATAAATATGAATCCTTTTAATCATGAGCCTCTTACTGCCGATGAACTAGAGCACGATTCGTTGTGTTATTTAAGTGCAAACCAGCAGTCCGTTAAGTCGTCCCGTCTTTTTATGGGCCATATTCACGATGTTAATATAGAAAGGTTAACAGCTTGGTTTAATGTTTCTGAGAATAGTTATAAGTCGGTGACTGCTAATGATGAGTTGCTTCATGATCTCATTTCGCAACGGTGTGAGTGGCCTTCTTTTTTTGCGAATGGAATTCCAGAAGGGGATGTTGACACGACTATAGATTTGTCTTTATTTCCGGACTTTGAGACGGCCTATCATCAGCTAATGTATGATTTGACACTATTGACGGTCTCTTCTGTGCGGCTTGTGTTGGGTACTCAAGGCGTTGTGAAAAAGATTTTTATATCAGGCGGCTTTTCCCGTAATGTGATGTTTGTTAAGTTGATGCGTTTTTTCTTTTCCCAATGTGAAGTTTTAACGACCGAAATTGATAATGCAAGTGCGCTTGGTGCTGCGATGGTAATTGCGGACAAAGTTTTTCCTGGCGTTCGTTCGGCCATAAATTTGGGATTGAATCAATAATTAGTATCTGCAAAAAAAAATCTAGCGTTTGATAAGAATTGTTCAAATTCAACGCGTGCGAAGTCTGCAAAGTTTGAGTTTATTATGGTAAATGACTATTTTGGAGACAAGCATAACGCAGAAGTTGAACTTATACTGCGAGCACTAATTAAAACATGGAATTATGAGATTATTATTTTTATCAGTCGGGTTGATCTTTTTTTTGATGTCTGCTTGTGATGTCTCAAAAAATAAGGTTTTGGTTAAGGAGATTGTTGTGGAGGCCCCGTTTGAAATGGCGGCATTATCAGTTCCCGATTTCTCGGATTGCAGAAGGTTTGAGATTACAGATTTTGGGGCTGAAAAAGGCAACATAGACAAAACAACAAAGGCTATTGCGGAGGCTATGAAACGCGCTTCTAAAAACGGCGGTGTTGTGATTATTCCTGAAGGGGAATGGCTCACAGGCGCGATTCATTTTAGAAGTAATGTTAATCTTCATCTTGAAGAGGAAGCTGTTTTGCTTTTTTCAGAAAATCCAGAGGATTATTTGCCGATGGTTTATACAACGTGGGAAGGAATGGAGTGTTATAATTATTCACCTCTTATTTATGCCTACGGATGTAAGAATATCGCAATAACTGGTAAGGGCTTGCTTAAAGCTAAAATGGATATATGGCGCACATGGTTTCCCCGACCTGAGGCACATATGGCAGGGCTGAAAAAGTTATATAATATGGCGGCCAAAAATGTACCGGTAGATAAACGTCAGATGGTGGGTTCTGACGCGAACTTTCGACCCCAGTTTATACAATTCAATCGGTGTGAAAATGTTTTATTGCAAGGCGTTTCCATCGAGAATAGTCCATTTTGGGTTATTCATCCTTACATCTGTAATAACGTTGTTATTAGAGATGTGAATGTTTTTGCGCATGGTCATAATAACGATGGTGTCGACCCGGAAATGAGTCGTAATGTGTTAATCGAAGATTGTGTTTTTGATCAGGGGGATGATGCCATTGCTGTTAAGTCAGGACGTAATCAGGACGCCTGGAGATTGAATAGCCCTGCTGAAAATATTGTGATACGAAATTGCCTGGTCAAAAACGGGCATCAGCTTTTAGCCATCGGCAGTGAGTTGTCTGGCGGTGTTGAAAATATATATATGACAAATTGTGAAGTTGTTGACGGTGCTAAGCTGAATCATTTGGTTTTTATTAAAACCAATGAACGACGTGGTGGTTATGTGAAAAATATATTTGTAAATGACATAAAATCAGGTAAAATAGACAAGGGCGTATTGGGAATTGAGACAGATGTTTTATATCAGTGGCGAGATTTGGTTCCAACCTATGAACGACGGCTAACGCCTATTTCTAATGTCTTTTTAACAAATGTGACATCGTCGGGAGCTAAATTTGTTTCACGTATTCTAGCACAGGAAGCATTGCCTGTGGAAAATGTGGTGCTTAAAGGTGTTCGCGTCGATACCATTTCGGGAGAACGCTATATTCATGAAAATGTGGTTGGGTTTGAAGAGTTGGAGGATTTTGAACAATAGTCGTAAGGCTGTATTCGTTAGTGTTTCTAAAATTAAAATTTTAAGCTGGAAAGTTCAGATTCAGGACTTGCGCAACTTGATGAATATGAGTATCTCGTAAATGAGTATTTTGAGTGCAAGCCTAATTGGTATGTTGGACTAGGTAGAAAGACTCAGGTTATGGAAATTGGGCTTTTTTTTATTAGTGAGGACGATAATTAATTTATATATATGAAGAATCTAGATGTAGAGATGATGCATCCGCGGGACCAGATTGTAATGGTCATCGATAGGATTTACAGACGTGGAATGACGACCACTTCGGGAGGGAATATTTCGATAATTGACGAAAGCGGAAATATTTGGATTACACCTTCAGGCGTTGATAAAGGAAATTTGCGTGCCCGGGATATTATGTGTGTTAAGAAGGATGGCGAGATAGTGGGGCCGCATACACCATCTTCGGAGTATCCTTTTCACAAAGCCATATTCGAGATGCGTCCCGAATTAAAAGCTGTAATTCATGCCCATCCGCCAGCATTGGTTTCTTTTAGTATAGCTCGTGCTATTCCCGATACCAACGTAATTCCTCAGGCCAAAAATGTATGCGGCCCTATTGGGTACGCACCTTATGCTTTGCCAGGAAGCGATGAGTTGGGCGCTGTGATTGCCAAAGAGTTTGCCAAAGGTTTCAAAGCCGTTATTATGGAGAATCATGGTACTGTTCTCGGTGGCAGTGATCTGAGTGATGCTTTTCAGCGTTTTGAGACATTGGAGCTTTGCGCTCGTACTATTATTAATGCTAAAACAATTGGTGAGAGTCGTCGTTTGTCGGATGATCAGATTGATGCTTTCGAAGATCAGATACCTCGCTTATTGCCTGAGTTTACTGCTGAGATGCATGACAGCGAAGAGAGAGCTATTCGGGCTGATATTACAAAAATTGTTCGCAGAGCCTGTCAGCAAGGTTTAATGATCAGTTCATACGGAACGGTATCGCATCGTTGGCGTGGCAATGATTTTTTGATTACACCTACTAATGAATCCCGATGGGATATTTCACCTGAAGATATTGTCTTGATTAAGGATGGACAGCGAGAGAAGGGGAAATTACCCAGTCGATCTACATGGCTGCATCAGGAGATTTATAAGAAAAATCCGGAAGTTAATTCAATCATTTTGACTCAGTCGCCTTACTTGATGGCTTATGGGGTTACAGGTGTAAAATTTGATGTTCGTACGATTCCGGAGAGTTGGATTTTTCTTCAGGATGTGCCAAATATGCCATTTGGTTCTCATTTCCGTGACAGAAATGAAATTGTTGATATCATTGATAAAGATACCCCTGTTGTGATTGTCGAGAATGATTCAGTTGTGGTAACCGGCGATAAGCTTTTGCAAACATTTGACCGGCTTGAAGTCGCAGAGTTTTCTGCAAAATCAATGGTTATGGGCGCTTCTGTTGGTACAATGGTTCCAATTGGAGATAAGGAAATTGAAGATTTAAGGAAAAAGTTTCTTTCATAGTTTTTTAATATAAAAAGGCTGGTCAGAGCTTATTATTTGGTTTTGACCAGTTTTTATTTGTGACCTTTTGAACTGTTAAAAAAAACAGTAATTATTAAAAAATAACTACCCGGGATGATGATCTTAATATGAGCAATTAATCTTGTTTTGTTTCAATGTATTTGGTTTAGAAGGAAAATGCTGATTCAGTCATCTTCTAAAAATGAAGTTTTAGTTTATTACAGTTTTTGAAGTGTTTTAAGAGGCGTAATAGTTGGGGTTTGTATGATTCCAAGGTCGGGTTAGATGAAAGAAACTTAATTTGAGCGACTATTTTATTGACGAATAAACCTGGATTTTTAATTCATCAATACAATTATAATAGAGTTCCATATGAAACGAGCATGAGTAAGATTCAGCTTCCCTGATCTTTGATTCACACAAAGGAAGATGATTATGTTGGCGAGTTTCATATGAACTTAAAAATTAAATTATAAACATATGAAACGAACATGAATTTTAGCATTCTAAAATACACACAGGAGAATGATTAAAATTCATCGAGAGTTCCATATGACCATTGAAAGATAAATTTAAACATATGAAAGCGTATTTATTAACAATGTTGGTTTTAGGAGCCTTAATTACAGGTTGCACCAACGAAAAAAAAACAGAGGTGAAGGCTGTTACGTTTGTCAGCTTTCCAGATTTTTTCAATTTTGATATTCCTAATCCGTGGCCCGATTATGAAGAGGCGATTGATTATTTCTTAGAACAAGTGAATAATGAAAATCCCGATTTTGTTTTGGTTTGTGGCGATTTGGTTAATGGTCACTGGTGGGATAGTCCTGAATCGGTAGAGCATTTGGGAGCCGTGTACTATGGTGGTTGGGTGAGACGTATGCAACAGCATGGGCTGAAGTTTTATACCGCTGTAGGCGACCATGAAATGGGTGATGACCCCTGGCCGGCATTTAAGCGTCAATTAATTCCATCTTATCGTGATGTTTATAACAAAATGTTGCAGATGCCACAAAATGGACCTGACAATTTTAAAGGATTGAGCTATTTTGTCCGTCAGGGTGATTTGTTGGTTATCACAGTTGATCCTTTTGATTTGGTTAATGATTCAATGCGTATCCAGGTAGTAGGTGAGCAATTAGCATGGTTTGATAGAGTTTTGACAGAAAACAACGATGCTAAGTTTAAAATAGTACAGTGTCATGTTGGAATATGGGGCGAAATAAAGGCTCGTTCATCAAGTAGTTTGATGCTCGAAGGGGGGCAGGATACCGATTTTTACAGGACTATGAAGAAGCATGGTGTAGATGCTATTTTGGTGGGAGAGTTTCATGATGTCACGGTTCATGAGTCGGATGGTATCTGGCAAATTGTTCACGGTTCCTCATGGGGGCGCGAAGTGGTTAATACTGAGGATTATCTTGTTGGTAATATTGTAGGTAACAAGATGACTTTAACTTTAAAGCGTATCTATATGGATGCTTCAGGTGATTTTATGTGGAATATCAATAAAAATCGCGGCCCGCAACAGCGAATGATGATTAATGAAAAGACAATTCGCAATGGCAGTGAGGTGACAGGTGTACTTGTTATAGAGAATAATAACGGGGAGAAATCAATTTTAGAAAAAAACGGGTATTTTAGTGAAAATTAGATTTGTTGTTTGGTGAAGTTTTTGATTTATAGTTAATTATTGATTGTAAATCTAGCGAAGTTATTCAGGTCGCTAGTTTAGTGAATGCCAGCCAGAAATCTTGAATATTTGATCAAGGAATATTCAAATTAACGATTTGGAAATTCCGGAAAAATTGAGTTTACAATGTCACATAACCTTTCTTAGGACTAGCATAACGCACAATCAGGGCTTTTCATGCAAGGATAAGTTAGTGTGTTATTGTTTTTTGAAGATGGAATTGGCATCTGTTTGCTTTTAAGAATTGTATGTATATACAGGTTGTGTATGATGACGGGAGTTGTCCGTTTGTTGTTCTTTATTTTAATGTTAATGACATATTTGATGTTTTTTTCTTGACTTTTATTTAATAAATGTTGTGTATCTATATTTATTGTAGTGATAATTTGCATTTTTTTAACTAAATATTAAATTCCTGATTGCTATATGTTTAGTTGTTTTTAGGGTTCTTTATGTATGTGTTTTTGTTTGATGAAGATAGTAGAAGTGTCAAAAAATGTAAAATTATTGCCATTTTGTGTATTGCATGCAGTTAAAAAATGTATGAATTTTACAATGGATTAAAAAAAGGCTTTTGTAGCATTTGTAATTGCTGTGAATTTGACTCAAGATGATGGGTTTCTGTTGCATGAAGATATTTGTTTATACATGTTTTTTGAGACCAAAAATGATTTATCTTAAGTAATGACTGTTTTGCACGTAAATATTAATAATATATAGTTATGAGGAGAGTTTTTTCTTTTTTAAGAGGAGCAATTTTGTTGTTTTTCTCGATTTTGGCACTGGTTGCCTGCGAGAATGACGATGATTATTTTTCGAGCCCCAGTTGGCTTGGAGAACCCATTTATCAGACGCTTGATGAGATGGGAACTTTTAAAAATTATTTGACATGTGTTGAAAAATCTGGTTACGCATCAGTTTTGAAAGGCTCCGGCTACTTTACCGTGTTCGCTCCTGATGACGAAGCTTTTTCCCAGTTCCTTTCGGATAATGGATTTGGTTCTATTGATGAGATCAACGAATCCTTGGCTAAGGATATTGTTTCTTATTCATTGGCTGTAGTTCCTGCTTCTAAGGACACCATTGATGATTATAGGGGGAATGTTGGCGATGAAATAATTCCTGATATTGCTTTTAAACGCCAAAGCTATTATACACGTGGTGTTTATGAGAAAAAAGTATGGGTGAAAGAGAATAATGCCTGGGTCGAAAAAGATTATAATCTGGTAGATGTAAATTCCGTTAGGGATATCCCAGGTTCTGGTTGGGTCTATTATTATGAACTTCATAACAGAAAGCATATTCCTTTTTTTACCGATGCTTTTATGGCTGCTGAAGGGATTACTCAGGATGATTACAATTATTTATATCCTAATGTTGAGCTTTCAGATTTTAACGTGGCCGGTGCGAATGTAAGTCAACGAGATATTTGGGGGGCGAATGGAATTATTCATGTGGTAGATAAAGTTATTTTACCATTGGATAATTTGGATCAATGCCTCGAAAATGCTGAAGAGTGTCAAGTGTTCTATAATATTTTAGAACGTTATATGGCTGATTATCAGGATGCATCTGATGCGCTGGAGTTGACCTATGAGCAGGCCACAGGTTTGTCTAGAGATATTTATATTAAAGGATACTCTCCTTTAGTTTTTTCATTGAACTGCGAGAACTTTCTGTATAGGAGTGGAGCTTCTCAGGCCGAGCAAATGGACGCTTATAAAGATGGGTTTACGCTTTTTGCGCCAACAGATGACGCTGTTAATCAGTTTTTTAGTGATAAGTTTTTTAAGTTTGGTTATAATAACCTGGACGAAATGCCTTCGTTTGTCATTAGTGAGTTTGTCAATGCGCATTTGTTTCGTACTACTGTTTGGCCAACTAAATTTGATAAGACGCAAAATTATTATGGTGAGACAGCGCGGTTTAACGCTGGCTCAGCTCCTGGTGTAGGAGGTGATGTTGTTAGAGCTCAAATGGGAAGTAATGGTATTTTTTATGTCGTCAACAAAGTGCAGGCAACCAATGCGTTTGAAACGGTACTGGGAGATATTCTTCTGAATCCAAATTATACCATGATGTATCAGGCCATGAGTGACGTGGCGCCTGAATTGGAAGGATTATTAAAAAATACAGGGAATAAACTGGTCTTATTTCTTGTTTCAAATGATCAGTTCACTGAAGCTGGTTTTAATTATAATGCGGCTTCTGGTTCATGGGAATTCACCGATGATCCTAATCGTCCGGAACTAGGTAGTAGTGCTTCGCAGGCTTTACAGCGTTTTGTGAATTTGCATCTGATTCTAGTTAGTAATGGGATGGCTGAGGATGGCTTTAATGTTGAGAATTCCACAGGTGTTGTTTTGACTTATGGAGAAGAGTATCTGAAATATGACCACGGCGTTATTTATGCGTCTGGAAATCCGGTTAGTAAACGGCCTTCAATTGAAAATGTCGTTGAGAGTGGTGCTGTTAATGGTCAATCGTATGAATTATCTTCTCCCATTTTGTTCTCCACAGGTAATCTCGGCGAATTGTTAAGAGTTAGTTCATTTTCAAATGTTAATAACAGAGCCTCTAAACTGCTATCTTATCTTGAGAAAGCTGCAAAAGCGACTTATGTTAACGATGACGGAGTTAGCACTCCCATTTCCGGGACCGCTTATGATGTGGATGATAAAACTATAAAGGATATTACAAATACGAATGTTATTACCATGTTTCTGCCAAATGACCCGGCTATGGACGCCGCTGTTAGTGATGGTGTTTTATTGCCTATTGCCAGTTTTGCTCCAAATGGTGATCCGAATGTTATTGGAGAGCATAATCAAATTATTGAACGATTTGCCAAGTATCATATCATTCGGGGAAATGTTCCGGTAGGCGAAAATGCAGGCGGCAACTATGCCACTTATTTGAAAAAAGAAGACGGAACATTCGCCACGATCACTATTAATGCTGTTAAAGGAAGTCCGGGGACACTTACTGTTACGGATTGGAAAGGACGAACGGCTAATGTGAATGTTTCAAGTACATCTACCTATAATATTTTGGGAAATCGTTGTATCGTTCATGTTATAGATAATTATTTGGATTACAGAGTTCAGGAATAATATTATCTGAATCTTGTAGAGGATATTAATTAGAGAATTTAATGATGGATTTTATGTTTAAAATACTCAAATCGGCATTGCTAATATTCGTATTGTTTGTCACTTCTGTTGCAACAGCCCAGCAGCGTGCCATCATCAGAGGTAAAGTAACCAGTGAGTTAGAGCCCCAAGGGGTTATTGGTGTTACTGTGGCCGAATTAGATAAGAACAATCGTTTGATAAATGGAACTGTGACTAATCTTGATGGTGACTATTTGATGGAAATTAGTAGTACCGATAACAAATTACAGTTTTCGAGCATTGGTTACATTGATTTGGTTGTTGATATTGCTGGCAAATCAGTTATTAATGCCAAACTTAGTGAAAGTGTTGTTCAACTGGCAGGTGCCGAAATTGTGGGGCAACGTAGAACCAACACGGGGGTTATGACTGTCCCTGATCGTGATTTGGCTATCCCGATCTCTAAAATTTCGGCCGATAATTTTGAAGACTTACAGGCTTCAAGTATTGATGATGCTCTACAGGGCCGTTTGGCTGGTGTTGATATCGCATCTAATTCAGGGGATCCAGGGGCCGGAATGTCCATTCGGATTCGGGGGGTCAGTACTTTGACTGCAAACTCAACTCCTCTGATTGTGGTAGATAATATTCCTTATGAAGTAAATGTTTCATCCGATTTTAATTTCGGGACCGCGAATGAAGAAGGCTATTCACAAATGTTGAATATCCCGGTTGACGATATTAAAGAAATAACTGTGCTTAAGGATGCCGCCGCCACAGCCATGTGGGGAACCAAAGCCGCAAACGGGGTTTTGCTTATTACTACCAAACGTGGTACCAGTTCAAGAAAGCCGGTGGTAAGCTATACATATCGTGGTACTTACACTTTCGATCCGGGGCATGTCCCATTACTAAGTGGAGCCCAATATTCAAATATGATACAGGAAGCTTATTATAATTCTTTCGGTGTTCCTATTAATACGGCCAATTTTAAAGAGTTTTCCAACTCGTCTGATGAACCTTATTATTTCTATAATTATGGTGCTAACACAGATTGGATGAGTGCCGTGTCGCGCAATGGTTACGTGAATAATCATGATTTTTCAATCACGGGGGGTGGACAGAAGGCTTTTTATCGTTTTTCAGCGAACTATCAGGATCAGCAGGGGACAACTTTAGGCACCGATATGAATCGTTTATCGGCTCGTTTGAATTTGGACTATATCATTTCCGACAAGCTGAAGATGCGTGCTGACTTTTCTGTGGCTCATGGGGTGACCAATGGGACTTTTACCGATGATAACGTAATACGTAGTAATAAAGGAACCGATGTAAGAAGTATTGCTTATAAAAAAATGCCAAACATGAGCATTTATGAATATGATGCTTATGGCAACAAAACAGATAACTTTTTTTCGCCATTAAGCAACTCTCAGGGAACCTTTCCAACCACATATAATCCGGTGGCGATGGCAACTGATGGGGTAAACAAAACAACCAACGATCGGATAACCACAAAATATTCTCTCTATTATGATATTATCCCTGGACTTAGATATACCCTGGACTTGTCTTTTGATGTTGTAACCAACAAAATCAATCGTTTTCTACCCCAGACTGCCTCAGGAAAAGAGTGGACCAATCAATGGGTGAATAAAGCGTACGATAAGGATGATGATTCGTATTACATCTATACCAATAATATGTTGAACTACAATAAAACGTTTAACAACATACATCAGATATATGCCGCTTTAAATTTTACGACTAACGAAAACATTGGGGACTATTATAAGATATGGACTTCTAATTCGGTTTCGTCGGTTCAGCAGGATCCATCTAATGATTCAAAAGTGAATGAGTCAGGTGTAGGCCCTGAATCAGGTCCTTGGCACGGTCGTAGCCTTGGATCAACGGCTATGATTAATTACATTCTTCGCGACAAGTATATTATGGCATTTAGCGCCCGCTATGAAGGAAACTCAAAATTCGATGATAACAACCGATTTGGGTTATTTCCGGGGATGTCCTTAGCCTGGCGACTTTCTAAAGAGAATTTTTTACTGTCGGCAACCAAGCTTAATGACTTACGACTTAGGTTTAGTTATGGTCAGAATGGTAATTCACCTAAATATGAAGGTCTGTTTTTTAGTAATATTGGCTCTTTCGATTGGAATTATCTGGGTAACAGCGCTATTTATACTACCGATCTTCAGTTGAAAAATCTTAAATGGGAAACGCTTATTGAAACTAACTACGGGATTACCACAGAGATGTTTGATGGGCGTCTTAGTTTTGACTTCGACTATTATCAAAAGCGGACAAAAGACATGTTTGCTGAGAAAACAGTGGTGAATTCAACGACAGGATTTTCTCAGTTGCGATATACAAATCTGGGAACGATGGATAACCTTGGATGGGACTTTTCTATTCGTACTATTCCGATCAAAAAGAAGGATTGGATGATGACTTTTGATTTTAATATTGCACGTAATTATAATGTATTACGTTCGGTTTCGGACAATTTTGCGCTTGAACGTAACGAAACAATCGGTAACGGAGAGTATAAAAATATTGTTCAGATTGATAACCCAGTGGGATCTTTCTATGGTTATCGCTATAAAGGCGTTTATACCGATGAAAGCCAGTTGATTGCCCGTGATGTTGATGGAAATCAAATTGCGGATCCTAATGGGAATGCTGTCCCAATGGTGTATGATTATGATAATGCCCGCTATTATTTTGAATTGGGAGATGCCAGGTATGAGGATATTAATCATGATGGGAATATCAATGCCAGTGATATAGTGTATCTGGGAAATGCAAATCCCGACTTCTTTGGTGGTTTCGGGTCTTTAATAAAGTATAAAAACTGGTCGTTTAATTATTTCTTTCACTTCCGTGTTGGCAACGATGTTATCAATATGACGAAGATGAAAGGCGAAGCAATGTTTAATTTTGATAATCAGTTGGCTTCTGTAGAACGGCGGTGGCGTAGACCGGGAGATCAAACCGATATTCCGAGAGCTCTAATGGGTAAAGGCTATAATTATCTGGGCTCGGACCGATTTGTGGAAGATGGCAGTTTTATGCGCTTGAAGTATATTACGCTGACGTATCGTTTCCCCCGTACTTTTGTAAATAATTTAGGACTTCAAACTATGCGTATGTCTGCAACGGTTAATAATCTTTTCACTTTAACAAATTATAGCGGACAGGATCCTGATATTAGCATAAATTCAAAAGATGGTACCATTTATACGGTTGGATATGACTATTCGAATACGCCCCGGTCTCGGGAGTTTACCTTTAATCTTGCTGTAACTTTTTAAATGGAATAACTTGAAGCGATCATTGATTTTAAATATTTGGAACATGAAAAGAAATTTTAATATAAAAGTTGTTTTTATTGCTCTCATAATGAGTGTAGTATCTACTTCATGTGAGGATTGGTTATTCCTTGAACCGGATGACGGCATTATTGTGGAGGATTTTTGGCAGTCGGAGAAGGATCTTAAATCAGCAACTATGGGTATTTATGCTTCTATGCTGGGAAATAATGTCAGTGGAGGCTATTCTGTTCCCGAGTTAATGTTGTTGTGGGGCGAGATAAGAGCAGATATGATTACTTATTATAATACTTTGGTGAATGATTATATGATGATTTATCAGGGGGATTTGAGATCTGATAATGGATTTGCGAAATGGAATTCTATTTATCGCACCATTAATTATTGTAATCAGGTGCTTGAAAATGCTGCAAATGTGGAAGCCATCGATGGGGCGCTTTCTGTGGATAAAATGAATCAATACAGAGCTGAGGCATTAACCATTCGCGCTATGATGTATCTGTTGTTGAATAAGACTTATCGTGAAGTGCCGCTTGTTACAACTGCTACGACTTCTGATGATCAGGTTGTGAAAGCGGTTAAAGTTCAGAATCAGTCCGAACTATGGGATCAGATTGAGGCTGATTTAAAAGAGGCAGAAAAATATGCTGTTACAACGTATGGCACCACCGACGCTGAAGATAAAGGACGGGTTACAATTTACACAATATGGTCAATTATGGCCGATTTTTATTTGTGGCGTGATCAGGCCGGTGATGCACAGCTGGCTGAGCAGGCTTGTGAAAATATCATTAGTTCTAACAAATTTAGTTTGGTGATTGCCGATGATAATTGGCTTTATAATTTATATCATAAAGGGAATAGTATCGAGGGGATATTCGAATTGCAATTTGATCAGGATATTTTGAACCCTTTTTATTCCTTGTTTAACGAAACACAGGCTTATAGAGCTAATCCTGATGTTATGGAAGCCTTCTTCCCAATTGATGAGTTGCTTCCCAGTGTGGATAGTGCTGATGTTAGGGCTGATCGTGGCTCCTATCGTTCTTCCCGAAGTTATTCTCTTTGGAAGTATATAGGATTGAGTAAAAATATTGAAAAGGCTTCCAGTCAGGCGACATCCAATTTTATTGTTTATCGATATGCTGATATATTATTGATGAAGGCCGAAGCACTGGCGCTTCAGATAAATGGTAGCGATGCGACGGCTGATGCACTGCGGGCTGATGAGGCCAACAGTCTTATTACTCGTATACGATCCCGTGCCAGGGCCTCTGAGCAAACCTATCAGGGTGCTCCATCTTCGCGCGATGGTCTGCTAAATTATATATTGGAAGAAAGGGCACGGGAATTTGCTTTTGAAGGTAAAAGATGGTTTGACCTTTTGCGTTTTGCCAAACGTGATAATTATGCCAAGAAGAGCCTTCTTAAAGATATGTTGATAATGAGTGCGCCTGCAACCCGTTTGCTCTCTATTCAAGCTAAAATGGAAGATGAAAATTATCATTATATGCCAATTCCTCAGGATGATATTGATGCCGCTTATCCGTTGCTGATTCAGAATCCTTTTTATGTAACTGAATGATAAATTATTCAAGTAGGAATGCGAGAGACAATTAGTTTTCGGATGACACGATGAATGGAATGGAAACAAATTTAAAAATCATGAATAGACCAATTTATAAAGTGGCCGGCTGCCTAATAGCTCTGTTTGCCATGTTTGCATATACCGGATGTGAAGATCCTGATTTTGAAGAGAGAACTAACTACGAAGTTTTGATTGGGGAGTATTTTGAGCAAAACCCCGATTCTTTTTCAATGTTTTTGGATGTATTGCATAAATCAAAGACCATTGCTTTTCTTAAAGCTTATGGGAATTATACTTGTATAGCTCCTACCAATACTGCGATGACGAATTATTTGAATGAAAAGGGTATGGCTTCAATTGATGACATCTCTGATCAGGAGTGGAAAGATTTTGTACGCTTTTCTGTTATTCGCGATACCATTCCCTCTGAAACGTTTGTGGATGGTCGTATGGAGTACCCGACGCTTCAGGGGCAGTATCTTACTACGGGGACTTATTTTGAAAATGGGGAAATTGTAACTAAAATTAATAAAACAGCCCCCATCATTCAAAAAGATATTAGGGTTACCAACGGTATTATACATGTTGTAAGCAAGGTGGTGGAACCTGACAAGCGATCGGTGGTCGATTATCTGAAGGATATGGATGACTATTCTTTTTTTAACAAAGCGCTGGAAGTAACAGGTCTTGATACTGTATTGAATAAACTCCCTTCGGCTGAAGATGCAGATACAACCTGGTATACCATTTTTGCCATTTCAGACCAAAAGTATCAGGATAATGGAATTGCTTCTTTCGAAGATCTTGAAGCTAAATATGGTTCCACAAAAGATGCCTCAGGTCGGGATAGTTTGTATTATTATATGGCGTATCACGTATTACCTGATCAGATTCGTTTCGTGTCTGATTTAATATCAGCCAAAGTTGTTTCAACACTTGCACCGTCAGAAGTTTTAACGGTTAAAAGTCAGGGAGAATCGGTATTGATTAATGATGACACTTTTGCTGGCGTTCATGAGCCAGGCTTTGAGGTTAACCGGGAAATGTCAGATCAGACAGTTGCCAACGGCGTTATTCATTTTATGGAATCTGACTTTTCTATCAAAGTGAGGTATCCATTCCCCGTATATTGGGAAGTAACTGAGCAAACTGAGATTTTGAAAATGCCGGGTGTTTATGGCAAGCTTTATCAATGGCTTGAATATGGTCAACTCGAAAATATTATTTGGGATCCTGAATCACAGGGTATTGCCTATTCTTATGGTGGCGGTAACTCCTACGGATACACCGTTTTAAATGATATTTTTGAGATTTATTTACGTCCGGAAGTGGTGAAGTCAGTTACATTTACGACACCTACGTTAGTCAAAGGAACTTATAAAATTTGGGTTTGTACACGAAATGTTCCAAGCTCGTCCAGAATGCCTAAATTTTATGTCTATTTTAACGACGAACAGACAACAAAAATTATAGATTGTGGTAAAGCTCCAGGTTCAATAGGTAGTGACGAGGAAGGCCGCTTATATCCAAGCGATGGCGAATTGAATCTTTCAGGGTATAAAATATACTCTTACAAACCGTCAGATTGGTATTCAACCGATTCAACCACAATTGAAGAGCGTATAGCTGCGGGAATTCGTAACAACTGGATGGGAGATTCCGGATGGGGACGTATGTCGAGCCAATATGCAGGAACAGTCATTGTAACTGAAACCGGTCCGCAGAAATTGCATTTCGAAGCAATCAGTGGTGGTGCCAGCAGTTATCTGTGGCTTGATCAGATTCATTTTATTCCGGAGGGTGAAGATCAGAATTGGCCCCGTATTAATGTAAATGATGGTTCTTTTGTTTATCTCGAAGATTTGCTGAATGGAAATTTCCCTCAGAAATAAACTGGAATTAATTGTAATTGCTGAAAGTATATTAAAATGAGAAAAAAAATAAAATATATGAGCAAGGGTTCTTTTTTTGTGGCCATAGCTGCTTTGCTTATGCTTGGTAGTTGTAAGGATACCTGGGATGAATATGTCGAAGTATCCGATCAGGTCAATCAGTTAAGTTTGACGGATTACATTGCAAGTCAGAGTGATTATTCACAGTTTTATGATATTTTGAAGAGTACTTCTGTCGCTCAAATGCTTGATTCTTCTACTGTTTATACCGTTTGGATTCCAACCAATGAAGCTATGCAGTTGTTGGATGAAAGCGTTTTAAACAATGAGGTCAAGAAAAGGCAGTTTGCTCTTAATCATATTGCTTTTGGTTTGTTTTCATCACGGTCGGGTGCCGCTGATGATTCAGTGTACATGATGAATGGTAAAAAGTTTTATTATCAACCTTCTAAGGCATTGATTGATGGCGTGTCCATTCAAACCACTAAAGAAGTTAAGTTGAAGAATGGTTTTGTGCAGGTGGTCAGTTCTCCCATTGCGCTTCGTAATACAATTTGGGATTGGGTGATGACTGATGCGCCTGACAATAAATTTATAACATATTTACGCTCGTTGGATTTCGTCTATTTTGATGCTGAGGCTTCAGGTTATCTGGGAACCGATGATCAGGGGAAACCGATTTACCGTGACTCTGTTGTTTACATTCAGAATCAATTTTTGTTAGAGGTTGCTGATTTGCAAAGCGAGGATTCTCTTTTTACTTTTTTAGTTCCTTCTGATGACGTCTTTCAGTCTCATTTTGATCAGTTTGAACGTTATTTTCGTCTTGATGATCGCGAGTCAAATGTGATTCCAACATCGCGCGATAGCGCTCAAATTTGGATTAACGTTGCGAAAGATTTTGTTTTCAGCGGTAGTTATGATTTGTCTTCAGTGCCTGATACCCTGATTTCTTATTTTAATATTAAAGTTCCTTTTGTTCGTAGTAGTGTGACTCAGTCGTTTAAAGCCAGTAATGGTTATACTTATTTGGTATCTGATTGTCATATCAAATCAGAACATAAAATATTGCCTGTTTTGGTTGACGCCGAACAATCGGTGGTTATTTTTACTGGTACCAGTTCTTTTTATAAACCATATTTTTATCGGACAGGTGGCGGTTCCGACGGTCTTTATTTTCGCGAAAAAGAAAATGCTTTGAATGGTTTTGATGTAATTCTTGACAATCAATCCAGTAGCGGTATTTTAGAGGGGATGGTACTTATGGGGCCGCTTGTAAGTTCTGTTAAATATAGGGTGAAAATGAGGGCTTTTACTGATTTTAATGCCTCACCAAAGTGGCCGGATACGACCAGAGTTTTGCGTCAATATATTGCGCCGGTGACCGTGTTAAGGGATAAAACAACACGCGATTTTACAGGGTTGTCACCAAATAATAACAAACTTCGTTCAACAGGTGGATTCGGTACCGCCGATGTGGTATATGACACATCCGATGAAACGTCATATTATATTCCTGTTTCTACCGAGCCTTATTCTGAAAATCCACTTGATGATGAAATTGATCTTGGGTACTACGATTATCGATATATGGAATATGCTTTTTTTCGGATAATTCCGCTAGAAGCCAAAATGGCGGTCGTGGTTGATTATCTTCGTTTAGTACCTGTTCTCGAATAACTAGAAAATATGCTTGCTATGAATTATAAATTGCTTTTTATCCTTGTTGCCCTGTTTATCCCCGGGAGGGGTTATGTCAAGGCGCAAAACGATTCAACAAACGTTAAAACTGTATCGGGGATCGTACTGGATATGATCAGTAAACAGCCGGTTGCTTTTGCTTCAGTTACCTGCGGAGAGGTCTCTTCGTCTTTTACAGATATGGACGGTGCGTTTTCCCTCCAGATAACTGGCGAAACTGATGTTGTCTCGGTTAATTTAGTGGGATACCATTCTAAAGATGTCATTGTCGCCGGAAAGGACTCTTTAATTATATATTTAAAGGAATCGACTTCTTTTTCTTTTCAGGAGGAACTCAATACGGGCTATTTTGACATCAAACAACTTTATACGACGCAATCGGTTGCTGGGGTTAACCATCTTGATGACCTCAAAAAGCAAATGGCTTCGTCTGCTGAAGTTTCCTTTGATGGCCGGGTGGCCGGTGTTAATGCAATTGAACGTAACGGAATTAAGGGGTTGGGTTCTGACCTTTTTATAAGAGGTTATTCGTCGCTTTATTCTTCTAACCAACCCTTAGTGGTGGTTGACGGTATGATGTATGACATAAATACCTATGGGACTTCAATGATCCCAGGTTCGCGGTCAAATGCGCTAGGAGGTATTGATTTAAATGATATTGAGAGCGTCTCGGTATTGCGGGATGCGGCTTCTATATATGGTGCTAAAGCTGCGAATGGCGTTATTCTCATACGTACAAATCATGCCAATAAACAGGCCACCAGCATCGATTTTGCTATGAGTGGGGGAATTGAACAGATGCCCTCGCTTCTTCCTCTGATGGATGCCGAACAATACCGATTATATACCAACGAAATGTTGATTTCATCAGGGTTATCTCTTGATTCGGTTGCTAAAATGCCGTTTTTGAAGAATGATGCTACTGCCGCAGACTATTATACTTATAGAAATAATACCGATTGGCAAAAGAAAGTTTTTAAAGACAATTATTCCAGTAATTACGGGCTTGTCATTAAAGGGGGTGATGACGTTGCTTTGTATGCCCTTAATGTAGGGTACATGAAACAGGGTGGAACGGTTGATGATTCAGACTTTTCCCGGTTTAACCTGCGTTTCAATTCCGATATTAACATTTCAAAAAGGTTGACACTCAATTCCAATATTGGTTTTTATTATATCGAAAAATCTATAACCGGTACAGGGCTTGAAAGTGTTGCTGATCCGGTGCATCAGGCCCGAATTAAAGCGCCTTTTTTACAGCCCTATCAACAAAGTGAAACAGGCATTGTTAGTCCTGATTACAGTGATTATGATTTGTTTGGTGTGAGCAACCCTGTGTCTTTATTATCAGGGATGGAGCAGAACAGCATGAATTATCGTTTGTCGGGCTCTTTTAATTTTGATGTAAAGGTTAATGATAATCTTGATATTCAAAATCTTGTTGGTATTGTGTTTGATAAAACCCGTGAGAATGTATTCATTCCGAGCGAAGGCGTAGCTCCCGATACCGTTACTACAGGTGTTATT
This sequence comes from Geofilum sp. OHC36d9, assembly GCF_052400685.1. Taxonomy (NCBI): domain Bacteria; kingdom Pseudomonadati; phylum Bacteroidota; class Bacteroidia; order Marinilabiliales; family Marinilabiliaceae; genus Geofilum; species Geofilum sp. OHC36d9. The sequence goes on from NZ_JBQTGJ010000010.1 coordinate 55,201, forward strand.
GAAAATAGAATGAAGACGCGTGTGTTAAGACACATGGTGGTAAATAATGATTTAAGAGCTACTTATTCAAACAGGTTTAATTATAACCATGGTTTGAAGGCTGTTGTTGGGGCTCGCTTAAGTGTGAATAATCTTGAAGAAGATTGGGGAGCCGATTATAATTCGGCCAATGACCAGATCCACACCTTGGGTTCAGGTAATTATTTACTCCGGCAGAAGGGTGGTTTTATTGGTGAATGGTCTAATTTGAATTTGTATCTTAATGCAAATTATGATTTTAAAAAGAGATACTTTTTAACCGCCAGTCTCTCTCTCGACGGGAATTCCCGTTTTGGAGCTGAGGCCGATGGCATTAGTTTGTTTGATACCGTTTTTGGCATTTTCCCTTCCGTATCTGGTGCGTGGTTGGTTTCAGCCGAACCTTTTATGAATCAGCTTAACTGGGTGGATGTGTTTAAAATTCGTGCAAGTTATGGTTTGACAGGTAACGATGATATTGGTAATTATACCTCCAAAAGATATTATAATACCATTAATTTCTTAGGATATCAGGGATCTACTCTTGGAAATCTGTGGAACCCGGAGCTTGGGTATGAGAAAAATACCAAAACTAATGTCGGATTCGATTTGGCACTGCTTAAAGAGCGGCTTAGTTTATCGGTTGATTATTATCAAAGTAAAACAACCGATATGTTTGATTACGTCACAAGTGACTATTATAGTGGTTTTGAGGGCTATTATGCAAATATTGGAGGTGTCACCACAACAGGGATGGACTTTTTTATTAATGGCCGTATTATCAACAAGCCTTTTAAATGGGATTTGGGTGTAGTTGTCTCAAATTTTACCACTAATGTGGATGAGTTATGGCATAATAAACGATTGAGTACTTTTTATGGTGCAAATATTTTGACCGCTGAAGGGCAACCGTTGAATCAGTTTTATGGCTATAAAACGCAGGGCGTATTTAGTACATCAGAAGCAGCAAGCGCTTCGGGTTTATCCAATTTGATGGATAATGGTACTATTGTGCCTTTTGGTGCAGGTGATATGATTTTTGAGGATAGAGATGGGGATTTCGTTATTGATGAAAATGATATGCAAGTGATTGGAGATCCTACACCTGATCTGTTTGGAGAAATGTCGTCTTCCATGAGATACAAAAGGTTATCGTTGGATGCTTCGGTGAGTTTTTCTTATGGTGGTGATGTTTTTAATTATATGAGATATACCATGGAGCAAATGACTGGTTTTGATAATCAAATCAGATCGGTCTTGAACAGATGGCAGTATGAGGGTCAAATGACAGAGATGCCTAAAGCAAGCTTTGGTGATCCTATGGGGAACAACCGTTTTTCTGATCGTTGGATCGAAGATGGTTCTTATGTTAGACTCAAGAGTGTTACACTCAGTTATAAAATACCTTTGCATACCTCGCTGTTTAAAAATATGGAGGCCTATATCACCGGTTTAAATCTTTACACTTTTACCGATTATAAGGGGCTTGATCCTGAATTTAGTGCTGGGGGAAGTGCTTTGGTGCAAGGTATTGATCTGGGTATGGTACCACAGAATAGAACTTTTTTGGTGGGACTTAAAATAGGGTTATAGACCTTAGAGAAGAACTGTTAAACACAAATTTAGGACACGATAAAAATATAAGCACATGAAGAGGTTTAAGTTTTATATAATTGCAGTAGTTACGTTTCTGCTAGGTGGTTGGGGGCTATTTTCCTGTACCGATGTTTTAGAAGCGGATGCTAAAGATGTTTTGTTGGCCGATGGCGCCTGGCAAACAATAGATGACGCTGATGCTGCCATTCGTGGTGTTTACGGACAGCTGAGTAATTTGGCGCCTCAGTATATAGTTCTTAATGAATTAAGAGCCGATTTGCTGGATGTTACGGAAAATGCGTCTCCCGAATTGCGCGCTTTGTCGATGCATGAAGATGGTGCTGAGAATTGTGAATACGCTGATCCCAGTCCTTTTTTCGAATTAATAAATAATTGCAATGATGTAATTAAGAATTTTGGAATTATGTATGACGAACACCTGTTGTCACGTGAAGAATATTACATGCGTTACTCAGATGTGGTGGCAGTCCGAAGCTGGACCTACTTACAGCTTTCCATGCATTTTTCCGATCAGGGAAAAGGTGGGGTACCCTACATTACAGAGCCAATTGTATCCGTTGATGATATTTTAGACTCAGAGGATTTGAATTATCTTTCACTCGAGACGATGATTGATACGCTTGTCAATGCAATGGAATCAATTCCTTATAAAGGTCTTTATACTGATGAGAATCTGCTGTTACCTGTGTCGGGTTATGATACAAAATATATGTATATCGATAAGGAATATCTTTTGGGGGAATTACATCTGTGGGATGGAAATTATAATGCCGCAGCGGTTTATTTTAAAACAATTATGGAACGAGGGTTGAGTGGAAACGATTTGTTCGATTTGTATAAGCTGCCTTATGATGCTTCAGCAACGCTAGGAGTAACCTCCAGTCGTTATAATAGTGGTTATGTCAGATATTATGAGAATGACCGTATGAGTGCCAAAAATATGTGGACTTATATGTTTATGGATGTTCAGTCTACCAATTATTCAAATGAATGGATCTGGGTTTTGTATTTCGATGGAACCTCTTCATCCAACCCTTTTCTAAAATTGTTTTCTATTGATGAAGGCGATTATCTTTTAAAACCATCGCAAAGCGCTATCGATAATTGGAACGGACAAATTCAAAGAAACGGTTTTCAGGGCGATTTTAGAGGCTATTTCCCGAATTCGTATGCAGCCTCAGGATCGTATACAATGGAAGGTGATCAGCCGGTAGCGCTTAAACAAATTATGAATTCCTATTATGGCGCCACTTACTCAACCACTGGGCAGGATGGTCAATGGCAGCTATGGCGCGCTGGAGGACTTCACCTTCGTTATTGTGAAGCAGCCAATCGGGATGGACAGTCCAAAGTTGCTTATGCGTTGATGAACAATGGTATTGGAGCTAATTATCCCAGTAAATATCCAGAGGCGACCAATAATTATACCGACTCTACTTTAAGGATGCAAACAGGGTTGGCTTTCCCTTATGATTTTGATGCCCGTATGACTGGAGTCTCGGATAATCCGCCTATGTTACGTCAACCATGGTTTCGTAATAATGGCGTTCGGAACCGGGTGTATTTACCTAATCGGGAAGTGATTGGCGATTCATTATTAGTGATTGAAGATCAATTGCTGGATGAATCTGCACTGGAACTGGCGTTTGAAGGAGAACGATGGGGCGACTTAATGCGGATCGCTTTGCGTCGGGGCGATAACTCAATATTGGCTGACAAAATAGCTGAAAAGCTGAATAGAGCCAATCAGGATGGCGAAGCGGTCAGAGCACGACTAATGGATAAGAAAAATTGGTTCCTACCTCTTCAGTAGAGGGGTAGGCGCCTGTTTATTTTATTCATGATGAAATAATCCTGTTTGAAAAGAAAAACTGCTAAATAGGAAACAGGACGTTTCGTTGGTTTTTTTATGGATAATTATGGAGGGTGTTTTAATAAAGTGAGTTTGTTTAATTTAAAACTTTTGTTATGAAAAAGAATCTTTACCAAATTGGGCTTTTACGCCGATTGTCAGGTCTGGCTTTTGCGCTGGTCTTAGCGGCGCCTTTGAGCGCACAAATGACTTGGACTGGTGCGGAAAATGATAATTTTACCTATGAAAATAACTGGGATCCAGCAGGTGATGTTTCCGGGCAAGATGTTATTATTCCTCGCGATTCATCTTACTCGGTTGCTCCCGTTATTACAGGATCAACCGATATTGCGCTTAACAGTCTGAATATTTATACCGCAGATACCGAGGCCCAGAGACCTACTTTAACCATCAATTTTGATACCGATGAAACGACATTGACTTTAGCTACAGGGAATAGTGGTGGTATCGATTGGAATTTTACGGGTATTGTTCTGAAACGTGGAACTTTTCAACACCGTTCTAAGGATAATATTGTAAGAATGGGGTCTGATGATTGTTTTATTATTGTTGAAGGTGGAACTTTCATCATACCAAAGAATCTTTTAATGGGAAATAGTAATACGCCTACCGCTGGAGGTCAGGTGCAAATAAAAGGCGGCACCTTTCAGGTTGGAAGTTTAGGCCGTCTTTATTTGACTAGAGAAGGAGGGCAGTTTATCATCACCGGAGACGGGAAACTGGTTGTTGGTGGTAACTTTTCACAGGAGTATGTTGATAACGGATGGATAAACGGAGGTAGCGATTATTCTATTGTTCGTACCTATGATGCTGTTGCTAATACAACCACTTTCTCTGCTGTATCTAATGATGTGTTTATTATTGCAAATTCAGATCGTCAGGTATTTACTGCCGGGGAAATGGGTACTGAAATTAATCTGTTGATAAATGAGAGGGTTGCAAATGCCCAAAGTTTGGTTTGGAAATATCGGATGGAAGGTGAAGAGACCTATCAGGAATTTACTCCTGCAGAAACCGGTACTTCATTTACACCATCTTTTGCAGAACCAGGAACGTATTTTGTGAGATGTGAAGGTGTTGATGCCGAAGGTGTTGATGTTCAGACTGATGATGTTGAGGTTTATGTAGGTTCAGATAAAATTTCTATTACGCCTTATTTTGATACTCAGTTTGTGCGGGTCGATACCACGTTGTATACTTTAACTGCTGAAATTGACGGTGTTTATAGTGACATAGAGTGGAAATATTCGACAACACCAGGAGGCCCTTATCTTTCTTTCGACCCAATGGCCAATACGGAGTCTTATGCACCTAAATTTGCCGAAACGGGCAACCATTATTTGGTAGTTGAAGCTACAATTGATGGTGTACCTCAACGTAGTACCGAAATATTGTTTGTTGTTGAAGGTTTGTCTTCTGTCGCTAAAGGTTTAACGTGGACCGGGGCTTTTAGTGCTGATGCTAATTATGCAGCCAATTTCGATCCAGCTGCTGCCAGTTTTAAGAATGCCTTGGTGTTCAATGCAGGTACTCCTTATGATGCAGTTTTTTCAAGCGCTTCCAATGATACTATTTATAAGTTAGAAATTTATGACGCGCTTGTTACTGTAGACAAACCCGATACCTCGATTATGAATTTGAGAGCTGACGTTTATGCCGATGGTAAGTTTGTTATTAAATCAGGTACGGTGGATCATACTTCGACTTATTTCCGGATTGAGTATGCTGCCGATACAGTGGTTGTAGAGGGAGATGGTGTTCTTAAGGTTCTTAACTTGCTGATGGCATATAGCGACGCCATGACTGAAGGAGGAGCTTTGGTGCTGAAAGATAATGCTCAGTTTTTTACTGATGTTGCTGGTCGTTTTCATTATGGCAATGATTCAACCAGCCGAATTTGGATTGATGATGCAGCAGTTGCTCATTTTACAGGTCAACAACTTAGTTTTGTAAAGGCATTGATTGATTCCGGCAAAATTGCTTGTAACGACATCAATTTTGAACCCTACTTGTGGTATGATAATGTTGCCGGTTATACGATGGTTAAAGCACTTGACACGCGTGCGTTTGCATTGGCTGATGACGCTAAGCAATACGTTGGGGTTGACACTCCTATCGGTACGGCACTTTCAACCGTTAACGGAGATAACGCTGGGTTGACTTCTTTTGCCTGGTATTGGAGTAATTCTTCTACTGGCCCGTGGACCATGTTTGAGGGTTCTGAAAATCAGGCCAACTATTCGCCTCAGTTTAGTGAGAGTGGAACCTATTTTGTAATTGCAATAGGTAGTGATGGCACGAATTCATTTGAGACACAAAATGTAGCAACTATTGAAGTTGTTGGTCTGAGTATTTCACCTGAGTCTCAGGAAATGTTAGCAGGTCAGGGTAACCAAATGGAATACATCCTGACTGAAGGCGTTACATTGGTTTCTCGTGAATGGTACGATCTTACACTTGGTGAAGAAAATGCTGTTTTACTATCTACCGATTCACTTTATACACCATCATTTACTGAATTGGGAACTTATACAATTGCCATGGTAGCTACTGTTGCAGATGAGTATAGTCAGCAATATAATCTTGTGGCTACAGCAACTGTAAAAGTTGTTTCTGAATTAACTTCTGTAGGTGATATTCGTAGTGAGGAAATCTCAATATATCCGAATCCTTCTAATGGAACCTTCTATATAAACACAGGAGGTGAATTTAGCGTTGAGGTCCTTGATATGAGTGGAACGGTTATTTTTAGCCAATCTAATCTGCAGTCCGGACAACCTCTGAATATTTCACAAAAAGGAATTTTCCTGGTAAAAGTTACATCTGCCAATGGTCAAAAAGTTGGTCGATTGGTTGTGAAATAATTTAAGTACTAAGTTTGATTTTTTATAGCAGGATGCAGCTTCGGTTGCATCCTGCTCTTTTCTCCTTTCTTCTTTATTCCTTTTTCTGGCTGCGCCAGTAAAACATTACAATTATGTTATCTTTTCAAAAAAAACCGTTTGTAAGAACCTGGTTTATATTGAGTGCGCTGTTTCTTTTATTTTCGGCAACTTTATTCTCTCAGCGAAAGATGGAGACTCTTGACCGAGGTCTTGTGGCTGTAAAAACGACTAATGGCGTTTTTGTGAGTTGGCGCATTCAAGGTTATGAATGGTACGATACTCAGTATAATATTTATCGCGATAATGTGAAATTGAATACGACGCCGTTATCAGTTTCTAATTATTTGGATGCTTCCGGCACAACAACTTCTAGTTACACTGTTAGTGCTGTTATTAAAGGCGAGGAACAGCCTCAATGTGAGGAGGTCATTCCTTGGGATAAACAATATCTCGAAATTCCGGTGGTCGATCGACCTGACGGATATGAAATAAATGATGCCACCACTGCTGATTTGGACGGTGATGGTCAATATGAAATTATAGTAAAACGTATTTATAAAGATTGGGCCAATGAATCAGCTCCCTTTTCTTACTTCGAAGCTTACCAGATGGATGGAACGCTGATGTGGGAAATTAATGTGGGGCCAAATATTTTGCCTGATGTTGAGATTAATATCGCGGCTTTCGATTTTGATGAGGACGGTAAAGCTGAGGTGTTTATGCGTACCTCCGAAGGAACTATCTTTGGCGATGGAACCCAAATTGGGGATACCGATGGTGATGGAAAAACAAATTATCGCAGTTCTGTTGGTACTGCGGCTAATATGCAATATATGAATGAGGGACCTGAATTTTTGTCTCTTATTAATGGCGAAACAGGCGTGGAGCTTGATCGTGTAGATTTTATTCCACGGGGTCAATCTTCTGATTGGGGTGATAGTTATGGGCATCGGGCTTCTAAATATTTTTTTGGCGCGCCATACCTTGATGGGCTAAAACCAAGTTTATTTATTGGTCGCGGCATCTATACAAAAACAATCATGAGAACTTATGATGTTGTTAATGATAAGTTGGTTCTTAAGTGGGAATTTAACTCGGGTACCAGTGGTGCTTATTTTGGTCAGGGAAATCACAATTATACCATTGCCGATGTGGATGGTGATGGTCGTGATGAGATAGTTTGGGGGTCGATGACCGTTGATGATGATGGTACTGGTTTGTATTCTACCGCATTAGGCCACGGTGATGCTTTGCATGTTGGCGATTTGGATCCTTATCGTAAAGGGATTGAAATTTTTAAATGTCTGGAGAATTCTCCCGTTTGGGGAACTGTTTTATACGACGGTGCCACAGGCGAAATACTCATTCATCATTTAACAACTTATGATTGTGGCCGATGCTGTGCGGCTAATATTTCAGACGATATAATAGGAGCTGCTGTTTGGGGAGGTTCTAAAATGTTTTCAGCCTCTACTTTGGAACAGGTCGGAACTGGTTCTTTGGCTGAGAATTTTAGAGTATATTGGGATGGTGATCTGTTGGAAGAATTGGTTGATCACGTGGGATTTTCAACCACAACCGGTTATGGTACTGGTGCGGTTATGAAACACGGTGTTGGAACTATTTTTAAAGCCTCAGGCGCAACGTCATGTAACTATACCAAAGGGACTCCTAGTTTACAGGCTGACTTGCTGGGCGACTGGCGTGAAGAGATTGTCTGGCGAAGAGAGGATAATAAGGCTATTCGTATTTATACAACGGTAGATCCTACTGTATACCGTAACTATTCGTTAATGCACGATCATCAATACCGTCAGGCTATCTGCTGGCAGATGTGTGGCTACAATCAGCCCCCTCATGTTAGTTATTTTCTGGGCGAAGCCGAAGGTTTAACCGTTCCACCACCACCAGTCATGAGTAATAATCGATTAGTGTATGCTGGTAGCGGTTCCTGGGACAATTCGTCGGCTATATGGAATAAGAATGGTGATGATGTGGCTTTTTCCGATGGCGAACATGTTTTGTTTGATGTCGGTGCCGGAGCTGATGTGTCTGTTGATATTTTGAATACGATGGCTCCCGAAGTACTAACCGTAAATTCTCCGGGTAATTATACGCTGACGGCTTCTACCGGAAAGCTTACCGGCAGCATGTTGTTAGTTAAACAAGGTGCCGGAACGCTTTCGCTCAATGGGACGCATGATTTTACTGGCGCCACTGATATATGGAGTGGAGCGTTGTCTGTTAATGGAGAATTGATTAATAGTGCCGTGACAGCTCAATATCATTCGGTATTAAGTGCTACAGGATTGCTTAATAATGGTGTGACGCTTCGGTATGGTTCTGTACTTTATGTTGGTGGGCAAAACCATACTGGGTCGCTTACAATTGGAGCTCAACTCCATCTTGAAGAAGGTAGTGCAATAGAGCTTGATTGGTCAGCGGTTGAGGGAGATGATGCTGATGAGTTGGTAATTGATGGTGATTTATTTTTGGATGATAATGTCAACTTGAATTTGAATGTTCAACTGGCTGATGGGACCGACCGACTTGAAGCTGGAGAGTATGTGGTGATGACGGTGTCGGGTACACTTACGGGCGACTTATCCGGGCTATCCATTAACGGTATTGAAAATAATTTGGCTTCTCTCGAGTTTAAAGATGGTGAAGTAGTTCTCGTGGTTAAGGCTACGCGTGAGGTGACTTCTATTATTTGGGATGGTGCTTTAAACCTGCAAGCCTGGGATTTTGGCCAGACAGCCAATTTTATGAATGGTGCTGTTAGTGATGTTTTTCTTGTGGGTGATGAGGTGCTTTTCACAGATGGAGCCTCTTCTACAAATGTTAATATTGTTGAGGATGTACGGCCATCAAGTATCGTTGTTAATAGTTCTGAAAATTATGTGTTTGATGGGGTTGGTAAAATCACCGGGTCTGCTTCAATACTCAAGAAAGGGACTGGAATCCTAACCATTATGAATAATAATGATTTTACCGGAAAAGTAACCATCGAAGAGGGTGTTCTGGAAGTGGCTGAGATGCCTGCCTTGAATCAAATTGGTGCTATTGGGAGTGTCTCAGAAGATGCCTCATTGTTGGAGATAAATGGCGGAGTGCTGCGTCCACTGGGTGACATGTCTGCCCAAAGAGCTGTTACGATAGGCGAAAACGGTGGCACGCTGGATGTTGATGGCAAGGTTTATTGGAACAGTTCTTTTGTCGGAAGCTGGTTAACAAAGACGGGTTCCGGACAATTAATCGTGTCTGGGATAAATAATCACGCAGGGACCATTGTTAGAGAGGGTACTCTGGTAAAGTTAAGTGATACTTCAGGACCGGGAGCCCGGTTGATTTTGGAAGGTGGTACTTTTCAGGATAATGATAACAGCTATTCATATAATACCAATAGTATGTCGATTGAGGTTCCTGAAGGTCAAAGCGGAACCATTAATCTTGACTCCAGATGTTATTACACAGGAACGCTGACCGGCAGTGGAACCTTGAATGTTAATATTCCCTTTGTTCGTTCTGATCTCAACGGAAATTGGAGCGCGTTTAGCGGTGTTATTAATGTTAATTCAACCTATTATAGTGGCGACGCCGAAATGCGTTTTAATAATACGAATGGGTTACCCCATGCTTTGGTTAATATTGGAAGTTCTGTAAATGCGTATAATATTAATGGTAAGACTATCAAGTTTGGTGCACTTACAGGGTATGGTTCTTTAACTGGAAGTCATAATTATGAGATAGGGGCTAAGAATGTGGATTGTGAGTTTGCTGGGGTGATATCGGGAGGCAGCCTTACGAAAGTAGGGACTGCGGTTTTTACACTTTCGGGAAGTAGCACCTACAGTGGGTCGACTATTATTAATGAGGGGGTATTGTCAGTTAATAACGCTTCGGGAAGTGCAACTGGAGCGGGCACTGTTTATGCCATGTCGGGAGCTACTTTGACTGGGCCTGGCTCTATTACTGGTTCTGTTTATATTGAATCAGGTGGCAAAATTATGCCTGGTAGTGGAAATTCTAGTTCAAAACTTACGGTTACGAAATCTGTTGTTATGAAATCGGGTTCTGAACTGTATGTGAAAGTAAACGGGTTATTTCAATCGGCATCCCGAATTGTTAGTTCTACTTCTTTCGTGGCCAATGGTACTTTGAATATTGAATTGACAGGCGGCTCATACGTTAGTGGAGCTTCTTTTAAAATTATTGATGCGCCGTCTATTAGTGGGACGTTTACAGCTATTGAGCCTGCTGTTCCGGCTGAAGGTTTGGTTTGGGATCTTTCTGAACTTTATTCTTCAGGGGTATTAAAAATAACAACTGCTACTTCTGTTAATGAGGCTGTAATTAATAGTTCTCTTACCATTTATCCGAACCCGGCATCCAAAATTTGTTATATAGAACTATCAGATAATGACGGTATTATGCAAGTTGTTGATGTTAATGGAAGATTAATAAAGGTGGTTGATAATACCGCTGGCTTATCACGTATCGTGCTGGATGTTTCAGATTGGCCGCAGGGTCTTTATTTTATCCATTATTTGGTCGACGGTAGGTTATTGGTCGGAAAATTTATCGTAGAATAGTTTTTTTAATCAAAGTTTCATCCGGTAGTTTGTACATCAAGTCAATTACCGGATGAAAACAATTAATAGAATTCTTATGAAGCATTTTTTACGTAATGGATTTTTGTTGGTGTTATTTGTCGCTCTGTCAGCAACTGTTCTGGCTCAACGTCAAATAGAAGTGTTGAATCGGGGCTTAATCGCTACACGAAATGGCGACAACGTGCTGGTAAGTTGGCGTTGGTTAGCCACAGATCCTGATGATGTTGCTTTTAATGTTTACCGGGATGAAGTATTGTTAAATAGTTCACCGCTTATTACCTCTACTAATTTTGTGGATGTAACTCCTGAAAATGGCATTTATACGGTTAAGACCGTTGTTGATGGCGTGGAAGGGGACGCCTCTGAAAGTACTTCTGTTTGGGATTCAAATTATATGGATATTCAACTTCAGATGCCTGAAGGAGGGACTACCCTCACTGGTGATAGTTATACTTATAGCCCCAATGATGCGAGCACTGGCGACTTGGATGGCGATGGTGTTTATGATATTGTGTTGAAATGGGATCCCTCAAATTCTAAAGATAATAGCCAGAGTGGCTACACCGGAAATGTATATATTGAAGGTTATAAATTGGATGGTAGTCATCTTTGGCGAATTGATCTTGGGATAAATATCCGTGCAGGCGCTCATTATACACAATTTTTGGTATATGACTTTGATGGCGATGGAAAAGCGGAATTGGTTTGCAGAACGGCGCCGGGAACAAAGGATGGAACAGGTAATTATCTTAGCACAGGACCAGCAGCCACAGACAATGATGCCGCTGATTATCGCAATTCGTCCGGTTATATTCTTTCGGGTCCGGAGTATCTTACCGTGTTTGATGGTGAAACAGGGGCTGAAAAGGCTACTGTTTTCTATATTCCACCAAGAGGAACTGTTAGTGATTGGGGCGATAGCTATGGCAATCGTGTTGATCGGTTTTTAGCAGCGGTTGCTTATCTTGACGGCGAGCGTCCCAGCATTGTGATGACTCGTGGTTATTATACGCGAACGGTTTTGGCAGCCTGGGATTGGGATGGCTCTGATTTGAGCCAACGTTGGGTTTTTGATAGTGATGAGTCTGGTAATAGTGCTTATTACGGTCAGGGAAACCATAATTTGGCGGTAGCTGATGTTGATAGTGATGGGAAGGATGAGATTATATTTGGTTCATGTGCTATTGACGATGATGGTACTGGCCTTCATTCTACCGGGTTAGGTCATGGTGATGCACTTCATGTAACAGATCATGACCCGTCCCGACCAGGATTAGAGATTTTTATGCCGCATGAGCATAGTGGCAAAGGAATTTCATACAGGGATGCGAATACCGGAGCTATCATCTGGCAAAAAAAGGCTTTGGGCGACATCGGCCGCGGCGTAGCTGGCGATATTTCGGCTGAATATCCCGGATCTGAGTTTTGGGCCGCCGGGATGGGCACATATAATGTTATGGGGGAAAAGATTAGTAACTCCGCGCCTGCCATGAATTTTCTTATTTGGTGGGATGGTGATTTATTGCGTGAATTACTCGATGGAACGACCATTTCTAAATATAATGGGGGGACTCTTCTCTCGGCCTCTGGTTGTTATTCTAACAATGGGACCAAATCTACACCAGCCTTACAGGCTGATTTATTAGGCGACTGGAGAGAAGAAGTTATTTATCGAACCAGCGATAATTCAAAATTGCGTATTTATACAACACCTTATGTTACCAATTATAGGTTTCATACTTTGATGCACGATCCTGTCTATCGTTTGGCTGTTGCCTGGCAAAATGTTGGTTATAACCAGCCGCCTCACGTTGGATTTTATTTGGGTGATGGGATGATTACACCACCCCAAATGCCTGTTGTACAATCTGATTTGGTGTGGAAAGGAAACCATGATTATACATGGCAGTCAGGAATTGGGGAGAATTGGTTAGCGAATGATGGATTATCGTCGGTATTTACTGATGGAAAAGGGGTCTTGTTTTCTTTGTCGGGAAATAATATGTCTGACATAGATATTATTGGTGACGTTTCGCCTTCAATGGTTAATGTTAATTCCCCAATAGATTATGTTTTTTCGGGAACCGGAAAATTGACCGGTGATATGAAATTGATCAAATCAGGGGCAGGGAAGTTAATTTTAATGCAAGCGAATGATTATACTGGAAGGACTGAAGTCTCAGGTGGTGAATTGAAAGTAGATGGGATATTGTCTGATTCAAAAGTTTTTGTGGATTCGTATGGTATGGTCGCAGGATCAGGTTCTTTGCAGTCGGGATTATCTCTTGACGGGGCAGCAGTCCTTAACCCGGGCGATGCAGGTCAAGCCGGCGTTTTAAGCATAGGAAATGTGCTTTCGATTAATGATAATGCTAAAGTTGAGTTCGATTTATCGGCTGATATTGCTGATAACAATGATAAGTTAATTGTTGATGGTGATTTTCAGATTTTGTCTGCAAATTGTCGTTTTGTGATTAATAAGTTGGAAGGAGAGCTGGCTCAAGGTGATTATCCCTTGATGACTATTTCTGGAAACATTACCGGTGATATTTCATCTGTTAGTGTCGATGGTGTTGTTGGTTATTCTTGTGTATTAAAAGTTGAAGATGGCGTGGTTTTGTTGCAGGTTGAGAAACCCAGACCTGCCGTGAAATTGGTTTGGGATGGTAGCTCCAGTAATACCTGGGATTTATTGACTTCTGACAACTGGTTGAATGATGGATTGAGTGAGGTCTTTTCGGCAGGCGACACTATTTCGTTTACCGATAATGGTAATAAGTCTGTTACTCTGGAAGGAGTTTTGCCGGTAGGACAGATTTTTTTTGAATCGTCTGAGTCTTATGATTTATCAGGGGATGGGATTTTATACGGAGAAGGAGGGCTTACGGTAAATGGCTCTGGAACTCTTTCTTTAGGAAAATATCATCAGTTTGCCGGACCTACAGTTATTAACGATGGGGTGCTTAATGTCTCTTTTTTTAATTATGGGGGGAAGCCTAGTAGTATTGGAGCTGCCTCTAAGGATCCAGATAATTTGGTGATTAATGGGGGCACGTTGCGTTATTCAGGCAATATGGTAAATACCGACAGAGGCTTGACTATTGGTGAGAAAAATGCATTTATAGAGGTGGCAGGGTCGTCTTCGCAATTAATGCTTGAAGGGGCTACAGTGGGTGATACTTTGGTTAAAACCGGTACCGGTCGGTTGATTCTTGAAGGGATTAAATCGCACAAAGTGACGGTGCTTAAGGAAGGTAGTATTTCTCTTTTTGGCGATGTTGCGTCACCCGGTTCTAAGCTAATTATTGAAGGGGGAACATTTAATTGTATGGATGATTCGTATAGTAGTAATACCATGAGTTGGTCGATTCATATGCCGGAAGGGAAGTCCGGAACACTAAATCTTGATTCTCGCGGCAGCTACACAGGTGCACTTACCGGAAGTGGTACATTGAATGTGAATATTCCATATGTACGGTCCGATCTGAATGGTGACTGGAGTGCTTTTTCAGGTACGGTGAAGTTTAATTCAACTTCTTCGGGCTCGGCTGATCTTCGCTTTAATAATAGTAAAGGATTACCCAATGCTTCTGTTAATATTGATGCTTCTATTGCTGCTTATAACGTTTCAGGTAGTAGTTTGATTTTGGGTGCTTTGACTGGTTCAGGCACGTTAGCAGGGGCATTAAATTATCAGATAGGTGCAAAGGGGGTTGATTGCGAATTTGACGGTTCTATTGCGGCCGGGAGCCTCACGAAGGTGGGGAATGGTGCGTTTACTCTTACTTCTTCAAATAATTATTCAGGATACACTTTGGTAACCGATGGCCTTTTATTGGTGAAGAATAGTTCCGGTAGTGCCACAGGTACAGGTGGAGTTACCGTGCGCGAAGCTGGTGGTATTGGTGGAACAGGTCGGATTGAAGGGGCTTTATATGTTGAGTCGGGCGGTAAGTTATATGGCGGTTATTATAACTCCAGCTCAAAGCTTACTGTTACTGGGAATGTTGTGATGAAAACCGGTTCGGCTTATTATACTCAGGTGAATGGATTGTTTATGTCGGTAAGCCAGACTATAGCTCAGGGCGGGTTTACGGCTGCCGGTGATTTGGTTGTTACTCTAACCGGTGGGACATATAGTGCCGGACAAAGTTTTAAGATTATTGATAGTGATAATATTTCAGGCAGTTTTGAATCAATTTCGCCTGAAGTCCCGGCTGAAGGGTTGTTTTGGGATCTCTCGGACCTTTATACTTTAGGAACACTAAAAGTCTCTGATGTGTCAACCGCTTTAACTCCGGTGTCCACTAAAGAATTTAAACTATATCCAAATCCGGTTGGAGATGTGTTGAATGTTAATTTGTCAGGATTATCTGAGATTGTTGATGTTCAATTGCTCGATATTACAGGTACGATCATTTTTAGCAGGAGATATTTTTCAACAGATATGATTACAGTTGATGCATCACATTTAAGTAAAGGTATTTATTTGGTAAAAGTTTTTATGGATGGAGATGTGGAAGTTCGTAAATTTTCTAAAATGTGATGAAATGATTGGGGGGTTTATCTGTGTTGTTGTATTTGTTTTTTTATTAAAGTGTTTAGGATCTAAGATATTAAATGCAGCTTTTGCTACATTTAATATCTTAGATCCTGTTTGTTAAAAGCCGAAGGCGGCTTTCATTTTTTCAAATATCTCGGTGTTTTTGTATACGCCTTTAAAGTTGTCGGCTCCGGCACCATATGCAAAAACAGGAACCATAACAGCTGTGTGTCCATCTGAGGTGAAGTCTGCTGTTACTTCCCCTTTTTCAATGTTGCCACCTTCTATTGTCATACCACCCGTTTCGTGGTCAGCTGTCACAATAACCAGTGTTTCTTTATTAGTTGCGGCAAATTCCAGTGCCAGGCCTACTGCACGATCAAAATCAAGTGTCTCTTTAATGACGTATGAGGTGTTGTTGGCATGACCGCCCCAGTCAATCATGGAGCCTTCAACCATCAGGAAAAATCCCTTTTTGCTGTTGTTACTTAGTACTTCAATTGCTTTGGTGGTGGCTTCCGGAAGTAGCTCCCCCCGTTCCGGATAGCTTTTGTTATGGGCCTCGGCCGTTAAAACAGCCAAACGACCGCTGGTGATAGCGTCTGCTTCTTCAATTGATTTGACAACTTTATAACCTTTGTTTTGTAGCTCTCCAACAAGATTCCGGTTGTCGTCGGTTCGTTCTGCAAAAAATTTGTAGCCGCCGCCAATAAATACGTCAATATCAGTTTTCAAAAAGTCGGTGGCTATTGCTTCATACATATTTCTGGACGGTTGATGTGCTATAAATGAGGCTGGGGTAGCATGTGTGATGGCTGAAGTTGAAACCAAACCGGTGGCCAGTCCATTTTTCTCACCTATTTCCAGAATGCTGGGAACTGGCACCGTATCGGTGTTTACGCCTATGCCTCCGTTATATGTTCTTTGTCCGGCAGCGAGGGCCGTCCCGCCAGCAGCCGAATCAGTAATATAATGGTCGGCACTTTGCGTTTGACTGAACCCAATATAAGGCATTTGTGTGATGTTTAAATAACCCCGGTTGGCTGTTACAGCTGAGAAAATCTGAGCCACGCCCATGCCATCTCCAATTAGAAGGATGATGTTTTTAGGTTGTTTGGCAAATTTGACTTTCTCAGGGAGTTTCACAACCTCATAGAAGTCGGAATTTTCATAGTGAGTATCCAGGTTTTTGACTTTATAGTCTTCCTGAGCAACACTGTTGGTGGCCCAGGTTAGTGTCAGGCCGACAGCTAATAGTATATGTTTCATCTTGTTTAAAATTAAATAATTCAAGAAACAAATGTGGGGTTATTTCCATAAAACAACAATATTATGAAGTAAAGGTTTTGTTATATTTTGGTTAAGGAGGGGTATATGAACCGTTTATTGAAAATTTAAGAGTAGCGTTTATAGAATTTGTTGTTTTTCTATAGAAATAGTTTTTTTTGCCTTTGAATATTGCATTATTTTTTTTAAAACTTTACTATTTTTGATTTGAAATCTGTGTTGATTGAAATAGATGTTATATCAGAATAATTAAATATCAGAATAATTAAATATCAGAATTATAAATAGATGTATTATATAAACAAATTGTAGAACTAAAAATTAGAATTATGAAAAAATTACTTATTAACTTGTTTTTTATTTTAAGTATTTCAACTTCAGTGTTTTGTCAGATAGAAGAAAAAATGAAGGATGAGGGCGTTGTATCCGGGGTCATATATAAGAATGGAGGAGAAATTGAAGGATATATAAAAATGACTGGCATGGCTTACACTAATGAGGAATGGTTTCCAGCGCCATGGCAGTTTCAGTCAGGTATAAAATTTATTCCTAAGGATGTATTTGAAAAAAATGAAAAGATAAAGAATAAGTTTTATGAAAAATATGGAGCGAAGGATTGTGATGGATATAGATATGATACTTTAGTTTACGAGTCGGTTAAATATGCTGACATGTCAGCCGTAGGCATGAATATGTTGCCAAAGAAAATGTTTATGAGAAAAGTATCCGAAGACAAAATATCACTATACCATTATTTCAACACACCTCCTGCTGTTGTATCCGGATCTGAAGGTTTTGAACCGTATTATCTTGAATGCGCTAATATATTATTTGTGTATCGAATTGGAAAAGATGGAAAATTAAAATTAGTTAATGATTTAAATATAGAAAAGGAATTGTCGGATTGTCCAATGGTATTGGAAAAACAATCAAAAGGGGAGTATAAGATTGTAGGATCAAAAGAAGAAAGTTCAGGGTTTAATAAATTAGTCAACAATTCTGTTTTTCGAGAAGAGGTCCGCTTACAGGCAATAGAAGATTACAACCAAAATTGTAAATAATGGGAGTAAAGGTTCTAAGAACAATTATAGTGGTGCTACTCATGGCACCACTTAATTTATATTCTCAGTCATTAAAGCTTGGTGGACAGATTGGATATGCAATTCCCAAAGGGAATGTTTTTGACTTAAATGGAGAAAGTTTATCCTCAGGTGGAATAGGACTGGATTTAGATGCTATGTACTACATGGAAC
Source organism: Geofilum sp. OHC36d9 (assembly GCF_052400685.1). Lineage (NCBI taxonomy): Bacteria > Pseudomonadati > Bacteroidota > Bacteroidia > Marinilabiliales > Marinilabiliaceae > Geofilum > Geofilum sp. OHC36d9. The sequence continues at coordinate 73,293 of NZ_JBQTGJ010000010.1, forward strand.
GATTTCAATCGAAATTCGGTTTTGGATTAACTTATAATGGATCTGTTTTGTTTGGACAAACAACGACATCGGGAGTAGATATTGGAATTTATGGGTTGAATTTGTATGGTGTAAAGTTGAATTATCAAATATTTAGCAGTAAAATAACGCCTTATGTCTCCCTCTCGACCGGGGTCACGCAGTTCTCAACACCAGAGATAAAAGATGATCACAATAACATATTAAATGGTGCTGAAAAAAGTTATTCTTTTGGATTCAGACCCGAGATAGGATTAGATTTAGCAGGATTAATTCTATCTGCCGGCTATATTGTACCAATGAAGTATCGGACAATAGAAAAAAAAGCAGGGGTCTTTCAATTGTCGTTGGGGATTAGATACAATACTTTTTGATCTAGATTTAGAAAGTAATAGAGTATTAATATGAAGTGGCTCGGTAGATTAGAATGCAAATGAATGATGAATTTGTACGTTTTTGACTATGGCATATGTCTTGGTTGTGTGTAATTTTGAGACAATCGTTATGTATATAGATAGCTAAGCTATTGTTGAATGATTTATCTTAAAAATGTCGAATGTGATTTGTCAGTGAGTCTTTTGGAAGGATTGATTGTTAGGTGATACAAGCCATGGAAATTGCTTTACACACAGGAGTCTGATTAATTCTGGTGAGTTTCATCTGACAACTAAAACAAATTATAAAAAGTTGAAATCTAACTATTGTTTTTGGTAAACATAATTTAATGGTTCTATATGGGATGGGATAGTAATGTGTTAATGGCTTTTGGTTTGACTTTATTTGCCGGTTTATCAACAGGTATTGGCAGTGGTATGGCTTTTTTTGCCAAACGAACCAATACTAAGTTTTTGTCGGTTTCGTTGGGATTTTCAGCCGGTGTTATGATTTATGTGTCTTTTGTGGAGATCTTTTCCAAAGCCAAAGAATCATTGATTTTGGAGCTGGGGGAGAGGTCGGGTATGTGGCTGACTGTGGCTTCATTTTTTGGCGGGATGTTGTTGATTGCCATTATTGACCGGTTGATTCCTAATGTGGAAAATCCGCATGAAATAAACCTGGTGGAAAATATGACGGAACAGCAACGTGCCAAATCGACAAAGGATCATCGTTTGATGCGAATGGGGGTGCTAACAGGACTTGCTATTGCAATTCATAATTTTCCGGAAGGTCTGGCCACTTTTACGGCAGCCATGGCCGATCCCAATTTGGGGATTGCCATTGCGGTGGCTATTGCTATTCATAATATCCCGGAAGGGATTGCGGTTTCGGTACCGGTGTATTATGCCACCGGCGACAAAAAAAAGGCTTTCACGTTGAGTTTTTTGTCAGGACTGGCCGAACCTGTTGGGGCTTTGGTCGGGTTTCTGTTGTTGCGAACCATTATGGGGCCGTTGGTATTTGGTATTGTCTTTGCCTCAGTAGCCGGCATCATGGTGTTTATTAGTCTGGATGAATTGTTGCCTGCTGCCCGGGAGTATGGCGAGGCACATCTCTCTATCTATGGCATGTTAGCCGGTATGGCGGTGATGGCTGTTAGTTTGTTACTGTTTATTTAACGGATGGGGCTGAAGATAAAATATCTGGTTGCTTGTAGGTTGTCCACATTGATTGTTGTATATGACTAAGAAAGAACGATTCGAAAATATTATCAGTTGGTTTCAGACCAATATGCCGGTGGCCGAAACGGAGTTGCATTACAATAATTCCTATGAATTACTTGTGGCTGTTATTTTGTCGGCCCAATGTACCGACAAGCGTGTGAATCAGATTACGCCATCTTTTTTTGAGCGATATCCCACGGCCGAGGTGTTGGCACGCTCAGAAGTGTCTGAGGTCTTTGAATACATTCGTTCGTGTAGCTACCCCAATAATAAAAGTAAAAATTTGGTAGGCATGGCCCAGAAACTTACGAGCGAGTTTAAGGGGGTTATTCCTTCAGATGTAGATGAACTTCAGAAATTACCCGGTGTGGGGCGCAAAACGGCCAATGTTATTGCGTCTGTGATATTTGATAAACCGGCTTTGGCCGTTGATACGCATGTGTTTCGTGTTTCAGCGCGTTTGGGGCTCACAACCAATGCCAAAACACCCCTCGACGCCGAAAAACAATTGGTTGCACATATCCCTGAAAAGTTGCTGGCCATTGCCCACCACTGGCTCATTTTGCATGGCCGGTATGTTTGTGTGGCACGTAAACCAAAGTGCGATAAATGCGGGCTTCAGACGTGGTGTAAATTTTATCAGTCTGAAGTTAAAGTATAAATGATTATTTGTCTGTCCATAAAGCCGGGGGAGCTTTTACAGACAGACTTTGAATAGAAAATGCCCTGGCTTATAATCACCAAAGTTTTGCCGGATATTCCCCGTTCCCATGAAGTGTTGTCAATGCCTTTTTGACCATTGGTTTATCAGCCTGATACGTCACGCCAAACCATTGCGCCGGGGTGTTAATAATTTTAACCGTTGCATCCCCCGATTTGATCATATTATCGGCTTGTTTGTTGAAGTAGAACTCCGATTTCATCTCATGACCCTTCTCTTGCAGGAATTGTTTGAAACCTTCTTCCAGATGCTCAAAAAAACGGGGTTTAAAAATCCAGAAGTTCATGGACACGGGTTCGTGGCCGGTTAGTTCTGTCTGTTTATTTTCTTCGTAATAAAATATCTTGCCGTTTTCTTTGCCTATTTTGGTGCGCTCCACAATATTTGTCAGGTGGTTGCTGGCATCGGCCTGACAGACGCCGCGCGACACGGTGCCGTGTTCCGACAGGGTGTTCATGAGGGCATAGCCAATCATGGCATATTCATTGTCTTTTTGGCTGCCGGCAATAAATTCGATGGCCTGGCGGAATGAGTCTTTGCCGTAAAAGTCGTCGGCATTGATAATGGCGAATGGGGTGTGAATAGCCTCTTTGGCCATTAACATGGCATGACCGGTTCCCCATGGTTTTTCGCGTCCCTCGGGAACGGCAAAGCCCTCTGGCAGATCGTTAAGACCCTGATAGACATATTCTGTTTCAATGCGTCCCTTTAAGCGGGGTTCAAAACGCGCTTTGAAAGCCTGTGCAAAATCCTGACGGATTACAAAGACCACCTTTCCAAAACCGGCCCGTATGGCATCAAATACCGAATAGTCGATGATTGATTCGCCGTCGGGTCCCAGTTCGTCCATTTGTTTGAGGCCGCCGTAGCGGCTGCCCATTCCTGCGGCTAATATTAAAAGAGTTGGTTTCATGATTATAATTTGTTTTTAGTTGCCAGATGGAACTCCCATGAAAAGAATGATCCCCCTATGTGAGAATCAAAGATCAGCGAAGCTAATTTCTTTATCAGGGTCGTTTCATATTAACTTAGATCATTTAGTCGTTGTTCTTTTTATAATCTTCAACAATGCCAGCTGTTAGCCAATTAGCCAGCGCCTGCCTGTTGTCTTCGAGAATAAAGCGTTGCTGATCCCGAAAGTTACGAATATTTCCCAGTTCAATAAACACGGCTGGCGGATTGGTTTTGCGTAGCATATAAAGATTCCGGTGTGTCACTGTTCCGTTGAATCCTCGGCCCGGCTGATATTTATTGTAATTTTGTTGGAATAGGGTACGAAGCGTCTCCGCCATAGCTTCTCCTTTTTGACTGTTTTGATGGTAGTAGAAAAACACATCCATCTGTTTGTTTTTGCTGCGACTGTCAAGATGTATTTCAATGCAACGTTGGTAGGGTGCTTTTTCTTTTTTATGAAGATCATTGATGAGGTCGGCTCTTTGTTTGAGTCGTTCCAGCTGATCGAGCGGGATGGGTTGGCCCATTACGGTTTCGTCCTGATCGGGTGTCAGGTAGGACCTGTCACGGATGCCATCGTTGTCCTGCACTATTATGTGAACTGTTGCTTCGTGTTCCATCAGGTTTTTGGCCAGTCGCAGGGTGATATCATACGCGTATTCATCTTCATAAAGGTCCTTCTCGCCATATTTCCCAATGGCTCCCGGGTCGTAACCGCCGTGACCGCTAATAAGATAGAAAACCGCATTTTTCATGGCATTATCGGTTAAGGTAATTTTTTGATGGTCGGGCCCAAACAATGGTTCATCCCATTCTTTGGCTATCACCGGAACCAGGTATTGGTGGTGCATATATAATCCGCCGTCGGGAGCGAATTTACCCTGGTTCAGATTCTTAAATTGTTCCATGTATTCATTGGGAGCAAGCCCTTGCCGGCTAAGAAATGACCAGATGCCGTCGCCGGTCTGTGGCGCTATGCTGATGATTTCAGTTGGTGGCTGGGCTGTTGCTGCAATTGATGCCAGCAGAAATATGATTGTTTTGAAAAGAGTGTGCATTCGATGTAAAGGTTTCTGCAAAAATAGCAGATTCTTTTACCCTTTGGCCAGCCTTTTTTTTAAAGGGGCGAATATTTTTTTTCGGGTGCGTCGAAAAATCTGAGATCGGTATTTGTAGATCCCGAGCCGGACGGTGCCCAATATGGGGTTTTGCTGGCATGCTTCAGAGTAATAGCTGGCCAGCATCGACATCTCAATTGCATTGCCACCCATGCGGCGAAGGTTTGACAGACCTTGTCGTGGCGTGATTCGGCGTTTAAACGTCATGCGGTTAATATCGACCAATGAGAAAGAGTAGTTTTGGCTGGTCTGTATAACCAAAATATTTCCAACATTTAAATCTTTATGCAAAACCCCGTTTTTATGTAATTTCTCGTAAACATATATTGCAAATTGGCGAATTAGCTCATTTTGTTGTGCTCCGTTTAATCTGAACGCTGTTGTCATGGTGAAATTGTGAGGCTGGTATAACGAGAGATAGTAGCTTTGTTTTATCAACCCTTTTTTATCCCGGTATTCTATCCATGCTACAGGTTGTGGTGTGTTTATGTGTAGACTGTTTAATTTTATAGCGTTGTCGAAGCTCCGGTGGGCCTTGCTTTTCCTGAAATAGGCATACATAAGTTGGTTAAAGAGGTTTGGGGAGCCAAATGATTTGACACATAGCTTTAACTCTTTATGATCAATGATCTTTATTTCGTTACGTATGTGGTAGATGGTTTTACCCTCTTTTTGAAATGTATTGCCGATATCGGTAATATAGTTTTTCAGGTCAATAAAGTCGGGATGTATGTTATAACGAAGCATATTTGTGGGTTTTAATTGTGGTTTTACCTCCCAAAATTAATCCGCATACTTCGTGCTTTGCTGTAATTTTTACCCAATTGGAAGTTTTGACTGGTGAAGTGACTTATGCGCTGATGAGTATAAAATTAGAGCCTGTTCATAAACTAAGTGTTTGAAATCTAGCGTTCAGATACAAGGCTTGCGAAGCTGGGGAAATGTGAGTTTACTGGTGTAAACGCCCCATTTAAGATGGCCTTTACAGGCAGGCTCTAATCAGTGATTTAGAATTGTGCGAACCGTTTTTAAAGTTCAGCCCATATTCTGGCCATGGAGAAGCCGGGGGCTTCCATATTCAGATTAAGAAAATAGCCAAATGGGGTTTGAGCTGTTTCATATTGGCCGTTTTTTAGTCGTTGTTCGCATTCGTCAAGAAGTTGTTTGGTGAATTCAGCCGAAGCTTTTGTGGCTGCCAGATGAGCAAAGGAATGCAGTACCACTTTGTTGGTGTTGTTTTTGCGGGCCACCCATTTTAGGTGATTACTCAGCTTTTTCTCACGACTTTTTACCTCAAAGGTTTCGTCGTTTTCTTCAACATGTATAAAGGCCACAATACAGTCTGAAAAGTGCCCTGATGCACTGTCGGCCGATGGCTGCTCAATGTTTTGGTCTCCCAGTGAAAAGTTGAAGTTGGTGACATAAAAACTTAGTACTTTCATGTGTTGATAATTTGTTTGTTAATGTCACATGAAATTCGCCGGGTGAATCATCATTCTTTGCGTGAATCCTTTTGTCTATGGCTGTTTCTTGTGGCGTTTTTTTATATGTTATCCTTAATCCGTTGCATTTCGTTTTCAGCGAAATAAAGTAAACAAAATTCAATTAGTGTCAGCAAGAAAATATCATTTTTTTTCGGTATGCTCGTCCCGGAAATGGCCATTTATAACAGTGCCTTTGCATTTTTTTTTTGATTTTGCAGGCTTTGAATTTGATTTGTTAGTTTAAGCGATGGGTGATCTGGAAAGGCGTTTGTAAGCGCTAAATTGTAGGACCAAGTAATGACCGATGGTTGGACAAAAGAATGTTTAATGGGTGTGCTGTAACTGGTATATTGATAGTCTGTTATGGCGGGTATGCGTTTTTAGGCCAAGTATAACTCAGAAGTTTTTTTTTGCAAGTGCTATTTATAAGTAGTTATAGCGAATAGGGGTGGAGTAATATCGGCATCATTCCAGGTAGTGTCCGGAATGAAATATAACTGCGCATTACCGCCTGTCATTGGTATGAAATTGCTTAGAAGGAAGGCCCGGTGTTGCGTTAAAGTGGGTAGGTGGAGGTCAGGTGATTTTTGTATTTCAGTAATGTCAATCCAATAGTCATTGGTTGTGCCTTGCTGCAATTGGGTCACTGAACCGGGGATTCCGATAATGTTTGCTTGATTTATCCCGGCATCGGGAATAAACAGATAAATTTTATCCTTCCTTGCGTATTTTTTTTCGCATGTATTGTATAGAAGTAGCGAAATTGCTATTAGTACCGAATAAAACAGTCGTTTCATTATAATCAATTGTTTTTATTGGTGTTCAGTGAAATTTGATAGTACAAACCATTTTTTATTAGGGTATTCGAATATGGTTTGCTGGTATTCTTTTCAAGATTTTAGCATCTGCCATGACAGGGAAGTGTTAAAGAACGTCCTGTCTTTATTTTAAAACGGAAATTGGAGGATGGTAAAAGATGGAAATCTGAATATTATGTTTTGATATTCCGTTTTTTTACCAGGCATTTAAAAAGAACATGAAGAATCGTCCCCTGATTTGAACCCCTTTGTTTACTAAATGAAGGCATTCTTAACCGATTCTTCATGTCTTTGAGATGTGTGCAATTGTGTTATTTACCGGGGGATTTTATTTGCCCCCTTTTCGTTGTTTGGATGCAGCAGCAGCGGCACTCGTTTGTTTTTTCATTTTTTGTTGGTCGCTTTGTTGCATTTTTGTTCTGGCTCGTGCAGCGTTGGATACACCATTGGTTCCCTGCATTTTTTTTGTGGTGTTGGTGTTGCGGGCCTGAGTTTTGGTTTGTTGTTTTTCCTGACGGGCTTCCTTTTTCTCCAAACGATTTTGTTGTTTTGCTTCGGTTTGCCCGGTTTTACTTTGCTCACGTGTTTGTGTCTGTAAGCTCTGTTGGGTCATCTCCTGTGTTTGGGTGGTTTGTTCCACTTGCTCCTGAGTCTGCTGACGGGTTTGAACTTGTTGTGGTTCCTGAGCTACGGCAACGGTGCTTATCAGCACCAGGGTTGCCAGTAAAAATTTTTCTTTCATAGTTTATTGATTTTAATTGTTAGTTCAAATCTACTATGCTAATGATGAAGGAATTATGAAAAAATGGGGCAGGATAGAAAAAATCAGAAAATAAATTGAAATTGAGTGCCTTTTCCGGGTTGTGAATTGACTTTTATTTGTATATGGTGGAAATCGGCAATTGCTTTTGTGATAGCAAGGCCAATTCCATTTCCTCCATTGTTTTGGGTTATTTTTCTTCCGAAGCGGGTAAATAAATGTGCCAGAACATCATCCGAAATACCCCCGGCTTCGTCTTCGATGGTTATTACGGTAGATTGATTTTTGATTGTTGCAGAAATGCGTATCCGGCTATTTTGGGGCGAGTATTTTATGGCGTTGTTAACGATATTGTAAAACATCGTGAAGATAAGCGACGGATTACCCGGGGTTAGATGTATTTGCGACGGAATGCTGCTGGTGAGTTCGATTTGCTTGTCGGCTGCAAGAAAGTTGAGTTCTTCTACAATGTTGTTAATAATGTCATGGATCGAAACGGATTCTTCCTTGATAAATTGATCGCTTTCGATGCGGGCGATTAAAAGAAACGAATTGACCAGTGTTTTTAGTCTGAAAAGGGTGGCCAGCGATTCCTCTATTTTTATTGTCTCTGTTTTGTTTAATGCTTCTTGCCGAAGCATATTTTCTAGTTTCCCGCGTAAAACAGAGATGGGCGTTAGCAATTCATGCGAAATATTTTGTGTTATTTCTTTTTCTTTTTCGAATAAAAGTTCGATTTGATTCATGAGTTGTATCAACGTCGCGTCGAGCGTTCGAAAGTCCGATGTGTTTGTTTTTACAGGTGTTCGGTCAAAGGATTTGGCATTTGGCGACTGCTTAATTTTTCGGATAATCAGATTGAGGGGGCGAAGGATTATTTTGTAAAATGAAAATTCCCAAATGACTGATATTAACAGGAAGATAATTAAAAACCCAATGGTTATTCGTTTTATATTATGCTCGGTTTGCTGAATGCTGCTTAAACTTTTCCCTATTTCAAGCAGGAACATTTCATCATTGGCTATAAACGAATAATTGAGAACCCGGTAATCGATAATTTCGCCTTCTATTTGTCGTTGAGTGACTTCGATGAAATTCCAGAATTCATTGGATTTTAAGTGTTCCAGACTGATGAATTCTTCTTTGAGAATATTGTAACTGCCATAGATGTTGCCTGAGTCGGAATTAAGAAATGGTTCAGCACCGATTTGCGAAATGATATCCATCATTTTTTCCCGTTTGTCAATAAGTTCGTTATCGGTTTGGTATATGTTGATGCGCATTATTATTTGAGGCATCAGAATGAAGAAAGCCCCAACAAAAAGGATTTTGAAAAGTAGGTTTACGATGGTCAGTTTGACTTGGAGTTTCATCCGCATATCATTTGGTTCTTCTTTGCATTATGAAGTTTCCACAAAAAGATTATTGTTTCGGTTTGCCAATAATGGTGCTTCATGTTTTTTGATCTCAGTCTTTCTGTATCACGGCTTTGTATCCAATGCCCCGGACCGTTTCCAGCCAGTCAGCCGACTGATATTGACCCAGTTTTTTTCGTAGATTTTTTATGTGAACATCAATGAAATTACTGTCGTACTGGTCGTCGAGAATATTGCCCCAGATATGTTCGTAGAGCTGGATGCGGGACAGTACTTTATTTTTATTCAGCAGTAAATATTGCAATAGGTCGTATTCTTTTTTAGTGAGCTCTACTTCGATGTTGTTAAACATCACTTTGCGGGCCTGCAAATTGATAATAAAGTCGCCGGCATTTATTTCAGGTGTTTCAACTTTGAATTTTCTTCGGGCAACCGCCTGCATTCTGGCGTATAATTCGGCCAGCGCAAAAGGCTTGGGCAGATAGTCGTCGGCGCCGGTGTCGAGGCCTGTAATCCTGTCTGCAATGGCCCCACGGGCCGTTATGATGATAAAGGCCGCATCTACATTTAGTTTTTTAGCTTCGCGCAGCAAATCGAGTCCATCATAATCGGGTAATCCTAAATCAAGCAATACAAAATCGTAGAGATTCACGGCCAGCATCTCGGAGGCTTCTTTGCCTGTGTTGGCGATGTCGCTAATGATGTGTTCCTTATTCAGAAAATCGCCTATTTCGTTGGCCAGGTTTTTTTCGTCTTCAATGATTAATGCGTTCATATCAGGATGCTTTTGTAAGGGCTTTACCGGCCTATTTTCCAATAGGCATTAATAAAAAGTGCCATTTCGGGCGATGACGAATAATCGGGATTGTCGTACAGTGGTATATAATACAGTGGTTCAACTTCGAAGGTGAAATTTTTAATGTTAAACCCTGTGGCGATGGATATTTCTATATCTAATAAACCAAATGAAGAGGAATAGACCGGCTCTGTTTCACCATTCCCTGTGCCGGAGCCTGTATTGCTGCTTGCTGTTTCAACCGAGTATTGGTTGCCCATTACCAAATTGGCTGCAGGATTGAAATCAATAAAGGCGTTTCCTTTTAGGAAGTCGTTGGTGGCAAAATAATGAGAGTTGATGAGTTGCAGATAATAGCCTTCGTTATCTAATATTTTGCTGTAAACCAGTTGAGAATAAAGTATGTTCCAGTCGATACCGCCACTGAGTGTCAGATACCAGAAATTGCTGAAGTAGGTAGCCTGCAACTCATCGGCCGTAAAATAACCTGATAAATACAGGCTGCCGTCAAAGGTTTTATTGATAATCTTGCTGTAGCCAACCGACATATCGTAGAAGGCAATAGAGGGGTTAACGCCGGGTAAGTGATAGACCGAAGCAGCTACCATCAATTCTTTGTTGTAACTGTATATGCCCTGGGCCGAAAGATAACTGCTTTGTTCGTTTAACGTCGATCCCATGTACAACATATTACTGCCTGTCCCCAGGCTCACATAAAAAGCATGTTTTGATTCCGCCGTTTGGGCTAATGAATCTACCGTTGCTTCGGTGTTTTGTGAATATGCTGAAAAGGCGCAGTTTAAACCCCAAAGAAGCATTGGAACTGATATCTTTAATATTCGAAACATGTTTAATGCTTTTGTTTATTTTTTACCTGAACGGCCCGCACCCTGTGGTTTCCCGGCTCCTGCCGGACGACCCGATGGACGCTGTATTTTGGGACGCGCCCCGGTTCCTCTGTTTAGGTTCGGACGAGCGCCTTGCGTTTGCCTGATCTCTTTTACTTTTTGTGTTTTTTGCGTTTTTTGTGTTTCGGTGTTGGTGGATGTTTTGTCATCATCTGTTTCATCGCCATCGGTTTGGTCATCCGATGTTGTTGTTTCAACAGATGTTTCATCCTTTTGACTGGTTGAGGTCTTCTCCGGCGATTGACTTTGGGCGCTAACAATGCTGCCGGTCAACAGGGCTAACAGTAGTAAGAGTCCGCTTATTATTGAAGTTTTCATTGAATTGAGTTTTATTATCTGCATTAGGGCATCGGTAATTCAAAAGTAGACATTTAATTATGAAGATAAAATGAAGTTTAGGATTGGTTGAATAGCACGTCAATCAAAATCAGGACGTTTAGCATACCATTGGGGCGCATTCTGTGCATGGACAGCAAGGTTCTCCCCAAGGGGCGCATGATCATCCCCAAGGGGCGCAAGGCTCTCCCCAAGGGGCACACGATCATTCTCAAGGGGCGCAAGGTTCTCCCCAAGGGGCACACGATCATTCTCAAGGGGCGCAAGGTTCTCCCCAAGGGGCGCATGATCATCCCCAAGGGGCGCAAGGCTCTCCCCAAGGGGCGCATGATCATCCCCAAGGGGCGCAAGGTTCTCCCCAAGGGGCGCAAGGTTCTCCCTAAGGGGCGTATGGTTCTCCCTAAGGGGCGCATGATCATCCCCATGGGGCACGGGCTTCTCCCCTTGGGGATAGTGACCTGCCCCAAGGGGCGCAAGTGTCTGGAAGTTACCCAAATGCCCTAATAATAACGGATTGTTGCATAATTGTTTTGATTCTTTTTTGCATGGAGGAGGAGGAAGTCAGTTTACTTTTGGTCAAAGACTGTTTTTAGGGCAAGCATAACGAAGAAGTTCTCTTTACAGACAAACACTCTATTGTATCACTTGGCAGCTTAATACGCTTCATAAGCAGAAAGTAAAAATTCTTATTAATGAATTGGCGGGGTCTTTTTGGTTACCGGTTACACTTTCTGATAAAATTGGTTATTTTTATCAACTTTAATACAACCTGTTTTTTTAGATCCATATTATAAAAAGCGCAATGGCATGAAAAATCAACTCTTAATTTTTTTTCTTCTGATGTTATTAACTTCTGCATGTAATTCAAAGCCGGATGATGCTGCCGGTGATTCTTTCAGTAATCGTGATTTAAAATTGACTTCAGACCGTATGACGCCGGAAGTGCTTTGGTCCTTCGGTCGTTTGGGTAATATGGCTGTTTCGCCCGATCAAACCACGATCGTTTACACGGTAACCTATTCTAATATTGATGAAAACCGCAATTATACTGATATATATACTGTTGCGGTGAAAGGTGGGGATGCTTCTCGGGTGACCCGGACCAATCAAAACGAATCGCAAGTGGGTTGGCGGCCCGACGGACTTAAAATTACGTATTTGAGTAAGGAGTCGGGTGACCTGCAATTGTGGGAGATGAACGCCGATGGTTCGGAGGCGCGTCAGGTTTCTAATGTTAAGGGTGGAATATCGGGCTATCTGTATGCCCCGGATATGAAACATATAGCCTATTCTAAAACGGTTAAGCTGGATGATACGCCAAATGATATTTATCCTGATTTGCCCAAGGCTAATGCCCGTATTGAAAATGATTTGATGTACCGGCATTGGGATAGTTGGAGTGATTATACGTACAGTCATATTTTTGTGGCTGCTTATCAACCTGAAGGTTCGTTTGATACGGGAGTTGATATTATGAGTGGCGAGCGGTTTCACAGTCCCATGAAACCTTTTGGCGGAATGGAACAGGTGGCCTGGACCAACGACGGTCAGCAACTGGCATATACCTGTAAGAAGCTGGTAGGCCGTGCAGCCGCTTTTTCAACCAATTCAGATATTTATCTTTATCATCTCACCGACAATACAACCACCAACCTGACGCAGGGTATGCCGGGATATGATATGAATCCGGTATTTTCGCCGGATGGTTCGCGTATGGCATTTGAAAGTATGGCACGTGATGGGTATGAAGCCGACAAAAACCGTTTGATGATTCTTGATCTGGAATCCGGCAAAATCACGGATATGACAACGTCATTTGATCACAATGTGAGTCATCCGGTTTGGGATGTGAGCGGTAATTTTATTTGGTTTAGCTCGAATGTGGAAGCCACGGAGCAGATTTATTTATTGAATCTGGCCACCGGCAGTATTGATAAAACCACTTCCGGGACTCATAATATGAGCGTGGTTCACCATACAGGGGAGGCATTAATTGCCACCCGGACAAGTATGAGCAGTCCTTCAGAGATTTATCGTATCGACTTGCGGGAAGGTCAGTCTGTGAATCTGTCAAATATCAATGGTCCGGTTTTGGATCAATTGACAATGGGAAAGGTTGAAAAGCGATGGGTGACGACCACCGATCAAAAGCAAATGTTGGTTTGGGTCATCTATCCGCCGCATTTTGACGCCCATAAAAAATATCCGGCTTTACTTTATTGTCAGGGTGGTCCACAGAGCGACCTAAACCAGTTTTGGTCAACCCGATGGAATTTCCAGATGATGGCGGCTAATGATTATATTGTGGTGGCACCCAATCGGCGGGGACTCCCGGGCTTTGGTACCGAGTGGAATGAGCAGATCAGTGGTGATTACGGTGGTCAGAATATGCAGGATTATTTAACAGCCATTGATGCTCTGGCCAAAGAGCCGTTTGTTGACGAAGATCGTCTGGGAGCCGTTGGAGCCAGTTATGGCGGATTCTCGGTATACTGGCTGGCTGGTAATCATCAGAAGCGATTTAAGACCTTTATTGCGCACTGCGGTATTTTTAATCTTGATATGATGTACACCACTACCGAGGAGATGTTTTTTGTGGATTGGGATTTAAAAGGGCCTTATTGGGATAAGCCTGGTAAAACCTACGATTATTCACCACACCGATTTGTTGATAAATGGGATACGCCTATTATGGTTATACATGGTGGCAATGATTTCAGGATTCCTTATACACAAGGCATGGCTGCATATAATGCCGCTAAAATCCGTAATATACCGGCTCGTTTTTTGTTCTTTCCGGAAGAGAGTCACTGGGTTTTAACGCCGCAAAATGGCATCTTATGGCAACGTGAGTTCTTTAAATGGTTAGATACCTGGCTGAAATAGCCGGTGGATAGGTAAGTAAAAAGGCGGCTTGTTCAGTTATTAACTGAACAAGCCGCCTTTTTTGTTGGTGTCATATTCTTCTTGTCCCGACATTAAGCCTTTTGTACTGAATGGTGGCGGTTTCTATTTATTAGGGAAAAGAAATGGGCTGGATAAATTTCAACTTCTGCGTTACGCTTGTTTTCTAAATGGTTATTTACACCAGTAAAAGTGAATTTTCAGGGTGCAAAAGCTGTGAATATGAACTTGCCGGCTTAAGTTTTTGACGTTGTGAATAGAAACTCATTAGCGACAATAAAGTGCCGGGTGGGTGGTATAAAAAAACTGTCACAAACGAACAGCGTGAAGTATTCACTTTTGTTTTTTTGTGACAGCTTTATTTTTGTGAGCCTGAAAAGCTATTTGTTTTCTTTTCCTTTATTGGAGCCTGGTTTGGCGATGGAATCGCGCATGGCTGTGTCAGCTTCAATGTTGCGATATTTGACATAATCCATGACGCCAAGATTTCCACTTCTAAACGCATCGGCGATAGCCATTGGAATTTCAGCTTCGGCCTGAATAACGTTGGCCCGTGCTTCCTGAGCTTTGGCTTTCATTTCCTGCTCGTTGGCAACGGCCATGGCACGACGTTCTTCGGCCTTGGCCTGAGCGATGTTCTTATCGGCTTCGGCCTGATCCATCTGCAACTCGGCGCCTATATTTTTACCGATGTCGATATCGGCTATATCAATAGACAGGATTTCGAATGCTGTACCGGCATCCAGTCCTTTGGCCAAAACCACTTTTGATATGGAGTCGGGATTCTCAAGCACTTCTTTATGCGATTTGGATGAACCGATAGACGAAACAATGCCTTCGCCAACACGGGCCAGAACTGTTTCTTCACCGGCACCACCTACTAACTGTTTGATGCTGGCACGTACCGTAACGCGGGCTTTGGCTATCAGCTGAATCCCATCTTTGGCCACTGCGGCGACCGGTGGGGTGTCAATGACTTTGGGATTAACCGACATCTGAACGGCTTCAAAAACATCACGACCTGCCAGGTCAATGGCTGTTGCCATCTGAAACGATAAATCGATATTGGCTTTGGAGGCAGATACCAGTGCGTGTACCACCTTTTCGATATGACCGCCAGCCAGATAGTGGGCTTCTAATTCGTCGCGCTTTATGTCATGCAGACCAGCTTTATGTGCTTCGATGAGTGCCCGGACAATTACGGTGGGCGGAACTTTCCGGATGCGCATTAAGATTAACTGTATCAGTGAGGTATGAACCCCTGTTACCAATGCAGAGAACCATAACAGTACCGGAACATAATATAGGAACATGAAGAATAGAACGATTATAATCGCTATTAATCCAAGGGTTCCGAAATTTTCCATAATGAATTACTTTACGGGTTTAACAATAATGTAAGTCTTAAAAATTTTTACCACTTCAACTTCCGTCTCAGGGTCAATGAATTGATCGGGGCAACGCCCTTCAATATCTATTTCGTTAATGCGAATTTTTCCGACAGGATTAAGCCGGGTGATTGTAATGCCTTTGTCGCCCGGTTGAACGGGTATTTGCGTTGTAGACTCAACGGTGCTGCTGACTTCAGTTTTTAGCATGAAACGATTCCACGTTTTTGCTCTGAATGCCAATGCCAGCATCACAGCTGAAATGAAAAGCGCTGAAAATAGCGTGATGTTACCTGTGGTTATACCAAAAGTGCTGTAAGCAATATAAACAGCACTTCCAACCATCAGTACACCTCCCACACCGGAAATGGTAATGCCTGGAAATACAAATAATTCCAGTATCAGTAAAATAATTCCGGTTACTATTAGTAGTATAATAACGGTCATAAAATCTATTAATCGATTGTAACACTTAATGATTTCTCCGCCAATAAATAACGCAGCTCTTCCAATTCGTATAGAGCTCCCTTTTTTATTTCACAGCTCCCTTTGAAATGTGTTAATAATGCGCACTGTTCGGCTTGTATATTATCATGCTCGCAAATGTTCTGAAGGGTGCTGATAACATGATCAAATGTGTTGATTTCATCGTTATGAAGGACTAATAATCTTTCTTCAAAAGACGATTGTCCAGCATTTCCTTTTTCGCTTCTTTTGTCGTAAGGTACCATTTCAATCTTTTTAATCCTTATAGGCTTCGGAATTTATCGAACGAATATAGTTGAAATATCGATAAGTTGGATTAATCAGGTTGTAAGATAACTATTTGTTTTTAAAAAAACAGACGTTTGTCATTTCATTTTCCGGGCCTCTTCGAGTGAAATGGGTTGATTGTTCAGGAATGCGACGACAAAAGCACCGGGGAAGCCGGCCTCACGTACACTCTGCACGTTGTTACTGGCTTCTTCATACGAATTCCAGTTTCCGGTGTAATATTTACGCAAATTGCGATCTGGCAATTCCAGACTGCTTACAGCTGGTATTTTGGCTATTGCCGCCGCATTGGGTTCATTTTTGAAGACGCCTATCTGAATTTTATAAACGGGCATTTCCTTTTGGTAAACCGGTTTTTCGATCTGTTTTTGAGCCGTTGACGGGGCCGTAGCTGGTGCCGACAAGCGGTTGTTATTACGTTGGATGGTTTGATAGCTGGGCTGAACCTTACCACTTTGTTGATCTGTAAACCGCGTACTTGTTGTTGGTGCATTTGCGGTTTCTGCCGGCGTTTTAATGCCTTGCATCTGGTGTAACAAAGATGATTCGAGCATGTCAACACTCATCCGCTTTAGGGCTAACAGGCGTTCTGTTTTTTCCGGGTTGTAGCCCTGTATGTTGCGCAGATTAGAGTGTGCTTCTTTATATATGGTTCTGGTTTTGTTTAAAACATCCTGGTTGCCCGGGTTTTGAGATGTGGAGCCATACTCTTCAACAACCGGATAGTAGATCGCAAATTTTTGGTCCAGCGCCTGCTCGTATAGGTCGAGTGAACTGATTTTATAGGATCGAGACTTCTCAATGAGCATTTTGATTCTTTGGTTTTCTTGTTCTTCAAGCTCGCTGCTGTTAAGTAGTTTGTCTTTTAGTGAGGCGTTGGATTGAGGCGCGGAAGTGTGTGTCTCTTCCAGAGTTCTGGCAGCTTCGAGCGACAAAATATTGGCCCATACATAAAGCGAATCAGTGCAGAGCAGTTCGTTGACCTGAGTCGGGTTAAAAAAACGTTTGTAAACGGGTTCAACTTTTTGTCTGCGTTGAATAAAGGCCTCATCGGTGTAGAACGTGAGATCACTTTTTTTAAGTGAGTTCAGCAACATTTGGGCTTCCGGTTTTGTCGTTGTTTGTTTTGGTGTGCTTGTTTGTGTGGTTGATGGGTGATAGTTGCCTTCCGTTATCTTTTGTCTGATAAAAGATAATTCTTTGGTTCGGGCAGTGAAGTAATAACTTTTTATCATATCCTCCTGTCCGTATGTTTGCTTCTCGAGTACCACTATTTCATCAATCAATTTCTGTAGTTCCTTTTGGTCATAGCTTTGGGCGTAAAGTTTACGTTTTTGGCTCATGAGGTTCTGGAGGCTGTCTTTTTTTAACTCTTCGGTCTGGCCTTTTTTGAAAAGACTCAAGGCTTCCGGGTTTTGGAATTGATTGTAGCTGGTATAAATAAGAGTGTCATTGATCTGAAACTGAAACGATGGTGTACTGGGTGAATTTTTTTGCGCCGAATGCCTGGCTGCATACAGTGTTGTACTGCTTTTAGTGTTTGCATCGGCCGAAAGGGGTAAATCGGCTAATGTTTTAATTTGATTGACGTCCTGAGTGAATGACCTGATGACGTTGTTATCCCATACAATTTCAACCACGATAACTTTGTCGGAGGTCACGCCGCGGTTGGTGGCAAACCATGCTTTACCTTCAAATTCGTCGGGAACCAGAAGGAAGTCGTCATCGGGCGAATTAAATGGCGGGCCGAGGTTGGCGGGTTCAGAGAATGTGCCGCTTTCGGGATCCCAAAACGATTGGTATATGTCGAGTCCACCCATCCCTCCGGGTCTGTCAGATGCAAAATAAAGAGTGGTGCCATCGATCAGCATAAAGGGGTACAGGTCGTTGTAGGGGCTGTTAACCGCTCCCTTAAGTAAGTCGGCGTCGGTCCACGAATCCAGTAGTTTGACAACTTTATACAGATCGTATGTTTTCTCTTTTCCCTGAAGCGGGAAGAAAACCTGGTTGCCCCGTTCGGTTTTAAAAATGATGCTTTCTTCGCCAACGCCAATTTTAAAGAAATCGGCCGCTTTCATCAGTTGACCGGCATCTTTTGACAGGGCATAGTAATTAAGAAGTTGCGTCCGGTCGACGGTATCTTTTTTTAATACTTTTATCTCAAAGTGTTTGTTAATAAGCGTATTTGCCGTTTGACAGTCGCTGATGGCGCGTTGGGCTATTTCGGTACGAGGGTCGTTACTTCCGGTCTTTTTTAAAAATGTTTCATACTGCGAAATAGCCAGTTGGTTTTCGTAGACACGTTGGTATAGCTGCCCCAGGTAAAAATAGACGTCGTTGGATGGTGGTTTGACGGCTGCCAGCTTTAAACGTTGAATGGCTTCGCTGTTGTTTTCTTTGAGGTAATAAAGTGAAATGCCGTAATAGTAATTGTAGGCATAGTGTTTATTGTTGTGTGTAAGTAACTGTTGATAGGCCATTTTGGCTTCACGGTATTTTCCGCTGTTAAATAGTTCCAGAGCTCCATTGGCCGTAGTAACGGGTTGCTGGGCCATTAAGACAGCTGGCAGTGTGATTATGAGTATTAAAAGGATGATAAATCGTTGTTTGATCATGGTTTTGTTTTTAGCCTGTTTGTCTACGGAAAAACTCAATGAGTAATGACTTCAAATTTAGTGAAAGGTTGCGAAAAAACTAATGGAAACAGATGAAACCAGTATGAGATATATTCCTCTTTTATTTGTAACATGGTTTGTGATAAGGACAACTTATGGGGATGATGGAATGTGAATTTTTCTTAAAAAATATAAGGTTGCTGTATATTGCAGTGTGTTTTCAAATTACCATTATTATTCATCCAGTTTATATCTCCATTCATCAACAGGCGCTTAATTTATTCCCTCAATGCCTTTGTGAATTCTCTCAATCAATTCCTCTTTGGATTTTACACGGATATTCAGAAGGAAATTTCGGCTCTATTTCTGACAGACATCTCAATTATATTTAACCATGAGCCATGTTTCGGTGTAAATAGCAATTCGCTTTTGTTGGGAGTTTCTGGCCGATATTTCTTCAAAAATTCAATTTATCCGAAGCTTTGTTGCCTGCGTTTAACAGAAAAAGGCCTCCCTGAAAAGGGAAGCCTCTTTTACCCAATTTAATGGTATTCTAGTTTTCGCTTGTAGACAAATGCTCATTCAAAAAAGTAAGCATGGCCCGATAAAAATCAAAACGATTTTCCTCATTATGAAATCCATGACCTTCGTTATCCTTCACCATGTATTCCACATCGACACCACGCTCTTTTAAAGCCTTTACGATCTGATCCGATTCATTGATATTTACGCGCGGATCGTTAGCCCCCTGAGCCACAAACAATGGCGCTTTAATTTTATCGACATGATAAACAGGCGAAGCAGCAGCCATCAACAGACTATCCGATTCAGGATTCCCAACCATTTCGTACATCATATCCAACATCGGTTTCCAATATGGAGGGATGGTTTTCATAAAAGTAAATAAGTTTGAAACGCCCACATAGTCAACACCGGCGGCATATAAGTCCGGACTAAAGCAGAGTCCGGCAAGTGTGGCATACCCACCATAACTCCCACCATAAATAGCAACTCTTTCGGGATCAGCAATGCCTTCATCCACCAACCATTTTACGCCATCGGAAATATCGTCTTGCATGGTTTTTCCCCATTGTTTAAACGAAGCCTCCCAAAAAGCACGTCCAAAACCGGTTGAACCTCGATAATTCATCTGCAAAACAGCATAACCATTATTTGCTAAAAATTGTATTTCAGGATTAAACCCCCAATAATCACGCGCCCATGGGCCACCATGAGGATTAATCACCACCGGCAGATTCTGGGCTTTGTACCCTTTAGGTAATGTCAGATATCCCTGTATCGTCAACCCATCGCGCGATGTATAACTAATGGGCTTCATATCACACATATTTTCAGCATCGAGCCAGGGACTTAATTCTGCCAATAAAGTTAATTTGTCAGTCGCTTTATCGTACAGGTAATATTCACCACGCGTTTTGTCGCTAAAAGTCCGAATCATAAATTTATCCTCCGCTTTATTTTCACTGGCAAAACGGACTTCAACACCAGGTAATTTAGCTTCGACTTTCTCGTAAAGCATTTTTGCCTCATCATCAAGAAAATGAACCTGTTGTTTGGATGTATAATAATACGCAGCTTGTAATTTTTTCTCCTTCTTAGAGTATGAAAGACCGGAGACATCAGCTTCGTCGGTTTCGAAAATAACATCCAGCTCTTTGGCGTTGGCTATATCAAAAAGTACTATGGCTTCCTTATCGCGTCCTACATTAGAAGTTGCATAAACATTTTTATTGTCGAAGGTGAAGAATAAAGGATTTAAAGTCTCTTTGAAATTAAGTGACATAACGGGCGTAAATTCTTCAGCTTCAGTGTTACGATACATATAAGTCTGATTCACGCCATCGGAAGCAATGGCAATTCTCAATTTACCATCATGGTCAGTCATCCATCCCAAATAATTTCCAGGGTTTTCGGCCAACATAACCATCTCACCTGTTACAATATTTAAGCGATAGGGATCAAAAACACTTGGATTTCTTTTATTTAATCCAATCATAATCTCATCGGGCAGTTCTTCCAGTTCGTCAATAATTTGAGTTCTTACGCCTTCAAAAACAGTTAAACCAACCAACTCCGAACCATCAATATTAACACCATATAATTGGAAGTTTTCATCACCTCCTGTGTCTTTTAAATATATAATTCTGTTATTGTTAGCCCATAAATAACCGGCAATATCCCGATCAACTTCAGACGTTATACGAGTCGCGCCTTCTTCGCCAATCTTTTGAATAAATACATTCATCCGGGATTCATAGGGCGCCATATACGAAAAGTATTCACCATTTGGTGATAACTCAAAAGAAGTTTTTTCCGAATTTTTAAAAAAATCTTCTACTGCAACGGGGTCAGCTTTGGGCTCCATTTGTTCACACGAGGCTAGTGAAACAACAAGCACCAATGCAATTAGAAATACATTTTTCATAACAACTTTTTTTAGTTTAATAAAGTTTTGCGAATAGCATAAGCTAAGATTATTAACAAATTTGAATAATAACTTAATCAATATCAAGTTTTTAATTTAATTGTTTTAAAATTATTATTGTCCGGTAAAAAACAGACTCTTCATTTTAGTGCTCAAACCCCATGGGGCTTTTTCTTTTTTTACCCGTTAAAGTTTTTATTTCTATAGCGTTTGTGATCCGCTTCGGCAAAATTTAATTTTACTCAATTTTGCGTTTAGCGAGAGCAGTGTGCCTGCCTGTTTGCAACAATGCAGAAAGTTGTGCCCTTCAAATTCATGTTCATTTATGTTTTTGAAAAATTGTTGATATTTTATCGGTTGTATCATTCAGTATTGAGAATCCGATTAGCCCGAAGGGCTTAATCATAGTTTGAGATTAACTTAATCGGAAAATAAACCTGTTTATTGGAATTTTGATCATGTTAACCTGAGGGTAACAATTTTTTCAATGTCTCCTCCCGGTTTTGCGCATAGGAAGTTTTTACTCTATGATGATTCTTATCGATTGCTGGTTTTTATCCGTCCCATTTTGCAAGCGAGTGTCGTTATAAAATGATGTTTTATTGCTGACAATAAATAGAGCCTGTCTATAAAGTCCAACTTCTGCGTTACGTTTGCTCTCAAAATGGTCATTTACGGGAGTAAACTCACATTTTTCGAGCTGCGCAAGCCTTGAGTTTGAACTTTATAGCTCAAACTCCCGACTTTATGGACAGGCACTAAATAAGTGTATTTTCTTTTCAATATTTTTTAATTGCTTTTTTTCAGTTAAGTTTATAACCAAATATTGAAGTTGGATAGAGGCGGTTAACCCTTTTATGCAAATTTATTTATGCAACCCTTAATTCGTCCCATACTTTTTTACCAACTAATTTTATTGGCCGCCTATTGGGGTTCTTCATTTTTGGTCGGTGCCGAATTATTTGAGGGATTCATATCAGCCAAACAAAGCGGCGTTGAAGTGGTGGCATTGTTTTCAATCCCTTTGTTGGTGTTCTCACTTCTTTTCAGGAAAAGGGTTTATTTTACCATTGTCGATTTACTAGTTGTTTTTTTCTGTGGCTGGTCTCTTATCAACGAAGCCATTATACTTAATTCCCCATTCACCGATTTTTCGTTACATTTCTTTACCATATGTTTATGGTTGGTTGTTTATCTGTTTGTTCGCAGCATTTCCGATAAAACCACCTTGTTGTATGGTGTTGTGATTTTGTGGATGATTTTTTCACTGCTTCATTTAGCTTTAGGATTGACGCAGCTGTATGGTTTTTGGGTTTCTCTTCATGGATTATTCACTATTGTCGGCGCGTTTTATAATTGCGGTTTTGCAGATCTCGGCATACCAGTTGCATGCGTCGTTTTCTTAATTCTGAAAATAAATGTTAAGGCACTCTTATCGTGTTTTAGAGCTCACGGCAGTGCCGTTGAAGCCTGCGAAGAAGCTTTTATTTCTACAATGATATATTTACTTTTTTATCCAAAATATTTGTTGGCGAAACTATACAACGAAAGCGTCCGGCACCAGAAAGCCAACAAGCCGCTGGCGAAATACTTAATAGCAATGTAAAAGTAGAGTCTTCGGCAACAAAAGAAATAATGAGAGAAATGAAAAACGTAGTCAGTGAACAATGAACAGTAAACAGTACACTGCTGACTGGTAATCGCTAACTCTTAACTGCTAACTGGTAACTGAACATTTTTGGGAAAAAGAAGAGGAAGCCACTGTGCTCTCCGGCCCACGCTTCCTCTTCGGACTCCCCTAACTAAAATAGAAAGGAGGTAATGTGACAAAGATAAATATTTAAAAAAGAAATCGCAGCTGATTTAGCTCACGTGCGAAGGGCGTTTCTGCAAGGCAGAGGTATCTTATTATTATTTTTAAATCAACAGCTATTAACACAATAGCTAAATTTTAATTATTAATTTTTGTTACGATGAAAAAGAAAATAATTTTTGCAGTAGCAACAGGGTTATTTGCAGTGGCAACTGTGTTTAATATGAATGTATTACAATCAAATAATGCTGGCGATGTATCGTTGGATGCTATTGCGGTGATGGCGCAAGCAGCTACAGAATATGGAGGAAGTGATGGCACCTGTTGTAACAATAGTATGGACGTGTGTGAGTGGGATGATGGCTTTAGAACTAATGGGTATTTTATTTAATTAGATTTTTATATAATAGCATACAGAAAATTTTTATTTTCTGTATGCTATTTAAACAATGACTTATATTATGAGACATTTTTTCCATTTCGTGTTTTTATTTCTATTCTTCGTTTTAATAGGATGTAATACTCCAGGTGAGTTAAAAATTAAAAAATATAATATTAATTCATCTATAGTGGAAATAGATTCTAGTTTATTTGGAAATCCAGGCAGACTGATGCTTTCAGACTCATTGTTTTTTATTTCAGATGATGTGGGCGGATTTTATTTTGCAGTATTTGATATTAAAAACAAAAAATTTTTAAAGAGATTTGGTAAAAAGGGAAAAGGACCAAACGAAATTATAACGCCATTTAACACATTTATGTATAAAGGAAAATTCGCTTTTAAAACTTTGAATACAGAAAATATTGCCACTATTAATATTAATGATATACTAACTAAATCAGATCCTGTAATAAATATTATAGCAAAACTTAGGGAAGAAAAGAAGGCTCTAATCCACACTAATGTAATTCCATTAAAAAATGATAATCAATTTTTATCAACAGGCTTCTTTTCAAACGGTAAATATGCTGTCATAGATATTAAAAATGGTACTGATTCAATTTTTGGGACTTATTCAATTCCTAATGTCAATATGAATCAATTTAACACTGGGCATATTTTCCAAACTGGCATCATACATCATCCATCACAAAAAAAGATTGTGAATATCGGGAGGGTATATGATCAAATTGAAATAATTACATACAATGACAAGGGAGATTATGATATTGTTACAAACAATCCTAGTTTTCAGCCAGAAATTAATTACAAAAGTAAACCTTATAGACTATCACGTTCTAGCAGATTTGCATTTCTGGATATTTCAGTTACAGTAAAATATATTTATATCCTTTATTCCGGTAAAACATATCAAGAACACGGTAATGGTGTATTTTTAAGCAATAAAATTCATGTCTATGATTGGGACTTAAATAAGAAATGTGAATATGAACTTAATCATGAAATTTCTTCATTTATTGTTACAGCAGATGACAGACATCTTTATTCTTTTGCATTGTCAGATAATTCAGAATTAGATCTGGTAAAATGGGATCTAATTCATCATTAAATATTTTGAGAAAAGTAAATTGAGTTTTATTAGCTTGGTTTAAAGAGTCGTATTTAACTGATTTTTGCAATAACAACAGGGCTCTTTGCACTTGCAACAGTTTTTAATATGAATGTATTACAATTAAATAATGCTGGTGATGTATCGCTGGATGCTATTGCGGTGATGGCGCAAGCGACAAATGAGGGGAATATTGTTGATGGTTATGGACCTAGTGCGACAACAGTATGTGATATTCCTGGAGGCACATGTGATGTAAGCGCTCAGGATGCTGGTGCAGCTGGGTATTAATACATTTAATATTATATTGGTAGCTAAATTTTAGCTGCCAATATATCATAATAATTAAATTATATTTGAATCTATCGTGATGAAAAATACTCAAATTGGCAATTTCTTTTTTCTAATTTTACTTGGAAGTATATTAGTTGTTTCCTGTGAAAATGAATCTTCACAAAATAATGATTTTATTACTATTAATCTGAGCCCTAAAAATGATTCGCTAATAATGTCGCAATTTATTAGTAACGTTGATTATGTGCCTTTAAAAACGCCTGCAAACTTTCCTATTGGTAACATTGAAAGTGTTGTCATTCATGATAATTTTTTCTTTGTGAATCACACTGCTACAAAAGCTGTAATTTCAGTATTTAATGCAAAGGGCGATTTTCAATATAATATTGGATCGATAGGGAGAGGGCCAGGGGAATATGTCGCTATGCATGGTTTTACAATAAATACTGAAACGAATGATGTTATAATAATGGATTTAATGACGCAAAAAATGCATTATTATACAGAAAAAGGGAAGTACCTAAAATCAGAAAAATTACCAATACATGGTTTAGATATTATGTCTTTTGAAAATGGTTTTGTGTTTTGGGTCGGAAACTTACATAATACAATAATTAATAAGGATGTAACAAAATTATGGAATTTATACGTTACTAACTCTAATTTGGAAATTACAAACAAATTTCTTGAAGTACCTAAAGAGTTTATGGGCGTTATGCAAGGCTCATTACCTAGTAGTCTTTCTCCTTATAAGGATGGTGTAAATATTGTTCAACCTTTAAGCAACTATATTTATGAATATAAAAAAGGTGAATTAAAAACAAAATACTATTTAGATTTTGGTTCTTTAAATTGTGATTTTTTAGGAGAGTTTCGTAAAGATAAAGGAAATCCTGGAAGTTTTCTGTTTAGATTAAGAAAAACTGGAGCTACCTATTATTTTAGTCATTTTTTTGAGTTTAATAATTATCTTTATTTTACTTTTCTTTCTGGAAATGAAATGTATTCAACCATATATGACAAAAACCAAAATATAGCTAATGTTGGTAAAGGTTATCCAATTGATGATATCAATGATGCAATATTTGGAAAAACTGTGGGAAGTTATCAGGGGCATCTTATATCTGTTATTGATCCAGTACTTTTATTAGATGATGAGAATAATGTGCCTCCAGCTTTACAGTATTTGCAACTTACTGAAAATAGTAATCCTGTGCTGGCTATTTATAAGATACATTAAATGGGATCTGTAATTACTAAGCAGATCCGACTTTAGTGCTTGCACGAAAATGCTAACGTCAGCGTTGCGATTGTTCTCAGAATGGCTGTTTAAACTGGTAAATTCACATTTTTGGACTTCGCAGGTCTTGAGTGTTCTTGCTGATGCATTTAAATAAAGAATTTGCAGCAGTTTGATTAATCCCGGATGCAAGTGGTATTTCTGCAAGGCAGAGGCATCTTAAATTATATTTTAAATTCAATAGTAATTAGTTTAATAACAGAATATTAGTAATTTTTTTTATTATGGTTTTATCTTATTTTTTGAAAAAGAGGTGTTATAAGAAGTTGAACATTAAAAAATGGATTTTTTATTTTTCTCTGCTTTTTTTGTTTCCAGGATGCTTTACTGTGGATAATAAACAGAAAGATGATACGATGAAGTTGAAAATTAATGCTTCCAGTTTCGTTTGTGGGGATAGCAATTATTTTGATTTAGATGAAATTGAATTTTGCGATAGTGTTAATTATGTAGCTCTTGAGACAACGCCAGAGTCATTAATAAAGCATATAGATCGGATTCATATTTCTTCTAAATATATTTATATTTTTGATAAAAGTAGGAGTAGATTATTTCAGTTTACATTGGCAGGTCAGTTTGTAAAGCAAATCGGCTCTGTTGGTAAAGGTCCGGATGAGCATTCAAAAATTATGGATTTTTCAATAAGCAGAGCTACTGGAAATGTTCTTATGCTTTGCGAATATCAGTTTGTTGAATTAGATACCGAAGGGCATATTCAGAAACGATTAAAATTGCCAGATGTTTTTCACAGCTTTATTTTAGTCGAGAACAGTTTGTGGTTGTTTTCTTATGATGACTCCTACTGTGCGACTCTTTTTGATTATGATAGTGGCGAAGTTATTAAAAAAGAAATTTCGAAACACTTTCCTGAATTGAAACATAAAATTCATTTGCAAAGAAATGTTTCTTATGGACCTGTTCCTTTTTTTGTCGATTTTTGGGATGACAATGTTTATTCGTTTACGAAAGATGATGTTGAACAAGTGAGGAGTATTGATTTCGGATCGCATTCTGTTCCAAAATCGGTAGTCAGAAAATTGGGGCGCCAATCCGATTTTATTAGCTATTTAAATAAAAATTGCTATTGGTACCATATTTCGAATTTTGTAGAAAGTAATAATTTTATTTTTTTTCGAGCTGAACCACAGGTGTTTGTCCTGTTTGATAAAAGTACAAATAAATTTTATGTGGCTAATTTTTTTAAAGACAGCACCACTGGATTGTCGTTGTCTAACCTTGTCTCAGCTGGCAATAGGTCGGCAGTCTGTTTAACTAATATTGTTCAACCTAATATTTTATTGATGAGTAAAAAATATATTCAATCCTATGCTTCGGACTCTTGTTTTTTAAAAATTGTTAACTCAATTGAGGAAGGTGATAATCCGATTTTAATGAATTATTGGCTACGATAGGATTATAGTAATTGGATGGAGAAAGAAAAAGCATTATGTATTTTCTGTGGTGTGTGAATAGTGTTTTTTGTCGGATGGTGAGTTTTTTAATTTATTAAGAGTTGTTTATGAAATTTAAATTATCGTTAATATTTTTAGTATTTGTTTTTTTTTATTCTGCGTCCCATTATCACCTACAGAGAAATAATTACATAATATCCTTAATACCTCTTTAAATTTTGAACAATTTGATATTGTTCGGCATGAAAATTTTATGCTTACGTTTCAGGAGTTTAGAAAAATTGATGATTATTTGTATGTAATTTATCTACAGAGTGGTTGTCGGTCTTGTTATCCAAAGTTTATTGAGTGGCAACAAAAGATGGATTCCATCGCTAAACCTGATAATTATACAGTGCTATTTGTTATTAAAGGTGATAGTTATGAGGATTTTATGACTCATGTTTTGGATATTGATTATATAGATGACAAATTTTATACAATTATGGATACGGATGGTGAATTTTTTGATCAGAATAAGGATATCCCCCGATGGATAATTGACGCTGGTATTTTGATAGATACCGAGAATAAGATTATAATGGTGGGTGCACCTTGGATAAATGAGGATATGATGGCCCTTTTTAATAAAATAGTGAACAATGAACAATGACCACTTAACAGTGCACTGCTGACTCCCGATAACTGTTGACTGTTGACTGAACACTGTTTTTTATGAGCTGATTATTATTTATAATCGAACTAATTTACCCCCCCCCGTTAAATAATTTTTATTTATTAATTATTTAATTTACATTTGTTAACCCAAAAGATATTTTGCAGTTGGATAGAGGCGATTAACCCTTTTATGCAAATTTATTTATGCAACCCTTAATTCGTCCCATATTTTTTTGCCAGCTAGTTTTATTGGCCGCCTATTGGGGTTCTTCATTTTTGGTCGGTGCCGATTTATTTGAGGGATTCATATCAGCCAAACAAAGCGGCGTTGAAGTGGTGGCATTGTTTTCAATCCCTTTGTTGGTGTTCTCACTTCTTTTCAGGAAAAGGGTTTATTTTACCATTGTCGATTTACTAGTTGTTTTTTTCTGTGGCTGGTCTCTTATCAACGAAGCCATTATACTTAATTCCCCATTCACCGATTTTTCGTTACATTTCTTTACCATATGTTTATGGTTGGTTGTTTATCTGTTTGTTCGCAGCATTTCCGATAAAACGACCTTGCTGTATGGTGTTGTGATTTTGTGGATGATTTTTTCACTGCTTCATTCAGTTTTAGGATTGATGCAGTTGTATGGTTTTGCGGTCTCTCATCATGGATTGTTCTCCATTACCGGAGCGTTTCATAATCCCGGGCCTTTTTCTGGTTTTGTGGTGAGTGGATTGCCACTTGCATTAGCCATGATTCTATTTGCAAAATCACAGGCAGCAATACTATCTAAAAAGCTTTTTTATCAAACTTTATATTATTTGCTTCAAATCAGTGCATGGATAACGCTTGTGTCAATTCTATTGGTGCTTCCACCTGCTCAATCCAGAGCCGCATGGATTGCAGGTATAATTGGAGTAACTTTTTTTGTCTTTCGTTTTCCGGGCAAAATCTCGGTGCGAGATAGTTTTGTAAGTCGTTTTAAAAGGATGAAGCGGAGAGTACGCCTTCTTATTTCGATACTTGTTTTAGCGGTTGTTGTAGCTTCAGCCACCGGAATTTATCTATTTAAGCAAGGCTCAGCCGATGGCCGGTTACTTATTTGGCGTGTAACAACGGAAATCATAAAGCAAAAAGCTTTCGTTGGGCATGGCACAAACGCCTTCAATGCCCTTTATATGGACGAGCAGGCGAATTGGTTTGCATCAGGGAAAGGCAATGAGGCACAAGTCATGGTCGCAGGCTCACCCCGGGCGCCTTTTAACGAGTTACTAAAACTTTGGTTAGAGAAGGGTTTTGTTGGCGTGTTGATAGCCGGAGTCATCGTTTTTTATATTCTGAGAGGTTCTAAATGTCAAAAAATACCTCCAATTATAAAACAAACATCTTCAGAGCGACTTCCTTCACAAGAAGGCTTAATTATTGGATTGCAAGGCGCATTAATAACACTTTTGGTTTTTAGTCTCTTTAGTTATCCATTTGATATCAGTCCTTTCCTGTTGCAATTGGTTGTGGCAGTAGCGGTGTTGTCGGGTTATTCAAAACATATAATACAGTTCAATAAAAATATAAAGTGGTTGACAACCCTCCCGTTTAGTCTGTTGTTGGTGTTTGCAACCATTCATTTCGTTCCTCAGCGAGAAGTTTATTATCAAGCGTTAAAAATGTGGCACGAAGCAGACTATTTATATCATTTTGGAACATACAATAGTGCCGTTGAAACCTACGAAGCGATTGTTCCCATCCTTAAAACTGATGGACTGTTTTTGCAAATGTATGGTAAAGCACTCAGCATGGATAAGCAGTATGAAAAAAGTAGTGAGGTACTGGTGCAGGCTCAAAAAAAGTGTAGTAGTCAAATTATTCAAAATACGCTTGGTGACAACCACAAGGCATTGGGTAATTTTGTCAAAGCCGAGTCTGCTTACCTCAAAAGTGCAAATATGAATCCGTCATTGATTTATCCAAAATATTTGTTGGCTAAACTCTACAACGAAAACGGCCAGCACCAGAAAGCACAACAAACCGCTGAAAAAATCCTTAATAGCAATGTAAAAGTGGAGTCTTCGGCAACAAAAGAAATGATGAGAGAAATGAAAAACATAGTCAGTGAACAATGAACAGTAAACAGTACACTGCTGACTGGTAATCGCTAACTCTTAACTGCTGACTGGTAACTGAACATTTTTGGGAAAAAGAAGAGGAAGCCACTGTGCTCTCCGGCCCACGCTTCCTCTTCGGACTCCCCTAACTAAAATAGAAAGGAGGTAATGTGACAAAGATAAATATTTAAAAAAGAAATCGCAGCTGATTTAGCTCAGGTGCGAAGGGCGTTTCTGCAAGGCAGAGGCATCTTAAATCATTTTGTAATTCAATAGCTATAAAGCTAATAGCTAAATTTTAATTATTAATTTTTTGTTACGATGAAAAAGAAAATAATTTTTGCAGTAGCAACAGGTTTGTTTGCACTTGCAACAATTTTTAATATGAATGTATTACAATCAAATAATGCTGGCGATTTGTCGCTGGAAGCTATTGCGGTGATGGCACAGGCGCAGGATGAGCTTTCTGGTGTTGTTCCGTCTTATGAAGCTGAGCAACAAAGGCTAAAAGATTTAATGTCAAATGAATGGTATACGGACTTTTATATGCCCGCTTGGCTGGCAGAATGCACTTTGTCTATTTGTGATGATCTCGATATCACAGGTGATCCTGTATATGTAGACGAGCAATATCCTAATGGAGAATGGCACACTGTTCTGGAAAACGAATGTGATGGCCAACCAAGTTTCTGTTAAATTATTTTTGATATTGAGGGTTATTAGATATTAAAGATAGAAATACGAATAAAAAGAGGCTGTCTATAGCTTTTAGGCAGCCTCCTGTAAATATAATCTTATTACCATGAAGTATTATTTTTATGTTTTATTGATTTGGCTTGTGGTTTTTTCTGTTTCATGTTTCCGTTCAGATAAAACTGGTGAGTACAAATCATTTATGAATTCTTCTTTTAACGAAGTTGAAGAAGTCTGTTTTGATAGCATTTTGGAGCCGATAAGAATTGATGTGTCAGGGAAAAGTCTTGACAAAGACATTCCAATCGACATTACTTATATTCAACTTGAAACTCCTTTGAATTCATTAATTGCTCAAATTGATCGAATTTTATTCGATGAGGGAAAAATTTTTATTTTAGATAAAAAAATGTCTTGTGTTCATATTTTTAAAAATGATGGAACATTTTTGCATTGTATAAATAGTATTGGAAGTGGCCCAGGAGAGTACAATAAGCTTATGGATATGTCTTTAGATGTGGAGAATAAGAGGATTGTTTTATGGGATGCAACCAAAAAGAGTTTTTTTGATTTTGATTATGATGGTGCTTTCATAAGTTCCAGAAGACTTCAGTTGTGGTCCAGAGAATTTATCGTTTCAAAAACAGGAGATTATTACCTCTTTACAAATAATGGTAATGGGACAGGTTTTCGTGTTCTAATAGCTGATAGTATTGGTTTTAAAAAAGCAATTCCTTATAATCAGTATTATAAATTGAATTATTATGAGCGTTCTCCTGTCTTGAAATATTATAATGATCATATTTTATGTTCATTTCCATTTTGTAATACTATTTTTTCAATTAATAATTATAAGCTAGCCTCTAAATATGAATTAGTGCCGAAGGATAAATTTTTTTTATACAATCCTGAAATGCATCCAGATTATAAGACCTTTGCGACTGCACGGATGGCATCGTCGAATCAATATGTTTTTTTAGGCGGAGCTTCTGAATCAGACGATTTCTTGATAATGCCGATTAATACTAATAGAAAATATGGCTTTATTGTTTATTGTAAGAATACCAAAGAAACTTTATTAGGGGGCATCAAAATCCCCGATACAGATTTCCATCTTTCATCACCTTTAAGTGTTTTTAATAATAAATTTGTAACCTTCATTTATCCATTTCAAATTTTAAAATTTAATCAGCTGTTACTGAAATACCCCATTTTTTCAGGTGTTAAGGAAAATGATAATCCATGGTTGGTATTTTATTCCTTAAAATAAATATATTATAAAACCACTTATTTTTATATCCTTAATTATTTGTATAGTAGTTTCTTGGTGTGAAATGTTTTACGGAAAAGCGATCTGTTGGACAAAGTATAGTTACAATATGTGTCCAGAGTGCGTGGAAGTTTGATTTCAAATAATTTTAAAAATTATGTTTCAGGCTCATTAAGATTTGTGTATATGGACAGGCGAATTTAAAGTTTTCATTTTTCCAAAAAAATATCTATTTCTAACCGTTTTGTCACGTCATTATTTCCATGAATAGTGTGAACCAAGACTACAAAGAGTAGGCGATTTTTAAGAAAATGATACCACTGTTTTACCCTTTTATCAATTAAAATTAATTTGAAAATGCGTATTTTACTTATGTTATTTAGTTTATTTCTAGTCGCTTTGTTATTTAGATGCAAAGAAGATAATGCAAGTAATGACAAAAATAGCGGGTTAATAGGAATGGATATTTCCAAAACTAATATTCAGGAGTATGGTTCATGTGATTCAATTGGAATAACAGCTTTATCACAAGATGATTCATTGTTTTTTTTGTTTAGAATTCCTCCCAACGCTTGCTCTAGTTGTTATAATAGAGAAATTTCTACCATTAAAGATTTTTTTACAGATGATGATTTTCCGATCATTGTCTCCTCATTCGACAATTGTCGCGATTTTTTGGCTTTTGGAAGCAATTATGATTTAAACCCTAAGGAGTTTTATAATTCAACGTCATTGATTAAAACGTTGGATAAGCAATCTATCCCATATTATCTTTTTCTTGATTCATCTTTTATAGTTAAGGATGTTTTCATAACAAGGAAAAATGATCATTTAAGTACAATTCAATTCTTATCCAATCATTCATCGCCAGGGGTTACACAAGTTAAGTTTGATACTCAAAATGTTAAATTGAAATTATTAAAAAAAGGAGTTCCTGAATCTGCAACTTTTTTATTGACAAACATAGGAAACAAACCTTTAATAATATATCATATAGAGTCATCTTGTGGATGTACAAAAACCGATTGGCCAAAAAAACCAATAAAACCGAATGAGCAGGGTGAAATTTTGGTTACTTATGATGCTAAAAATGTAGGTCGTTTCAGAAAGACTCTGACACTTTTTTGCAACACTCCCAAAGGTGTAGAAATTCTCTCCATAGAAGGGAATGTCGAATAGATATATCACAAAATTAAAATGGTCGGAGCACCTTGGGTAAATGAGGATATGACTAAGCTGTTTTACGAAACGATTAATAGGTCAAAATAATGAATAAACGCATCTTTATGTGGCTGTTTTTGTCGTTGCTTATATTTATGGGCTTGTGCTTTGTGGTTTTTAGAGCATCGTTCAAAAATAAAGGAGGTTGGACCGGTTGGGATAAACAATCCAAAGAGGAGTTAATTGAATTATTTCAGGCAGATTTTGAGAACAGAAAAACGATAGCAGGAACAAATCCTGAGAAATTGTTAAATTATGTTTCTGAGTTGACGCGAATAAAAAGAAATATGCCCAATATTACTAGTCTGAAGTTGCAGTCTCAGACTGATTCTGTTGCACTGGCTTTAGGGATTTTAATGCACGATCAATTTAAGATCTATGAAGATCTGGGTTTAATAGATACAAGTTTTATCGAGCGGAATGCGCAATTAGCACTGGATGCTTTATTTGCGGCTTCGTGGCGTGATTCAGTTTCGATGGGTGTTTTTCGTGAATACATTTTACCATACAAATTGGACTTTGAAATTCCAGACAATTGGAGAGATACGCTTTATAGATATCATGTGGCGCTATTAAAGGAGCAACCAGTTATGGCGGATATAGATTCTCTATATGCTCATCATATGGTTCTCTCGTATTACGGTCTTAAGTCGGGGAATGGTTTAAATTCCAAATATCCTTCAGAACCCAATTTTTCGTGGTTGGCGTTTTCAGCAGAGGGAGATTGTGTGAGCCGGTGTCGTAATGTAATGTATTATTTACGGGCAGCTGGAGCCCCTGCTTCTTTTGATTATATCCCGGCTTGGGGTAACAGACCTGCTGCCCGACACGCTTATGTTGGTTTGGCACATAGAAAACGGCAACTTGCAAAGTTGTTGGAAAATAATAATGATCCTGGGAATCTGGTTAATGATTTGAATGCTGCTATGTTTACTGGTTATATGCATGTTTTTGAAGAAGATGATTTGCCTCCGGGATGGTATGTTCAGTATGA
This sequence comes from Geofilum sp. OHC36d9, assembly GCF_052400685.1. Classification (NCBI taxonomy): domain Bacteria; kingdom Pseudomonadati; phylum Bacteroidota; class Bacteroidia; order Marinilabiliales; family Marinilabiliaceae; genus Geofilum; species Geofilum sp. OHC36d9. The sequence continues at coordinate 107,566 of NZ_JBQTGJ010000010.1, forward strand.
AAAAACTATTCCCAAAATTTATAGAGAAACTTGGACAGCTCAAAAGGAAATGTTGAAACTATTAAAGAGCGTTCCGGACGATCAGCTGGATCTGGATTTAATCACATTAAATATGTTGGATGTTACCGCTCAGTATCTTAAAACAGTAGATGTTGAGATCAAAAAGCCTCTTTTTAGCCCATGGGAGATTGTTTATTTGGCTACTTTTGATTTGGGGCAGTGGAAGCCGGTTGCTTTTTCAGTGTTTAATCGGTGGAACTGTGGTGATATTCAGAATGTGGCAACCAATGTGCTTTATATGCCTATGGTAAAAACAGCTCATAGACTTCAACCTTTTGATACCCCATTTATTTTGCAAGCTGATGGCAGAAAACAGGTGCTTATACCTGATTATGCCAATAGGATAGATTTACATTTGGTCAGAAAGTATCCCTTATTTATTAGTACTGCTATGCATCCTTTGGATTTTAAAAATTGTGTGGTAGAAGGAGCTAATAAAGCGGATTTTAGTGATGCGCAAGTTTTACATGTTATTAAAAAATATCCTTTTGGAATGTATCGGATTGCACTTGAAGGGGACCACACGTTTCGTTTTATTCGTTTGCGTTCGTCCAATAATCAGCCGTTTAGAATTGCCCAAATGGAGTGTTATTCTGGATCGCATGAGAAATTGAGAAAGTTGAATAATACTTTATATACACAGGGCTTGCTTAGTGGTAATGATGTGAAGGCTTTTGATGGTGATTTGGGATCTTACATGGTGCGGTCCGTGGCTGTAATGGATTTTGGAGCTAGTGAAAATGTTACTGAAATTAGAATTTGTCCGCTCAGCGATACAAATTTTATAATTCCCGGTAATGAGTATGAGTTATTTTATTGGGAGGGGGAATGGATTTCAGCAGGTCGGCAAGTGGCAGAAGATTATTTTTTGGATTATATGAATCTTCCTTCTAATACATTGTTTTGGTTACGATGTCTTACCGAAGGTCGCGAAGAACGTATTTTCACCTATGAAAATGGGACTCAAATTTGGTGGTAGTCAGCAGGATTATAAAAATAGATGAATGAAAAATTTATTTCTTTTTTGGGTTGTATTGGCTTTTTACGCCTGTACCACCCCTAATACCGGGGATGCCTCTGGTGCAGAGGCTGCCGAAGAGGCGGCTCGTTTATCTTATGTCGAGCCTACTATTACTAAAGTAGGAGTGATGCCTGTAAAACGTGCGGCTTTTGAGCTGGAGATAGTGAGCAACGGTCGCCTGGAAGCTCAGCGTAAGGCGGTGGTGCCTTTTTTGGTACAGGAGCATATCAACGCAGTAATGGTTAAAGAAGGAGAAAAGGTGACTGCCGGACAAACGTTAGGTAGTGTAGAGTCCTTTACCTATCAAAAACGGTTGGATGAGGCAAACAATAGCTACCAACAGACGCTTATCGATTTGGAAGACCGCTTGCTTGGGTATGGGTATGATCTTTCGGATACAGCGAAAATCCCGGATAATATTATGAAAATGGCTCACATTCGTAGTGGATACAATGGGGCAGTTATTTCATTAGAAGAAGCCAAACGAAATTTAGCACAAACGACCATTAGAGCACCTATCAGTGGAGTGGTAACTAATTTAGAAGCTCGTGTAAACAATCCTTCAAATGCCTATAAAAATTTTTGCGAAATATTGGATGTGAATACCATGCACCTGGTTTTTTATCTGTTGGAGACGGAACTTTCGGGTGCAAAAGTAGGACAGACGGTGGAGCTTTCTCCTTTTGCCATAAAAGATGAAACCTTTAAAGGGACTGTATGCAGTATCAATCCAACGGTGAACGATAAAGGGATGGTTCGGATAACTGCCACTGTGCCTAACTCTTCTCACTTGCTTATGGACGGCATGAATGCACGAGTGTTGCTTAAAAGAAGTCTGCCCAATTGTCTCATTATACCAAAAGAAGCCGTGTTGTACCGTCAAAACCGTCAAGTGGTATTTGTTTATAAAGATGGCAAAGCCATATGGACTTATGTAGAAACCAGTCATGAAAATTCCACCCACGTAGCAGTTTCTGATGGTCTTGAAGAAGGAATGGAGGTTATTGTGGAGAATAATTTGAATTTGGCACACGAGTCTGAAGTTACAGTGAACAGAGAACAATGATTAATAAACAGTGAACTGCTAACTGCTAACTGAAAATCCGTTTTTATGAACTAAAGTATCGAATATAATAAAGCTTTTGATTTAGCGAAAGAAATATACCATTATTGCAAGCAACTAAAAGAGGAGAAGAAGGAATATGATATTTCGAGGCAGTTGTTGAGGAGCGGAACATCAATTGGTGCAAACCTTGCTGAGGTCAATGGAGCAATTTCAAAACAAGATTTTTCCGCAAAGGTTAGTATTGCCTATAAAGGATGTCTTGAAACACAATTTTGGTTAAAATTTCCTTATGAAGTTACACTTATTGATATTATTGATTATGAATCCTTATTTAACAAAGCTGATGAAATTGGAAAAATACTTTTTACAATCCTAAAAACAACAAGAATAAATAATCAGTGAACAATGAACAGAGAACAATGATCAGTGAACTGCCAACTGGTAATTGATGACTGATGACTTGTAACTGTCACCTGATGACTGCTAACTGACAACTGACAACTGAACTTTGAAAAATTCATTTTCCATAAATATCATATTTCTTCTGCTCACCATAATAGGGATAGTTTTGATTCCTCGTTTGCCGGTGCAGTTACAGCCCCAACAACAGGGCAATACAATATATATTAATTGCAACTGGGATGGTATGGGTGCTGAGGTGGTAGAAAAAGAAATAACTTCTCCCATCGAGGGAGCATTGTCTGCTTTGCGTGGAGTTCACAAGATAACTTCTGAATCGCGTGAAGGCTCAGGAAGAGTTAGTGTGAGCTTCAAAAAGGGAGTTGATATGGATGCCGCTCGTTTTGAAGCTTCCAGTTTAATGCGAAGTCTTCATAGTCGTTTGCCCGAAGGGGTGGAGCTGCCACGTGTAAGTTACGGACGGGGTGGAGGTGAAGATACGCCACGTTTGTTGATTTATACTGTAAATGGTGAGGGAAGTAGTTATTCGTTAAAGCAATATGTAGATAGACATATTATTCCTCGCATAAGTCATATTTCAGAAATTAGCAATGTTTATTCTTATGGTGCTTCCGGATTGGAGTGGGAATTGGAATATGATAAAAATGCTTTGCATAGGTATGGGTTAAATGTTCGTGATCTTCAAAGTGCTTTAAGAGACAATTTAAATTCTAAAGAGTTGGGAATGACGAGTGTGGAAGAGGGGCGTGAAACCCGAACCATCAATCTCACTTATAGTGGGCTTCCTTCCGATTCTATTAATTGGTCAGAATTTATAGTAGGTAATTTTAATAATAGAATAATAACACTTACCGATGTGGCTACCCCTCGTTTAAAAGAGAGTTTGCCACAATCTTATTATAGAGTTAATGGTCTCAGTTCTATTTATCTTGTTATTCACTCTGCCAAAGGAGCAAATCAGGTTGATCTGGCAGCCCGGATAAAATCAATCTTTAAAGAATTACAAGCAGGTTTCCCTCCCAACTTTTCTTTATTGGTAAATTATGATGCGTCTGAAGAGATCAATAAAGAGGTTAATAAAATAACTTTCAGATCATTACTTGCAATTATTATATTACTTCTGTTTGTATTATTTATCAGTCGCAAATGGCGTTATCTTCTTATTATTGCTTTAAGTCTTTTTGCAAATTTGACTATTGCTATCATCTTTTATTATTTTCTAAAGATCGAAATTCATATCTATAGTCTTGCCGGTATTACCGTTTCGTTGGGTATGATAATCGACAATACCATTGTAATGGCCGATCATATACGTCATAGCGGTAATAAAAAAGCTTTTTTAGCTATTTTGGCGGCTACACTCACTACTATGGGGGCGATGGTAATTATTTTCTTTTTAAAAGAAAATCAGCGGCTTAATTTGGTCGATTTTGCAATTGTAATGTTGGTGAATCTTTCCGTTTCGTTAGCAGTCGCACTTTTTTTGGTGCCTGCCTTACTTGATCGTTTGCCCATAAAATTCTCACTTAAAAAAGGTGAGATACATCGAAAAAGAAGAGTTGTACGTTTTACCCATTATTACAGCAGGTTTTTACAATTCAGCTTTCGCCACAAATGGTTGTTTGTCGTGATTATTGTTTGGGGATTTGGTTTACCAGTGTTTTTTCTGCCCGATAATTTAGAACCTAAAAATGAAAAAGAAGACCTCAAATGGTATCATGAAGTTTACAATAAAACACTTGGTAATAGTACTTATGTGGCAGAAGTTAAACCTTGGGTAAATCGTATTTTAGGCGGTAGTTGGTATTGGTTTTCCAATTATTTTTCTTCAGATAATATGAATTGGGATGCTTCGGGTACTCGATTATATGCACGTGGAACCATGCCCGATGGTTCCACCATTCATCAGATGAATGAAGTATTTATAAAATTAGAGAATTTTTTGGCTCAGTTTGATGAAATTAAACTATTTACCTCTCAAATTTATAATGCAGATAATGCCAGTTTAGAGATTTCTTTTATTCCAGAAGAAGAAAATGGAGCTTTCCCTCATATATTAAAAAATCAGTTAATCAATCAGGTATCTCAGATTGGTAGTGCCGATTTCTCAGTTTATGGCGTGGGACATGGATTTAGTAATGCAACATACGATGGTTATAGGAACAATCGCATAGAGTTGCGAGGTTTTAATTACGATTTAATGCTTGAAATAGCAAGTGTTTTTAAAGATACCCTACTGACAAATACACGCATACAGGAGGTTATTGTGCAGACGGGTAGCTCATGGCGAGGAAAACCTCGTTATGGTTTTGTTATGGGATTAAACCCAAATAGGTTAGAAGAAGTAGGAGCTTCTTTTAGTGATGTTTATAATGAGTTGTTATTTCAGTCGCCACGAGAAACTAGGGCAGGATATTTGGCAGAAAGTGAAGGAATGATACCTGTTATTTTGCGGGAAAAAGGTGCAGGAACTGCAACAGTGTGGGATATGCACAACGATATATTAAATTCTAAGACAGCATCGTTTCGTTTAAAAGATGTTGGTTTTTTGAAAAGAGAACGCACTGGTGATATGATTCGTAAGGAAAATCAGGAGTACCTGCTTATGGTTGAATATGATTTTATTGGGCCATACCAGCTTAATGTCAGGGTAAGAGAGGGTTTTATGGAACGACTAAAAAAGCAGTTACCGGTAGGTTTTTCTGCACATGACCAAAGTAGTTGGGGCAGATGGCGTAAAGACGAAAAAAGTCAATATTGGCTTTTGCTTATTGTTGCTGTCATTGTTTTTATTTTATGTGCTATTTTATTTGAATCACTACGGCAACCATTAGCTGTCATAGCCAGCATTCCAGTATCTTTTATAGGTCTGTTTTTAACTTTTTCCATTTTCAAAATTAATTTTGATCAAGGAGGGTATGCAGCTATGGTGTTACTTTCGGGACTTACTGTAAATGCTACTCTTTATATTATAAATGATTATAACATTTTACGTAAGAGATATCCTCGTCAATCAACAATAGCTCTATTTCTGAAAGCTTATAATCATAAAATAATTCCTATCATTTTAACTACCCTGTCAACTATCTTGGGGTTGTTGCCTTTTTTAATTGCAGGAAAAGATGAAGGTTTTTGGTTTTCATTGTCAGCGGGAGCTACTGGAGGATTGATTTTTTCATTGCTTACGGTGGTGGTCTGGTTGCCTCTGATAATAACGCAAGGTTCTAAAAAATTAAAGATTTATTCAGCATGATAAAATTTCTAATACATCGTCCTGTTGCAGTATTGATGACGTTTCTGGCAATTCTTACTTTAGGAATTCTGACTTCACGTCTATTGCCTGTTTCATTAATGCCGGATATTGATATTCCGGAGATAACGATTCAGGTAAATCGTCCGGGGGCATCAGCTCGTCAAATAGAGGAGGGTATTGTTGCTACCATGCGTTATCAATTAATGCAAGTTCCATATTTGCAGAATTTGACTTCTGAGAGTTTAGACGGACGAGCTTCTATTAATCTTCGTTTTAGTTATGGGGCCGACATCAATTATGCCTTTATTGATGTGAACGAAAAAATGGATGAGGCTATGCGCTATCTTCCCTCAGATTTGCAACGACCTGCAATTATTAAAGCTTCTGCATCCGATTTGCCTGTTTTCTATATTAATATGTGGATGGACGAAAATGATGAAGGTAAGTTTATGGAGCTGAGCGAACTTGCTAAAGCTGTAATTATAAAAAGATTGGAACAGCTTCCTGAAGTAGCCATGGTTGATGTAACAGGACAGATGGAACCTGAACTTTATATTGAACCTGATGAAAAATTATTGCGTTCACTTGATGTGTCAAATGTTCTGATTACTAATGCGTTGGATCAGAATAATATATCTATGGGTTCTATAGAGGTAGTAGATGGGCAATATCGTTTTAATATTCGATTTGCGAATCGACTACGCACCGTAGAAGATGTTAAAGATATACGTGTGCGGGTAGGTGATCGTATGATGCGTTTAGAGGAGTTGGCTAATATTGGTCTGCGTCCTAAAAAGCAGGAGGGGGTATTTCTTAGAAATGGTGATTTAGCGTTGTCTTTAGCTGTTGTAAAACAAGCTGATGCTCGTATGGATGTTTTGAAGGAAAAAACAGAAAAACTTCTCAATCAATTGCGCCGAAATTATGAAGGAGTTCATTTAGAAATTGTGCGAGATCAAACAGCAATATTAGATTACTCTATCAGTAATTTAGAGACAAATTTAATTTTTGGCGGAGTATTAGCATTCTTTATACTATTTTTCTTTTTGAAAGATGCCCGCTCACCATGGTTAATTGGCATTTCAGTGCCAGTATCATTGGTTATTTGTTTTTTACTGTTTTATGTAACCGGGTTATCAATTAATATCATCTCACTTTCAGGATTAATTCTAGGCATCGGGATGATTATTGATAGTTCTATTATTGTTATTGACAATATTGCACATTACATCAATCAGGGAAAAACTTTAGCTTTTGCATGTATCAAGGGAACTAATGAGGTGATTCGCCCTCTTATATCTTCTGTTTTAACAACTTGTGCCGTTTTTGTCCCATTAATTTTTATCAGTGGCATTTCAGGTGCTGTTTTTTATGATCAGGCATTGGCTGTCTCAATTGGTTTGGTGGCTTCTTTAATTGTTTCTATAACTTTAATCCCGGTATTATATCATCTGTTTAATAGACGATTGAACGATCGTAAACAGTATAAAAAGGGGAGGGCGACTCTCATTTTAGAAAAAATAAATCTTTTTAAAACCGAGGACATTTACGAAAAAGGATTTGATAAGGTGTTTCGTTCCCGTCGTTTCTTTATGGTATTGTTTTTATCTCTTTTAATACCAATTTGTCTTTTTGCCATCTATTTAAAGAAAGAGCGATTTCCTTATTTTACGCGTGATGACCTTTTTGTTGATGTGAATTGGAATACCAATCTCAATCTGGCGGAAAATATTGAAAGGGTAACGTTAATAAGACAAGAAACAGCGCAATTTTCAGAATTCAGCAATAGCTACACAGGAACTCAAAATTACTTGTTGCATAAAGATATAGATCAGTCGGTTTCGGAAGCTAAGATATATTTTAAATGTAGTAATTCTGAACATATCAATGACTTGAAAGAAAGGGTCGCGTCTGTTATTAAAAATAGATGGCCGGATGCGCTTTATACATTTTCCGCCCCCGAAACTATTTTTGAGAAAATGTTTAAACAATCTGAAGCGTTATTAGTCGTGCGCATAAGTGATGATGGAGCAAGAGGGATACCTGATTTGGAAAAGTCAGTTGCTATTACCAACCATCTGGCAGATATTATTCCTAAATCTGAACCTATGTCTCCGGCTGCTGAATCGCATATCGAAATTAGAACCATGAGCGACAGAATGGCGCTTTACAATGTTGATCATCAAACACTTTTTTATCGTTTACAAACAGCTCTTAATGCATGGCAAGTTGGCGTTTTGCATACTGGTTCGCAATATGTTCCTATGGTTATTGGTAATACACCTATTCCAATAAATCGCTTGCTAAACGAAATAAAGGTAGTTAGTCGCGACAATATTGAAATACCGGTAAGCGCATTAGTCACTTCATCTAAATGTAATGATTATAAGGTTTTGTATGGTAGTACTGAAGGAGTTTTTGTCCCTGTTAATATTAATCGTTTACCGGATTCTAAAGTAAATAGATGGATGCAAATAATTTCCGGGGAATTAAAATCCAATTTCGATGTGAATACCAGCTTCTCCGGGAGTTGGTTCGAAGCACGACAAACGATCAAAGAGTTAAGTGTGGTTTTGCTTATTTCGTTGGCATTACTTTATTTTATTTTGGCTGCACAATTTGAATCCTTACGTCAACCAATAATTTTACTGTTAGAAATTCCTATTGACATTGCGGGTGGTCTTTTTATGTTATGGATTTTTGGTGGTTCCATAAATATTATGTCCATGATTGGAATTGTGGTGATGAGTGGAATTGTAGTAAACGACTCTATCTTAAAAGTAGATACCATCAACCGACTTCGTAGAGGTGGTATGCCACTGGTGGAAGCTATAAAAGAAGGGGGACATCGTCGTTTGAAACCTATTATTATGACTAGTATCACTACGATTGTTGCGTTGATGCCTGTTTTATGGGGGGGTGGAATGGGTAATGAAATGCAAAAACCGTTGGCATTAACTGTTATTGGTAGTATGGTACTGGGAACTATTGTTAGTCTCTATTTTATTCCGCTTTTGTATTATTATTTATATAGAAAAGAGGTATCTAAATCAGAAATTTTAAATTCTTAACCTTTCCATTTTTGATACCAAATCCAAATTTAATTTTTTTTCGTATGAAAAGAACGGTCTTATTTTTTGCCTTTTTTATATTGTCTCTATTTCATGGGTTTTCGCAGGGTACTATTCGTTTGACCATAGATAATGCTCTAAAATTGGCTCGGGAGCAATCCTTGCAGATGTTTTTGAACAAGCATTATTATATGGCCGATTATTGGGCTTATCGAAGTTTTCGAGCCAATTATTTGCCTACGCTTAATTTGGAGACAACGCCGGTGTCTTATGCTAAAGCTTCGGGTTTGAGGTATAATTCTGTAAGTAAGACGGACGAGTTTGTGAGAACCGAAAATTTGAGTTCCGATCTTACGCTTAATCTTTCTCAGAAAGTGGCGGCAACTGGTGGTACTTTTTTTGTGCAGAGCGATTTGAGTCGTATCGAAAATTACGGATTCAATCCATATACACAATATTCATCACGCCCTGTTGGGATTGGATACAATCAAGAGCTTTTCGGATTCAATTCAATGAAGTGGCAACGTAAAATTGAACCGCTTAAATTTGAGAAAGCAAAACAAGAGTATCTGCAATCAACCGAAGAGATGCATTTGTCTACTGTTGTTTATTTTTTCAGTTTTCTGCGTACTTCCAGTCAAATGGAAATTGCTCATACCAATGTCGATAATACGGCCAATTTGTTGGACGTTGCGAAACAACGTTTTTTGTTGGGATCGGTAACCCGTGAAGAGTTGCTCGATCTAAGACTATCGCATAACAATGCTTTGATAGCCCTTCAGGAGGCTCAACTTAATTATCGGGAATCGAAGGAAAGTTTTTTAAATTTTTTAATGTTACCTACCGATATAGAATTGGAAGCAGTGGTACCCAATAAAATGCCTGTTGATGAGGTGGATGTTTCAACTGTTTTGCAAAAAGCTTTGGATAACAATCCGGATATTTTGCAACTTGAACAAAATTTGCTTGCCAGTCAGCGTGATGTGGATGCCTCCAATAAGGCCCGTCATTTCCAAAGCAATGTGTCTCTTTCCTATGGACTGATTAAAGATGACGGTTCGGAGATGAATAATGGTCAGTTAAAAAATGTTTATAGTCCTGATTTTGATACTTATCAGCAGGTAATGGTTGGCATCAGTATTCCTATTTTAGATTGGGGTAATCGTAAAGGACAATATGAAGTCGCTAAATCGCAATATCAGATTACGCAGGTGGCTTCACAGAAATCTTTGCAGCAATTTAAACAGAATGCTATAACCGAGGCTATTGCATTTAATATTCAAAAATCGCGTGTGGAAGCGGCAGCTCTTTCCGATACTTTGGCCACCGAGAGTTATGAATTGACTATAACTCGCTTCAAGAAAGGACAGACTGATGTTTTAAGACTCACATCTTCTCAAACAGCAAAAGATAATGCCAGGTTGCAATACATTAATGCGTTGGCGCAATATTGGAATTATTATTTTAAACTTAGAAGTTTAACGCTTCATGACTTTGAAAAGAATATGGATGTTGAGTTTGACGAAGCGGCAATTTTGGGGCTTTAAAATTTTTGATGGAGATGTTTTATTGTAATATAATGCCGGCAAGTGGGACTCTTGGTAATGTTAAATAGTGATCATTAGTATTGTTATTGTGTGTCGAAAATCAATAGAATATATGATGTTAATCTGAGGGCGACGATAGTTTAATTATTTATCAAATGCTTTTTAGTAGCTTAGTTTATAATGACTAAATTTTTTAGATTTTTATTCCCAATAATCATTTTATTTCATCTATTGATGGGCATTGTCTGGTTGTCGATAGCATGGGGTGTTGCATGGAGTATGTCTTGGATTTTAACTTCGTCAGCACATAGTGTGGCTAATTTTCGAAAAAAGATTTATTTATCTTATCCATTTCTATTAGTGGGTGTTATTGTGGTAGCTGTTTTTTTTAAAACCTTAATCTTTGGTATCTATAATATCCCATCAGGATCAATGAAGGAGACTTTGGTCCCGGGTGATGTTGTATGGGTTAATAGTATGGCTTATGGACCACGCCTACCATATTCTCCTTATGAAATTTCGTGGGTTAATGTTTTGGTTTGGTTGTGGGAAGGGAAAAAGGACGATATGACCCAGCACTGGTGGGCCTATAGACGTCTTAAAGGATTTGGGAAACCAAAATGTGGCGATGTTGTGGTATTCAATCATCCTACCAAAGGCGATGTTTTTATTAAAAGACTTGTGGCGTTGCCGGGTGATACTTTGCAAATTATAGAAGGAAGTCTTTTTATTAATGGTGTGTTGCAACCGGTGCCTTCTAAAGCTATATATTATTCTAAAATAAGATTTCGGAATGAACAAGTAGCTTATTTGTTGATTGACAGTTTAAGTTTGCCGGTTTGGAGACAATCAGAACCATCTTTGTTTAACGGTTTTCTTACTCATGATCAGATTTATAGTTTAGCTCAACATGCCGGTGTGTTGCATGCCGGTATTGATCCAATAAGGGCCGATACTGCCTGGCAGGTATATCCAAAATCACAAAAATTGGATTGGTCCATCGATAATTACGGTCCCTATGTCCTGCCTTATAAAGGGATGGCTATTGTCAAGAACCCGAAGAACCTTGAGTTGTATGGTCGTTTAATTGCGCAGGAAGGAAATGGTATAGGACTGGAGGGTGAGGATGATCGATATTGTTTTGAGCACGATTATTTTTTTATGTTGGGCGATAATTTTCACGATAGCGGCGATTCTCGTTATTTTGGACCGGTAAATGAAGAATTGTTAATAGGAAAGGCGTCTTTTATTCTTTTTTCAAAGTCAGATAAATATAAAAAGCTAGAAAGATTTTTTTGTCGAGTGAAATGAGGTGTCTCTTCAATCATTAATTAGGGCTTGTACTTACGCACAAAGCCCCAATTCCTATTTTCTATGATTGTTAGCAAGTCATCTATATTTAGTCTCAGCAAGAAAATTCAGGTGTTTGATAATAAAAGTTCAAATTCAAGGCTTTCCAGGTTATGAAAATGTTAGTTTACTTGCGTAAATTGCCATTTTAAGGACAAGCGTTTTGCCGCAGTTGAACTATTCTCGCAAACACTAAATAGTTATTTTAGACCAAACGGTAACATTAAAGATATACTGATATTTCGTCCTTGATTGTAATAGCCCAATGATTTTAATGTTGAAAGATGGTCAAAATATTGTGTGTCAAAAATATTGTTTATTGAAAGACTCAAATTCAAAGTTTGTCGGGTGATCTGAAAATTAGTGTTAACACTTAAATTAACAAGTGTATAGCCATCGGTTGCTGTTTCGTATAAAGATGGATGATTTTGTTTTAAGGCAGTGAGAGCCGACAGTTTGATGGATGGTTTTTGTAAGAATCCAATTTGATCGCGTCCAACTCTAATTTCATAACGGAATTTTTGAGCTGGTATGTAAACTAAATAATTTCCATCGTCGTCTTTCCCTATAACCATAGAATAGGTTCCTTCAATATGCATCCATGGCATTGCCTGAGGGTGAAAATGAATTCCTGTTTCGCCACCGTATAGTTTTGCATTTGTTTGTGAGTAACGATAAATAGTGACACCCGTTGAGTTTGTATCTGTGGTAGGTGAAATGTAAATATAATTATTAATTTCATTGTAAAAGCCTGCTAAATCAAAGGATAAAAATTCACCATGATAGTGCATGCTTAAATCTGTTTCAAATGAATTTTCAGGTGATAAATTCTCATTGCCAATTTCATACCTGCTTGAATGAAATCCATTCGAAGTAAGCTCAGATAGATTCGGTACGCGGTAGCCTTTTGCAAAATTAACCCGAAACATTGTTTTCCCATTCGCACTGTATGTTGCACCAATTGATCCATTAAGGTTTGAATAATTCTTATTTACAGGTGCCTGATAACTGTTTGAATCTTTAGTTCCCAACGCATAAGTTTTAGTATTATAAATATCAAACCGTAATCCTCCTTGCAATTTTAGTGTTTCAAAAAATGTATATCGAGCTAATCCTAAAAAGCCAATATTATTAACATTGGCATCGGGTAAAAATTGAGAATCACGATCATTAAGATTTCTGTTTTTTTGCGACATACCCTGTAAACCAATAATATATTCCGATTTATTGTTGGACGGAAAATACAATTTTGATTCATAGGTCATGGTATTCAACCTCATTTCGACAAACGGAACATCGAGTGTTGTTTGAAGTTTTCTCAGGGCTGTTTGATAAGAAGCATTAATATCCCATTTGAAGTTGCCGAAGAACAGCCTGTTTTGCGATGAGAGTAATTGATGATCTAAATCCTGATACCAAATCTCGTTTTTTCGGCCACGCTCTGTAATTAATGGCTCTACAGCGGGGACTGTCATTCCCAGGTTTTGTTTGAAATAGTCGTAGAAAAGTTTGAACGTCCCAATTTTACCTGTATATCCGGTATTGGCATTGAGCGTCATTTCATTGAACCGTGAATTAGGAACATATTCACCGCCTCCCTGTAGATAATCGGCATGGGTTTTGGTCCCAAAATGAAATCCTCCAAACAAATTTTTAGAAGCCCCTTTTAATCCAATGCTATTGTTCATTCCAAGGGTGTTTGAATGGAATTGCGTACGATAATTCCCCAGGATTTTGCCAACCGGAGCGGGTTTTTCTTTAATAAAGTTGATAACGCCACCAATAGCATCTGAACCATAAAGCAACGAAGCCGGCCCTTTAATAATTTCGACCCTTTCTACATCGTTATCATCAATCCCTATGGGATGGTCTTCACTAAATTGATAGTTCTCAATTCGTACGCCGTTGTTCATAACCAAAACATCATTCATAGAAAGGCCTCGTATTACGGGTTTCGAAACGCCTTGTCCTTTGGCTATCATATCAACACCCGGGATTTGGGTTAACGATTCCATAAAGTTTGGCGTTCCCGACAAAGCAATATCTTTACTTTTTAATACGTCAATTTTAACGGCATTTTCATGTTGTGAACTAACATAACCGCCTGTAACAACTACTTCCTGCGATTGAATAACCGATATTGTAAGTGATGCATCTACGATATTTTCTTTTTGAGATATTTCAATTGTTTTGATATTGGTACTGTATCCTAGAAAAGAAAATTGGATTTTTATTTTTCCATTTGGAATATTGCTAATCAAATACTCGCCGGCCTGATTTGTAACCGTACCCTTATTCAGTTCGGGTAAAGAAACTGAAGCACCAATTAAAGGGTCATCATTTATATCTGTTACCTTACCTTTTATTTGATTTTGAGCGTTTACTTTTATAAAAAGAAACAACGCAAAGAAAACTAAAACGATTTTCTTCATTTTATTACGATCTTAAAACTTACAAATTTGATAGCGTCTGTCCATAAACTAAGTGTTTGAGATATAAAGTTCAAATAGAAGGCTTGCGAAGTCATAAAAATAAAGTCGTTTACTTTTCGTAAATGATTGTTTTTATGGCAAGCATAACGAAGTCGTTGACTTTATCGTCAAACACTAGATATTTACATCATTACGATGTTTTTATTTTATCTGTAAGTTTTGGTGGTGCTCGTAACGAAAATGAAAATTTTGAATTGCTTTTGCAGTATAGAAAGTTATATAGATCCTTTATTTCTGCACAGAGATACTGTTTCTGAGTAATCTGTGTTTGTTCTGTTGTTGAAAAAAATGAAAGTTCAAAGCATGGTATTGGACATTTTTCATGATGTTCATGAATATGCTTCTCGTTTTTTGCTGCACAATGAAAATGGTCATGGGAGTGGAAAATACTATCACTCAATTTTATTGTCATTGGGAGCAATAGAATTATCACCAATGAAATTGAAATTGTATGTTGTATTTTTCGATATACCATCAGATCTTTTAACGAAAGGCCTTCAATTATTTTGGCTTTTAAAAGCAAACAATATTACGATACTAATTTTCAAAATCATTGATTAGTTCCGTTAAAAAAAACTATTTTTTCTGACGGAAAAAGATCTTCGTTTTTTTTGTGGCAAAAGCAAACAAGTTATATACATATGAAACGAACATGAATTTTAGCATTCTAAAATACACACAGGAGAATGATTAAAATTCATCGAGAGTTCCATATGACCATTGAAAGATAAATTTAAACATATGAAACGAGCCATGGGAATGGATTCACACACACGAGGATGATTAATTCCGGCGAGTTCCATATGGCACCTGAGAGACAAATTATAAACATATGAAAGCTTTATGAAATAATACTCTTTATGAGTGAACGTTTTTTATCGTGGCTATTTTATGCCTTGAAGTCAGCAGAAAAATTCAAGTGATTTATAAGAAATGTCCATCTTTAAGGCTTCCGAACTCCGAACTCCGAACTCCGAACAAATGTGAGTTTACTGGTGAAATAACCATTTTAAGGACAAGCGTAACGCCGAAGTTTTAAGAATATTTATGTACAGAATTTATATATGACCAAATTGTGATGATAAGAGAATAACTGTCCTCCGAAATTCAACTTTAGGATGATTGAGTTGTTTATTTAGTGACTGTGCCTAAAGTCTCGAATTTGAACTTTATAGACAAACTGTTTAATTGTAGCAAGGCATGGGTTTCATATTTATCGGAACATTATTTTAAAAAAAAATAAAAGAATATGACACATTTAAAGGAAGGTATGAAAGCACCCGATTTTAGTGGAACGAATCAGTCAGGTGCCTTGATTTCATTGAGTGATTTTAAAGGTAAAAAGGTGGTGCTTTATTTTTATCCCAAAGACAACACATCCGGGTGTACGGCTGAGGCCTGTAACCTCAATGATAATTATCACTCTTTTTTGGATAACGGGTATGAAGTGATTGGCGTTAGTCCCGATAGTGAAGCTTCACACCAGAAATTTATCGATAAATATCAGCTTCAGTTTAATCTGATCGCCGATACTGAAAAGAAAATACTGGAAGCCTATGGCGTTTGGGCTGAAAAAAAAATGTATGGCCGGACCTATATGGGGGTTCTGAGAACCACTTTTATTATTGATGAACAAGGCATTATTGAGTCAATAATATCTAAGGTGAATACCAAAAATCATACGGCCCAGATTCTTGATCTGTAATAGTTTGATAACCTGAATGACAGGAAGTTTTGAGGATGTTTTGTTTACGTTATGCTGAAGATATATCTCTTTTTTCTTATCTTCACGGGGCGAAACAGAGTTTACATATAGAAAATAAAAAATGGCAGAGGAAAAAGAGAATAAAGCTAATCAGGAAAAGCTGAAAGCCCTTCAGTTGACGATGGATAAAATTGAAAAATCGTATGGCAAAGGGGCTATCATGCGTATGGGAGATAACGTGGCCGTAGATATCCCGGTTATTCCTTCGGGATCAGTGACGCTTAATCTGGCTCTTGGTGTGAACGGTTACCCCCGTGGTCGTGTCATTGAAATATACGGGCCTGAATCATCCGGTAAAACCACGCTGGCGATACATGCGATTGCAGAAGTTCAAAAATTAGGCGGTATTGCCGCTATTATTGATGCAGAACATGCTTTTGACCGTTTTTATGCTGAGAAGTTAGGCGTTAATATCGAAGATTTGTTGATTTCGCAGCCCGATAATGGTGAGCAGGCTCTTGAAATTGCCGATCAGTTAATTCGTTCTTCTGCTGTTGACCTGGTGGTTATTGACTCAGTAGCTGCCCTGACGCCTAAGGCTGAAATTGAAGGCGAGATGGGTGAAAATAAAGTCGGACTACACGCGCGTTTGATGTCGCAGGCATTGCGTAAACTGACGTCTAATATCAGTAAAACCAATACTTGCTGTATCTTTATCAACCAGTTGCGCGAAAAGATCGGGGTGATGTTTGGAAACCCCGAAACCACCACTGGTGGTAATGCCTTGAAATTTTATGCTACCATACGTTTGGATATCAGAAGAGTGTCGCAGCTTAAAAATGGCGATGAGGTGGTTGGTAATCAAACCCGTGTTAAAGTGGTGAAAAATAAGGTGGCACCGCCATTTCGTAAGGCCGAATTTGACATTATGTACGGACAGGGTATTTCACGTGTCGGCGAAATAGTCGATATGGGCGTTGAAATGAACATCGTCAAAAAAAGCGGTAGCTGGTTTAGCTATGGTGATACCAAATTGGGACAAGGCCGCGAAGCGGTTAAAGAATTATTGAAAGATAATCCCGAGCTGGCAGAGGAGCTGGAGACTAAAATTATGGCAGCTGTCAAAGAAAAGCATAAATAATTTTTGGGTTTATAAATGGGTTGGAAACAAAGGCCAAAGTTGATTAGTCAGCTTTGGTCTTTATCATTACCGGCGTTTAATCATTTGTTTTTTTGCGTACCTTGCGGTTTAATATTTTAGATGAAGGTTTATGCAAGTTGGAATTGGTCAGATTAACCGGTTAAAAGTGCTGCGACGCGTGTCGGTAGGTGCTTATCTGGATGGTGAAACGCTGGGTGATATTTTGTTACCCAATCGTTATTTGTCGGATGCGATAGTTGAAGGCGATGAGGTTGAGGTGTTCGTTTATCTTGATTCCGAAGACCGTTTGATTGCGACTACTGAAACGCCGTTGGCTAAGGTGGGCGATTTTGCTTTTATGCGCGTGGTAGCTACCAGTAAGTTTGGCGCCTTTCTGGATTGGGGGCTTATGAAGGATTTGTTGGTGCCCTTTCGGGAGCAGGCCGTTAAAATGGAGAAAGACCGATGGTATGTCGTTTATGTATACCTCGACCACGAGACTGGTCGTATTGTTGCGTCAGCTAAAATCAATAAGTTTTTGGATAATGTATCGCCTCAATATCAGCAGGGTGATGAAGTCGATCTTCTCATTGCGGCTCACACCGACCTGGGCTATAAAGCAGTGATTAATAATTTGCATTCAGGCTTATTGTATAACAATCAAATTTTCCGAAAGTTAAACATTGGACAGCAGTTAAAGGGCTATATAAATAAAATCAGAGAAGACGATAAAATTGATCTGTTGTTGGAGAAGCCCGGTTACGACAAAACAGCTTCTCTGTCTGAACAGGTGCTGAGCGTGATAAAAGAGGCAGGTGGTTTTATGGATGTCACCGATAAATCCGATCCTGAGCGTATTGTTCAGTTATTTGGAATGAGTAAGAAGAATTTTAAAATGGCGCTAGGGGCCCTTTATAGAGAGCATATTGTAAGTTTGGAGAAAGACGGGGTAAGAATTTTGTGATTCTAATTTATTTTCATTCTCAACAGGGTTAATGCTAATTTCGACCGATGTAATGGAAAGTTGAATAATTAGTGTCTGTTCATAAAGTCGGGACTTTGGCCTGAATGTTTAAACCCAAGGTTTGCGTACCTGAAAGGATGTGAGTTTACTGATGTAAATGATCATTTTGAGAGCTGGCGTAACACAGATGTCGGTTTTTATAGACAAACACTAATTTGGTATTAGCAAGAAACTCAAATGTTTTATAAGAAGTGTTCAAATTCCAGGTTTGTCAGGTCCTGACGATGTGAGTTTGCTATGATAAACGACCATTTTGACGGCAAGCGCAATTCAGAAGTTGGACTTTTTTTATAAGCATGAAATAATAATGTTGAATTATGGAAAAGTCTTTAAAAGGAACAAAAACAGAGCAGAATTTATTAAAAGCTTTCGCCGGGGAGTCACAGGCCCGTAGCCGGTATACCATGTTTGCCAGCAAGGCACGCAAAGAAGGTTATCGTCAAATAGAAGCTATCTTTTTGGAAACGGCTGAACAGGAGCTGGAACATGCCAAACGTTTTTTTGGCTTTTTGGAAGGTGGTATGGTTGAAATTACTGCAACCTTCCCGGCCGGGATTGTTGGTACTACAGCCGAAAATTTAAAGGCTGCTGCTGCCGGTGAAAATGAAGAGTGGGCTGAGTTGTATCCTGAATTTGCAGAGATTGCTGCTGCCGAAGGATTTCAAAAAGTAGCCAATGTATTCAAAAATATCGCCAAAGTAGAGAAAGAGCACGAAGCCCGTTATCTTGCGTTGATGAGTAATGTGGTTGAAGAGAAAGTGTTTGAGCGTGAAGAAAAGGTAAGATGGAGATGTCGTAACTGTGGGTATATTCACGAAGGAACCAAAGCGCCTAAGTCTTGCCCGGCATGCGATCATCCACGTGAGCACTTTGAAATAGATGCTCAGAATTATTAAGATTTTTGTTTAAGAGTTAAAAGAGCTTGATGCCTTTGGTGTTGGGCTCTTTTTTGTATGTCGGGCATGGTAATAAGCTGGCAGGATGAAAGTTTACCTACATGTCGGATTAATAGGGGATTTTTGTGAGCGACAAGAGGTATCTGTATGACAGATAGTCGCAGCAATAAGTGCGAAATGGCAGAAATTCAAAATTCAGAAAATTGTTGAACGAAATCTGAAAAAAATTGGAATCTGTTGTGTCGAAATTAACAACGGTTTTAAGAGATTGAATTGCGATCTTTAGATGGCCCAGTATAAAGAAATTCCTGCTTAACGTTGGCGGCGAAGGCTGAGCTGCCCGCAAATGCGCCAAGCTATGACTTTAAATTGGTTTGGGAACCTGGCTTGTATAATATATGTTGGTATCATGAGAAATTCAGCGTTAGCACCAACCCGACTTCGCTTTGACCACATAAGATGGTGCGGGAGGGGATATTTCCATTAAGTATGGGGGTTGTCAATAAAATTTATCTTCTGCGTTATACCTGCTTTTAAACTGAATCTTATTATCAGTGAATTTTTATTTTTTCAGACTCCTAAAGTCTCAGAAATGAAACTTTTCTATTTTTCGTCAGATTTTTTGGTAACCCATTGGGTTCCGATACCCGCCTTTTATTTATAGACAGATCAATACTCAGAACGATGTATTTGGTTGATTAATAGACTGAAACCCCATTCAAAGTGGAAATCCTTTTAAGGAATAACCCATCTTAACAAAAGCATATAATTTAGGGAATGCTAGTTTATTCAATTACCTCAATGCGGCTGTATGGCTATTAGTTGATCTAGCCCTTTTTTTTTGTTGCCTTTGACCCTTTTCTTTCTTTGACGATATTTTAAGTTATTTCACATTTTATCTGTGTGTCCACTTCTTAAAATCAATCGTCCACCCGAACAAGACGCCGCAAGTGTAATTTAGCGTTGCAAATTTTAACAAGTTTTTGTTACAATCATATAAATAATGAAGATGAAACGAATAAATCGTTTGTTGCAAATATGTAATCATTTGGGTTCGCTACTATCCGGTTAAAAATACCTGGGTGACAATTGATTCTTATGGATCGTTTTTAGATTCTGTTTTCGGATCATGAGTAGTACTAAACGTAAAGACTAATGACTAAGATATATTTTTAAAAAAGGGATGAATTCAATTAAAATTAAATTTATGAAAACAACTAATCTGATGAGGTGCGCTTTGTGCGTAGCAGTATTGGCAATGTTTTGCATAGTTGGGTGTGAGAAGGCGGATTTTTATTCAATTGATTCGCCCGCTGACCTGCAGAGCAAGATTGACTCAATTGCAGCCGCGAAGGCAAGTGTAGATACAGGTGACACGACCTACATAACTATCGCTACGGCGTTGGTTGGAGCTGAAGATTTCAGTAACGGCTGGTGGACAACATTTTCTGATTACTTCACCATTTCCACAAACGAATTATTGCATTTGGAATTTGACAACTACAATTCTGGCAGCGAGAACAACTGGGAGAACTGGTGTCTCGCCTTAGTTAATGTAGCAGATCGGGATGCTGAAGATTATGCCGAATACTTTGTACTTCGTTCTGATGCTTACGGCTGGGGTAACGATGATTTTGATCTTGGCTTGATCGCCTTTAACTATCCTGATACCGACGGAGATGACGATATTTGGAACGATTTCCGTGCTACGATGAATGGTGCTTCTGTGACTCTGGAAATTGATCACTCTGCCACAGGCAATGTATATGTAACAGCAACTGCCGTTGGAACGGATGGTACAGAGTTGGTTATGACATATCAACAGCCGGTTTCTGCCTCTGCTGATATTGTGGCTTTTTTAGTGAATGAAGTCAGTTATTTGGATATGAAAAAAGCCTACCTTATACCTTCTAAAGTGACGGTTATTGAAGATGTTGAACCGGTTTCAATGGCTGTTGAAGGAGCCCCTGCTTTCGTTGAGTTGGGCGATGAAGACTTCTGGGGTGATGCAATCGCTACTGTTACGTACGCTGACGGATCTTCTGCCGAAGTTGATACTGCAGATGTAACATTCACTGTTGTCCCTGATATGACTACTCTGGGCGAAAAGACTGTTATTGTAGCTTATAGCAAAACAAAGCTGGGCGAATACACGAAAGCTATCACTACTTATTACAATTTTGAAGTGACGAATTCGGTTGTAAGCATGGCAGTTACTACTATGCCGGAAATAACCACATACGCTTTCTTTGAAACTGCCCCTGTTTTTGACACTACAGGTTTGGTTGTAACAGCGACCTATTCCGACGGTACAACAGGTATCATGGATAATGCAACGCTTCAATTCGAGATACCCACTTCCGCAGGTATGCAGAATGCTGTCATTTCTTATGTTGGTGCAACTGGCACTGTAACTACAACTTGCCCGCTAACTCTTGTGCAGGGTGCAAGTCAGGTAGGTGCTGGTGATCTCTCTACGGGATTTTGGGGGGCTCTCAGTGCCGACTATACTGTCACATCAAATAGTAGTGAGACTGTTACATTTTATACTTATTCCGATGAAGTTGAAAACTGGCACTGCCCTATTACAGTCCTTCGCAATGCTGATTATACAACTGAATATGCTGTAACTCGCTGGGATAATGCTGGCTGGGGTGATTATGGCTTCGGATCAGCCACCCTTTCAAGTGATTGGAATTGGGATATATTCCTGTCAAACATAAGTGGTTCTAAAACAGTATTGACAGTTACAAACAATGGTGACAATACTGCAGATGTGCGTTACGATGTTACTTATCCGAGCGGTGAAACACATTTTCAATTGTTTGAAGGTATAACAATAGATAGTGCTGATTTGACTTTTGCAGTCACTGTGGAGAATTGTTATCATGTAATTGTTGAATAATCATTAAGATATAAAGTATTTAAACTATGAAATATATATGTTTAATTCTATTGGGATTGTTGGCGCTCGCACCGGCCACATACGCCGAAGGCCAAGATAATACCAATCAGATGTCGATGACTCAATCAGGCGACATAACAGTAACAGGTAAAGTCCTTGACGAAACAGGAGAACCCCTTCCGGGGGCTACAGTACAACAAGAAGGGACTACCAATGGGATCATTACCGACATTGATGGAAATTTCTCTCTTTCTGTTCCTTCAGATGCTACGCTTATAGTTTCTTTTATAGGATTTAAAAGTGTTGAAGTAATTGTTGGAGGAGAAACGGAGCTTGGCAGCATCACATTGGTTTCGGATACACAGCAACTCGACCAGGTAGTAGTAATAGGTTACGGTACACAAAAAAAGGCTGACCTAACAGGTGCCGTAACTATTGTTGACGCTGAAGAGATGAAGAAAACATCAAATTCAAATATTTCAACAATGCTTCAAGGTAAGGCCGCAGGTGTTCAAATTACTTCTGATGGACAACCTGGTGCCGATCCTGCTGTACGTATCCGTGGTATGGGGTCGTTTACTGATACTAATCCATTGTATGTTGTAGACGGAGTGCCGATGGGAACAACCATTCGTGATTTTTCGCCAAACGATATAGAAACGATTCAGATACTTAAAGATGCTTCTGCTGCTGCAATTTACGGCTCTCGTGCTGCTAACGGTGTGGTTATTATTACAACAAAACAAGGTAAGAAGAACTCACCTATGAGGGTTGATTACAGCGGTTATTATGGCGTGGACAATGTTCAAAAAGATGTGTACGACGTTATGAATGCCGACCAATATAAGCAATTCGTAACAATGGCATACGCAAATAGTGGAATGGATGTTCCTGCAGGATATAATTCTACAAGTAGCAATTATTTGTGGACTACAAATGGAAATGGTAACGAAGTCGCATCTGTTGATACAGATTGGTTTGATTCGGTTTTTAAAACCGGTACCCGTCAAAATCACAACCTTAACTTTTCAGGAGGCGGAGAGAATAATACTTACAATATTGGTCTTGACTATTTTAGTCAGGAAGGTACAATGGTAGGAGCAGGTCCGAATTTCGAACGTTATACAGCTCGTATCAACAATACTATGGAGGTAAAGTTTGTTAAAATTAAAACGAGCTTTGTTTATAGTCACAGCGATCAGGATAAAATGGCGCTTAGTAACGCTAATGAGTATGTTGAAGGTTTGTATGGTACACAATATCCTGTAATGGCTTCGGCTCTTCTCACGCCTCCAACAATCAAAGATTACGATGAGTCGACATGGGTTCTTGATGACAAAATCTCTGCTGCATCTGATTTTGCCTATGACTCTTTCGGTTATGGTACATACTACGATGATGTTCACGGTGACTTACGTATATCTAACGTACTGCTTACTAATAGTCTGCTGGAGAGAAATACTAAAGTTGACCGTGTTGTTGGCTCTGCTTCTACAAATGTTAACTTATTAGAGATGCTTGGTGTAGGAAGTTATAATAGTAAGTTGTCATATAATCTTAACTTGTCGTATAGTAATACTCACGTTAGTAGCTTTACATTTGTACCAGCGTTTATACAGAGTACAAACGTGAAACTATTGAAGGAAGATGAGACTCTTACGTTACTGGACGAATATACGGGCGATGGACTTATTGAAAATACAATTAACTACAACGCTTCATTCGGACGTCATAATTTAGATGTTGTTGCAGGTCAAACATTCCAGAAGATCTATTATAAGTCTCATACCGGCGTAGGTAATGATTTTCCTGAACCATATTATCTGCAATTATCAAATGCAAGTGAAAAAAATTCATACAGTTACGAAAGTGAGCATGTTTTGTCATCATATATCGGTCGTGTGAACTACAACTTTGATGGTAAATATCTTCTTTCGGCAACTGCTCGTCGTGATGGTTCTACACGGCTTTCTTCAGATGATCGTTTTGATATTTTCCCTTCAGTCTCTGCCGGTTGGCGTATTGAAAAAGAAAATTTCTTCACTATTGACCCAACTACTATCAGTTTATTGAAAGTACGTGGTAGTTATGGTGAGCTTGGTAACGAGAATATAGGTGATTATCAATACATGGATACAATGGAAAGAGGCAATTATACTTATGCCTTTGCCAACAATGTGGTTACCGGGTCGGCAGTAAATAATTTTGTAAATGATGCTATCAGGTGGGAAAAGAAGAAAACGCTTGACTTTGGTCTTGATTTAGCGATGTTTAATGGTCAGTTAGAGTTTAATTTTGATTGGTATAAGTCAACATCAGAAGATCTTCTTTATGATTTGACAATTCCTGCAAATACCGGTTCAAATAATACAACTATAACAATGAACGCAGCGACTATGGTAAATAAAGGTCTTGAGTTCTTGCTCGGTTATCGTAACTATAATCATGCTGTTAAGTACCAAATTTCTACAAACGTATCTACTTTTAATAACGAGGTTACTAAATTGGGTGTTAATAATTCACCGGTTACATCAAGCATGTGTCGGACTGAAGTTGGTCAGGAAGTTGGTCAGTTTTATGGTTACGTACTTGAAGATGATACCGAAGATGGCAACATTAAAAATGGGATTGCTCAAAATCAGGGAGCAATTGATAATCGTCAAAATTCTGAAGGTTTATACATCACGCAAACCGGAGCGGAAGCAGGTGATCTTTTATACAAAGACCTTGATGGTGACGGTGAAATCACGGCAAAAGACCAGCAATTTTTAGGCAGTGGGTTACCTGATGTAACTTTCGGTATTAATGCACGTGTTGAATGGAATGGTTTCGACTTAACCATTTCAACATTCGGTGCTGCTGGTTTCCAGGCTGTTGATTTTGTTGATATGGCATTGCGCAGTTCTTATGGTGCGACGAATAAAGATGTTAGTCTGTTAAATGCATGGACGCCTTCTAACACAAATACTGACGTGCCTCGCGTGCAGAATAAATCTGATATTACTAGTAATGATTATTTTAGTGACCGATATATTCAAGATGCTTCATATTTGAAAATTGCTAATGTGCAATTTGGATATAACTTCCCGGACTCTTGGTTTGTTGGTAGAATTAGTGGTGTTCGTGCCTATATAACGGGACAAAACTTGGCAACAATCAGTAACTATAAAGGTTATAACGTAGATTTTGCCGGAGGTACATATACCCCGGGTTACAACTATGCTTCGTATCCAACACCACGAACATTTATGTTCGGATTAAACATGTCATTTTAAAAATAATTTAAAGGAAAGTAAGATGAAAAGTTTAAATATATTTATAGTGATATTGGCGCTTATTGCAGGCATTACAGCTTGCGATGATCAGCTCGATGTCACCAATCCGAATAATCAGACAACTGAAGGGTTCGGCGATTCAGAGGCTGAATTGAATGAGGTTGTTATTGCGTGTTATAGTCTTAGTCGGTTGGAAGGTACAAATGCGCGTGTAGGATATGTGATGGATGCGCTTCGCGGTGACGAAATATGGAACTCGTCTCAGCAATGGTATCTGGCTTGCGATAACCTTAATGGTTTGTCTGATTATTTCATGCTTGAATGGCCATGGCGTGATAACTACTGCGTAGTAAACCGAACAAACTATGTGTTGACTAGAGTTGGTGAAGTGCTTGAAGAGGGCTCAGATTCTTACAACGAGATTAAAGGACAGGCTCTTTTCTTAAGAGCGCAGGCATATTATAATTTAGCGACCTATTATCAGATTTGTCCGGTCGTTACTAACTATGACGAGTATTCTGATTTAGATAAATTGTATGCATCCTGTGCTACTCAAGACGAGGTTTGGGATCAAATAGAAGCTGACCTTACTGAAGCTATGAATCTTTTGCCATCGCGTGATGAAGGTGGGGAGTGGGCTCAAGGTCGTGCTACATGTGGTTCTGCTGCCGGTTATCTTGCTCGCGCATTGATGTTTCGTCATAAATTTTCAGAAGCTTATTCTGTATTAAAAGACATTATTGCAGGCAAGTATGGAACTTATGAACTTATGGCTGATTATGGCGATAACTTCCGGGAAGGTGCTGATTATGAGAATAACAAAGAGAGTCTTTGGGAAGTTCAGTTTATGGACTATGGTACAGGTGGTACTAACGAAGTCTGGACTACTACTAACCTGAATTCTGATGCAACACAAGGTCATGCACTTGAGAGTAACTTTGCCTCTCAGGATTTTGGTAGTTGGGGTGACGTAGCAGCTTCTCCCTGGTTATATAACTTGTTTAAAAAAGAAAAATGTACTGATGGATTTTTGGATCCTCGTTTGTATTGGACTTTAGTTACTTATGAGCAAGAATATGATGCTGTTACCGGTAATTCAACGGCTGCATATCCTTCGGGCGACGTTCGTTCCAATACTGTTTATCAGACAGAACTAAATGAAGATACATGGATGTATTCAATTCGTTCTAATACTGCTCAGGGGGGGATTTCTATTGCTAAGTTCACAAATGCAAGAAATAATATTTATTCTAGTTTTGGTACCGGATTAAAATGTGGTGTTAACATCCGTTTAATGCGTTATAGCGATGTTTTACTTCGTGCAGCAGAATGTGAAAACGAAATTTACGGCCCCACTCAAACGGCGATCGATTATATTAATGAGGTTCGTCGACGTGTGGCACTTGAAGATCTTGAACTTTCTGACTTTCCTACAGCCGATGCTCTTTTTGAGCAAATTGCAAATGTTGAACGTCCTAAAGAATTTGGTTGTGAATATGGACGTGGTACTGACTTGATTCGTTGGGGATTTTTCTACAATTCTGATCGTTTACAACAGATTACAGAGCACGCTTATTATAAGTTAGCGCCAACAATGACCATCGATGATCCGGATAATCCAGGAGAGACAAAAGAGGTGGTTTATGTCAATACTGAGGAGCTGACTTCGGCAACTGCTTCCGGCTCATCTTATTCTGGTTATTATAAGGGCCATGAGTACTTCCCTATATGGCAGACTCACCTTGATAATAACACGAACCTTGAAGGTAATTCAGCAAACAATAGTACGGATAACAGTACTGCTTTCTTTGAAAAAGGATATACTGTTCATCCTGTTGTAGACCTGGAATAGGAATTATCCATTATTATTTTAGACTTCCTTATCATCGTATCTTTTGTATATTGATAAGGAAGTTTTTTAACAAAAAACAGATTAGATATGAGACTAAAGTATTTGCTGATTTTATTGGTCAGCATAATTGCTCTATTGTTTGCAGGATGCAACGATGATGATGTTGTTCCGGAAGAGACTGATCCGGATACCGATACCAGTTTTTCCATTCCAACATACGATGATGACTATTCATCGATCGCGTCGTGGTCATACAGAAGCCAGTGGAATCTGGCTAACGTTCACGACCCTTCGGTTGCCTATTACGATGGCTATTATTATATGTACGGCACCGATGCATCGTATGGTAATGAGGCTGCAGGACATGGCCATTTTCAAGGCAAACGATCAACCGATTTGGTTAATTGGAAATGGGTGGGTGGTCCTTTTTATGATCCTCCCTCCTGGGTCGCCGACTCGCTCAACGCCATTCGTTCGCGCATGGGGCTCGATGCCATTGCTGAAGACAACATATCATATGGCTACTGGGCGCCGGTCGTGCGTAAAGTGACTGTTGGTGGTCAGGAGAAATTACGTATGTATTACAGTATTGTTATCGATAACTTCATCAAAACCGGAGCTGTTAACACTTCTGCCAACTTTGATGGAAGCTGGACAGAACGTGCTTTTATCGGCATGTGTGAATCAACTGATCCTGCCGGTGCTGTATGGGAAGACAAGGGGTTTGTTACCTGTTCATCATCTGATCGTGGCCTCGACTACAGTCGTTCCAGCTACACAGGTGATTGGAGTGCCTATTTTTACTACAACGCCATTGACCCTACATATATAGTAACACCCGAAGGAGATCATTACCTGATACATGGCTCATGGCACAGCGGATTCGCTTTATTGCAAGTGGATCCAGCATCAGGTAAGCCCCTTAACACACTTGGGGAGCCTTATGCCAGCAGTGTAAGTGAGCTAACAGCACGATATGGTGTGAGAATTGGTACTCGCTCAGCGTCATCGCGTTGGCAAGGCAGCGAAGCACCCGAAATAATATATAAAGATGGTTATTACTATTTGTTTATGGCCTACGATGGCCTCGACATACCATACAACACACGAGTGGTCAGAAGCACAAACATTGAAGGTCCATACCTTGATATAACCGGTCGTAATTTCACTAACGGACGCGGAGACTGCTATCCTATTGTTACCCACCCTTACAAATTTAATCTTAGTTATGGATGGGTCGGTTTATCACACTGTTCTGTCTTTAAAAAGGAAGATAGCGACGATTGGTTTTATATGTCGCAGGGACGATTGCCTGAAAACGTTGGTGGTAACGCCTATTCAAATGCCATTATGATGGGGCACGTACGCCGCATTGTCTGGTGTCCGGCCTCTCCCGACGAACCCGATAACCTTTGGCCAATAGCATTGCCTGAGCGTTACGCTGCCGTACCTGATTACGGTACTATAACCAAAGATTCGCTGGTGGGAACCTGGGAGCATATAAACCTTAAATACAGCTTTGGGCAACAGGATGTAGCCACGACTCTGAACCTCAATGCCGACGGCTCGATGACAGGAGCTTTGACTGGTAATTGGAGTTATGACGTAACAAACAAACAACTGAAATTGGGCGACGTTATTGTTTGCGTTGAACGGGAAGTGGACTGGGAAGCCTCGCCACGCTGTGTGACATTTGTATATGCAGGAACTCAAAAAAGTCTGAACACAACATATTGGGGTAAAATGAAAAAATAATATTGATGTCAGGTTAATATTTCTCAGACCAATAAATACGATTAATACAAAGTCTGCTCAACTTTAAATTGGGCAGACTTTTTTGTATGTGTGGCATGATAAGCTAAAAGAGTAAGGTTTTAGTTGTGTCGGGCAACTGTGAAATATGAGCAATTGTGTGTAGGCAAGGAAGATTAAAACGTTGCAATGACTCAGAGTTTGGTTGGTGCGTTTTTATTCAGGATTTAAAGATAGAGGGTTTTCCGGGTAACTCTATAGGAGTTGTCTATAAATTAGTGTTTGAAATATAAAGTTTCAATGTAAGCATAACGAAATAGTTGACTTTATAGACAAATACTAAATCTGCAATTGTGCTTTAAAATCTTTATTTTCGCTTCAAATTGTTATTAAGATGGATAAGTTACGCATTGTGTTTATGGGAACGCCTGAGTTTGCAGCGCATAACCTCAGGGTTTTACACCAAAGTGGGGCCAACGTGGTGGGGGTTGTTACGGCGCCCGATAAGCCGGCTGGCCGGGGACGTAAGATAACGGCACCGGCGGTGAAGCAAATGGCTCTGGAGCTTGGGATTCTCGTATTGCAGCCTGAGAAATTGAAAGATCCGGCTTTTTTGGAGGAGCTGCGAAATTTGAAACCCGATTTGCAGGTTGTGGTGGCTTTTCGCATGTTGCCTGAGGTCGTGTGGAACCTGCCTTCTCACGGTACTTTTAATCTGCATGCTTCTCTGCTTCCTCAGTATCGGGGGGCTGCCCCCATCAATTGGGCTGTTATTAACGGTGAAACAGTTACTGGTGTCACCACTTTTTTCCTGAATCACGAAATTGATACCGGCAATATTATCATGCAGGAACGGGTTCTCATTGAGCCTGATGACAATGCCGGGTCGGTGCACGATAAACTGATGGAAACCGGAGCCAGGTTGGTGGTGAAGACTGTGGCCGCAATTGAAGCCGGCGACGTGAATGAACAGTCGCAGACTGCTGATGGGGATGCCGTTCTTAAACCTGCTCCTAAAATTTTTAAAGAAGATTGTAGGATTAACTGGACGCTGTCGTCGGTGGAAATTCATAATAAGGTACGTGGCTTGAGTCCCTACCCTGCGGCTTGGACTGAGATGCAGGAACCCGGCAAAGAGCCAGTTTCATTAAAGGTGTATGCCACTGTTTTGGCGAATAATGATCACATTTTGAATCCGGGCGAGTTGTTTTGTGACGGTAAAGAGATATTGATGGCCGGTACAGGCGATCGTCCGCTTGGTATTTTGGAGATACAGGTGGCCGGCAAAAAACGGATGTCTGTGAGTGCTTTTTTGCGCGGTTACAGGTGGGTGGAAGGAACGAAATTGCTTTAATTTTTTTATAGGAGCATTGTAATTCGTGTTTGTCTGTAAAGTGGTTGATAGCACCAATTCTTTTTTTTGTTTGCATCATTAATGAGGTTGGTGGACTATTTGGCGGATCAATAATATTTCAGTTATTTCCATCTGTTTAATTTTATCTGTTCAGGGAATAGATTTAGCATCCAATTATTTATATTTGTCTGGCTTTGCGCTAAAGTCATGTCTCTGACTTGTCGTATCTTAATTGTTCTAACTAACGGAAAGAATTATTTCAATGATAAACCGGTTTTTTTCTATTGCTGCATTTGTATTACTCCTCATCGCCGGACCTACGGTGGCTCAAAGCAGAATCACAACGGCCGAATATATTCAGACTTATAAAGATTGGGCTATTAAGGATATGAAGGTGACAGGCATCCCGGCATCTATCAAACTGGCGCAGGGTATTCTGGAATCGTCGAGTGGTAATAGTCAGCTGGCACGTGAAGATAATAACCATTTTGGTATTAAGTGCCATGATGATTGGGATGGTGAGCGTGTTTACCATCACGACGATGCACGCAATGAGTGTTTTCGTAAGTATAAAGATCCCCGGGAGTCGTTTAATGATCATTCTGAATTTCTTACTTCACACGCCCGGTATGCCGATTTATTTAAACTGGCAACCACCGATTACAAAGGCTGGGCACGTGGCCTCAAGAAGGCCGGCTATGCCACCAATCCAAATTATGCCAATTTGCTGATTAAAGTTATTGAAGATAATAAGCTTTATGAGTATGACTCAAACACCTCTGCTCAGGCCCGACGATCTTCACGCGATGCTGAGCGTCGTTCAACGTCCGGGTCGCTTGTCATTAATCCGTTTGATGTTAGAGCAACCAGCTATAACAATGGCGTACGTTATGTGGAAGTAGAGGAGGGTGATACCTTTGAGAGCCTAACGGCGATGTTTGGTCTTAAAAGTTGGGAGATAGCTCAGTATAACGATTTGCCTGACAATGCTGATATCAAAAAGCATAAGGTTTTGTATCTGGAACCCAAGCGTCGCAACGCTCATCCCGACCATACCAAACATGTGGTTGCGCAAGGAGAAACGATGTACCTGTTGTCGCAGCAATATGGCATTAAATTGAAGCGGCTTTACTATTTGAATCGGATGGCTGAGGGTACGGAACCTAATGTGGGCGACCGACTGGAATTACGTCGCAGAGCCCGTAAATAATTTCTATTTATGGAAAAGAAATATATCCAAATACCGGTGGATGTACTTGACGGGGTTGAGGAGCTGGAAGTTGATGAACAAAATCTGGTGAATGCCGCCATTGCAGCTGCCGGAAATGCTTATGCGCCCTATTCCGGCTTTAGCGTTGGGGCCGTTGCTTTACTCCAAAATGGAACTGTGGTAACCGGTAATAATCAGGAGAATGCCGCTTATCCATCGGGTATGTGTGCCGAACGGGTGGCCTTGTATTGGGCCGGGGCGAACTATCCTGACATCCCCGTATCGTGCCTTGTTGTTGTCGCTACCAAGAAAGGGGAATTGACCAACGATATTATCTCACCCTGTGGCGCATGTCGGCAGGTATTTTCTGAAACGGAGCAAAGATATCACAAGGGCTTTAAACTCATTCTTGTGGGCAAAAGTCAGGTGTTACGTTTTGCCAACGCAACCGATTTGTTGCCGTTGTCTTTTGGACCGGCTCAATTGAAGTAAGGCTTCGCGTAAAAGAATTTGAAACACTGATTGTGAGGTGAAAAATAAATTCTTTGTTTAAGATATTTTATTTAAAGAATAAAGGCATAGAATATAAAAGCTATTACCTCCGATGATTGCATCATAAAATAACGCATTAAGAAATGATTTTTTATCGATTAAGGATTGTTGCTGTATATTTCTTGTTGATTTTTTAAAACAAGCTAAAAGGACAGGACTACCTATTGCTGCTAATAAGCTGGGAGATTTTGTAAAATTACTAAACTACTATGAGGTCTAATCTCGTCTTGTATTTGCACTATATATTTGATACATAAATAATTTATAAAAACGCATACGGCAAGTAAACACCTTCACTACTATATTCGATTCCTTTTTCATCCAAATAAGTTATTAACATTATTACATTTTTTTACGATGCAATTTTATACTAAAAGAGGTCACTTTATAAATTATAGAGTGAACTTTGATTCATTTAACCTTTACTATATCCACCATTAAAGCCTTCCATAAATCCATCCCTGTCATTCCAACACATAATTGCAATAGTAACGATAGCCCCAGCTATAAGAGTAGCCCAACCACCATTAGTTTTCTTTAATTCAGGGTCTTCCAAAGACATTACATCACATGTATAAATTTTGGTTTAAATCAAATCCACGAATATAAAAATTGATGGATTAAGATAGGGGAGCAGGATTATCTGCACACCATTATTCATCGGTTTGAGTTGATTTAGCAAGTTTTTCAACAACCATTTTTTCTTTTTCTGTTAAAGAAAAAACACCTTGATTTTTCCAGAAAGTTCCTGAATAGTTGTTCCCCAGTTTGAATAATGATTTCTTTTTGAAATTTTCTTTTTTGGATATGGGATCATCAGGAATTCTTTCAATCTGACGAATCAAGCAGTCACTTTTAAAATCAAATTGAGCATCCACGTTCTTCTTGTTCCAAATATTGAGGCCTATGTTTTGAGAAGTAAACACGGGGTAATAATTATCTTCAAAAGAATTGAATTTCGCTGAATAAGAATGCCTTTTGAGTTGGCCTTTAAAAATAAGCAGGTTTTTAATTTCCTGGATTTCGGGTTTGACAAGTTCAATACTATATTCATATAAAAGTTGATTTTCAGGATTGATAACTACATATCCTTTATATTGGCAAGAAGGATTTTGAGATTCATTTTTTGGCTGAAATGAAATAATTCTGGATCGGATTCCTTCTTTACTAATTTTTTCTGTAATAGAAAAATTGTAATATTCCTTATCATTAACGAACCTAACAAGATGATCAGGGTTGCCCAACGAAAATACGTCCCTGATATCCAACGGTGATATCACATCAAACGTAGATTCGTCATCAGTATTTAGTTCAAAGGCCCTGGATTGGCTTACGAGGACAGACATTTTAGAGGATTTTTCTTGAAAATTATCCACGTAAAAATCTATCAATCCATCTGAAAACTTAGTGTAGTTTTCTCCTTCTTTTACGAATTCCCGAATATAAGTATTGGCAAGAAAGTTATGCACTAATTTTTTTTTTGATCTGTCAATCGCCTTGGCTAAAAGATTGGGGATTTGATCAGCAACAACTTTTATTTCTTCAACCTGATAAATAGTCGGTGTAAGAAAAATAGGCATATTACTATTATCAGATGCCAGATTTGAAAAAGGAATTTTTTTAGTCTCATAATTAAGATGCGATATCAGTAACGTATCCTGATTATATGTACCATCCAAAACAAATTGCCCATTTTCATTAGTTATTGTTCCTCTCATTTGCCCTTGATAGGTAATGGTGGCAAATTCGACGGGATTCCGGGAGACAGAATCCACAATAACTCCTCTTGTCTGGGAGACACCTAAAAGGCAGTTAAATACAAGGACCAGCAGGAAGAATAGTTGTTTCATAAGTATTAGAGTTTATTTAGAGTCTGTCCATAAACTAAGTGTTTGAAATACAAAGTTCAAATTCAAGGCTTGCGAAGTCATAAAAATCAAGGCGTTTACTTTTCGTAAATGACTGTTTTTATGACAAGCATAACGCAGAAGTTGACTTTATAGACAAACACTATTTATGTTATTTAATTCATTGACATCAGGGTATATTTGCAATCAAACTGTTATGTAGTTCATTCTATTATATTCGGCAATGTATTATTGTAAATATTTATTGCGGTTTGTCTCTGTCTGTTAGCCTTTAATGAAAACGGAATTGAGAGGGTTATAAATCCTGCCCCAATTTCAAATAAAGGCCATTTGTTATTATCATCAACTATGGCCTCCCTTGCAAAAACACCCATAAAAATGCCACCTCCCAACAGCGCTAAGAAAGCAGCTTTGTTATTTTTATCAGCCCGAATCAAAAATGGTTGTGTATTCATTTCAAATTCTAAAGTCCTTTTCAATTCGTTTTGATTTAATACGGATATACCAATAAGATATTTTGGGAAAACCCAACATTTATTTTCTATAAAGATTGAGTCTTTTTCCCCCTGTGATAATATCTTTCCAATTACAAAGTATAAATTAAAAAGCACCAAAAATATTTTTTTTATTTTTCTGTATTCACCCTATTAAGGGCATGCTAGATTAACAGTGATTTATCGATATATTGCGGCAGCAAATATTTGAGCTCTGA